>QHWJ01000364.1 GCA_003222535.1 Acidobacteriota bacterium | reverse complement strand
CGAGTAGGTCAGGTGGGAGATCTTAGCTGCCTGCCTCCACCCGACCCAGCGAGCCGGGAATCAACGAGCGATCGTCACGGGCGAGTCGAGCCTCACGCGAAGGACCGTCCCCGCGGGCAGCTCGGCGTCAGTGCCTTCGGTCGCGGCAATCACTCCGCCGCCGCCGATGAGCACGCCGGCGACCGCACCCTTGACGCCGCCGAGAATCGCGCCGAGGATCGCGCCGGCTCCGGCCCCGATTCCAATCTTCTCTTTCTCCGCCATGATCCCGTCGCTCTCGATCGCCTGCGAGACGGTCCCCCGAATCGGATACGAGCGGCCGCTCATCGTCACGCGATCGAATGTGACGGTGAGTGAGCCTTTACGGTCGACGCGGCCCGCCTTGTTGACCGAGCTCACCATACCGCGCATCACCGAGCCGGCGGGAATCAGCACGCGACCCCGCTCGTCCCGCAGGTCGAACATCGTCGTCGCTTCGAAGCGATCTTCGACCTGCGCGGTCTTCGAGCTCAGCGGGGTCTGCAGCCTGGCGTCGAGCTCCGTGTCGATCGGAATCTCGTTCGCGTCCTGCGAGCGGCCGGAGGTGCCGGTCGGAGAAGTCCGCCACGGATCGTTGAAGGCGGATTCGGTTCTCGAACCAGCCGGCGCAATCGGAGGAATGTACGAGCCATTGTCCCTGCGGGCGTCCCACGAATCGCCGCGCGCGCGGGTGCGGATGCTTTCGATCCGGTCCCGGACCTCGGTGAATTCGCGGCGGGGGATCGGCTGGTTCTTCCGCAGCTTCACCTTGAGGTAGATGGCTTCGTCGCGCGCGTCGTCCAGCTCGGCCTGCAGCTGAGACACCGCCGCTTCGTCGCGGGACCGGACGTCCGACAGGTCACGCGAGACGCTGTAGATGCTGTCCTGAAGTCGTTGAATGTCCGCGCTCGTCACGCCTGCTTCGCGCATCCGGGCGGCGAGCGGCGTCGCGGAACCTGCGGCAAGCGCAAGCATGAGAACGGTGGGTCCGCTGAATTTCATCAATTGCACGGGGAACCTCCGTTGAGGCCGAGTGCAAATCGCGAGCCTGAAAGAGAGCCGGTGAAGAAATGCCACGTTCTACTTCGGAACACGAAGAGATCAGGGAATATCGAAGGTTTTCCCGGCGGTCCCGGCGGTCTCGTCGGTTGGCACGCGTTTCTTCAGACGCTTTGAAATGCCGGCGCTACAAAAACTGGTCTGGGAGCCACAACAGTGCGAGCGTTTCAGGCGAGTCGCGACGGCTAAGCTCCTAGTTGCTAGTTGCTGGTTGCTAGTAGTTGCTCGTCGCTAGTTGCTAGCTTCTTCTCTGTGTCTTTATGCCTCGGTGGCCGCATGTGTCGTCATAGGCTCGGCCTGCGGTGCGGCCACAGCGTCAGCGCTTCGGGGCCTGCGCACCTGTCGGGTCGGTGTCGCCCTTCGGGCTCCCGGCGCCCGTGTCGCCCTTCGGGCTTTGCACGCCCGTCGCGGGAGCGTCGCGCCAGGGCATGAGGCGCTCGATCCAGCTGATTCGTGTCAGGTCGTTGTAGATGACCGTCACCATCAGCATCAGGATGACGACGAAACCGGCCAGCAGCATCTTCTCTTTCACGCGCACGCTGAAGTCGCGGCGCGCGAGGCCTTCGAGCATCATGATGAAGATGTGCCCGCCGTCGAGCACCGGAATGGGCATGAGGTTCAGCAGCCCCAGATTCAAGCTGATCGAGGCCATGAGGCTGAAGAGCGCAATCCAGCCCAGCTGTGCCGATTCCCCGGATAGCTGCGCGATGGCCAGCGGCCCCATCAGCTGCTTGGGCGACGTCTCTCGCGTGACGAGGCCCCACAGCGTCTGAAAGATCACGCGCGCATACTCGATGTTTTTCTCGACGCTGATGCCGATCGCCTGGCCGACTCCGGGTTTGATCTTCACCGTTTCGTCGCCGATCCCGATTCCCAGCAGCCCTTCGTTCCCTTGCTTCGCCGGCGTCGCCTGAATCGTCTGCTGCTCGCCGTTTCTGAGAATCGTCAGCGTGATCAGCTGATCGGGATGCTTGGCGATCGCCTCCTTCAACTGGTAGGAGAACGTGATCGGCCGGCCATCCACGGCGAGGACGACGTCTTCGGCCTTGATGGCGGCCTTCTCGGCGGCGCCGCCCGGCAACACCGACCGCACGTGCGGATGCACGTTCGGCAGGACGCCGACGTCGCCGACCTCGAACCGGCTCTGCCCGATGACAGTGGGCGTCACCTTGCGCTCCAGCGCGATGCCGTTGCGCAGCAGGCCGATCGACACCTCGCGGTTCGCCTTCGTGCCGACCGCCAGGAGGAACTGCTCCCACGTATTGATGCCGCGGCCCGCCACCGACACGATGCGGTCGCCCGGCTGGATGTCCGAGCGGGAAGCCGGCGAGCCCTCCACCACCACGCCGACGATGGGCGGCTGATCTTCGTACGCGCCCTTTTCGACGCCCTGGTAGAGGACGACCGTCGTCAACACGAGCGCCAGCGCGATGTTCATCACCGGTCCCATGATCAGGACCTGGAACCGCTGCCATTTGGTCTTCGCCAGGAATTCGTCCGACTTGCCCGAGCGCTCGTCGTCCGGATTCTCGCCGGCCATCTTCACGTAGCCGCCGAGCGGGAGCGCGCCGATGCTGTACTCGGTGCCGCCCCTGTGGACGCTGAGCACGGTGGGATTGAAGCCAAGCTGGAACTTGAGCACGCGGATGCCGACGCGTTTGGCGGCGAGAAAGTGCCCGAGCTCGTGCACGAACACGAGGACGCCCAGCACGAAGGCAAACGCGAGTAGTGTCGTCAAACCAGTAACCTCAGACTTCAGACTTCAGACTTCACACTTCAGACTTCAATTCTAACCCGCGGGCGATCTCCTGAGCTTGCTCACGGGCCAGGCGGTCCACGCCGCGGACAGCCCCCAGCGTCGCCACCTCTGCCGGTCGATGCGCCGCCATCGTGCGCTCGATCACGTGGGGAATCGCCGTGAACGCCAGGCGGCCCTCGAGGAAGAGCGCGACGGCGATCTCGTTCGCGGCATTGAGGACCACCGGGAGGCTGCGCGCGGCGTCGAGCGCGCGATAGGCGAGACGCAGGCAGGGAAACGCCCGGGTGTCGGGCACTTCGAAATCGAGCCGTCCCGCCCGCGCCAGATCGAGCGGCGGCAGCAGGGCCGGCCAGCGCTCCGGATACGAGAATGCGTACTGAATCGGCAGCCGCATGTCGGTGACCCCGAGCTGCGCGATGATCGACCCGTCGGTCAGTTCGACCATCGAGTGCACGACCGACTGCGGGTGAATGACGACTTCGATCCGATCGCCGCCGACGCCGAAGAGCCAGTGGGCCTCGATCACTTCGAGGCCCTTGTTCATCAGCGTCGCGGAATCGATCGTGATCTTGCGTCCCATCCGCCACGTGGGATGCTTCAGCGCTTCGTCTGCGGACACGACCTGCAGATCCGACGCCGAGCGGCCGCGAAACGGGCCGCCGGATGCGGTCAGCACCAGGCGCCGCACTTCGCTGCGCCCACGCCCGTGCAGGCACTGATGGATGGCGTTGTGCTCGCTGTCCACGGGCAGGATCGCCACGCCCTTGCGCGCCGCCGCTTCGGTCACCACGCCGCCGGCCATCACGAGCACTTCCTTGTTCGCCAGCGCGATGGTCTTGCCGAGCTCGATGGCCGCCAGCACTGCCTCGAGCGCCTCGGTGCCGCTCGAGGCGCACAGCACGAGATCCGCGTCCGGGTGCGAGGCGACGGCGGCGAGGCCGTCGCGGCCCGTGCCTCCGATGAGGACGTCCGCGCGTCCGCCCGACGTGCCGGTCTGCCGCAGGCGGTCGATCGCCTCGCCCGTGGCCATCGCGGCCACGCGGGGCCGATACCGCGCGATTTGGGCCGCCAGCAGATCGGCGTTCTCGCCCGCCGCGAGGCCGACGACCTGAAGGTGATCGGCATGCGCGTCGACGACCGCGAGCGCGCTCCGGCCGATGGAGCCGGTGGAGCCGAGGATGGCGATGCGCTTCACGGACAGGAACCAAACGCTCGGCTGAAACCCACCTGACCCACCCGACTTGCTTGACCCACCCGACCTACCCGACCTATCTGACCCACCCGACCTAGAAAGATTTTCTCTGCGATCTCCGCGGGCTCGGAGGTTAAACGTACTTGAGGACAATGCAATACACCGGTGCGGCGAAGAGCAGCGCGTCGATGCGATCCAGGATGCCGCCGTGGCCGGGAATCAGGGTGGAGCTGTCCTTCACGCCGGCGCTGCGTTTCAGCATCGATTCGAACAGGTCGCCCGCGATCCCGAGTGCGACCAGCGCCACGCCCAGCAGCCCCCTGAGCGCGATCGGCATTGCCGGCAGCCACCACGCGCCGGCCACGACGATCAGAAGCGCGCCGCACACGACCCCGCCGATCGCGCCTTCGACCGTCTTCTTCGGACTGATCGCCGGCGCCAGCAGGCGCGTCCCGAACGCGCGGCCGGAGTAGTACTGGGCCGTGTCGCTCACCATCACGGTGAGCAGCAGCAGAAAAAGCGCCTCGCGCCCTCGCAGCGCGCGGAGCGCGGCCATCGCGCCGATCGGCAGGCCGAGATACAGCAACGGAAACACCGCCGCCGAGGCGCGCCCGAGCGCGTCGCGATCGCCGCGCCACGATGTGAGGGTCATGGCCGCGAGCACGACGAAAGCCGACATCAGGATGGCATCGAGCGCGACCGCGGTGCCGGTCAGCCGGTCGTCCATCCAGCGAAACGACGTCACGCCGAGCGACACCAGCACCGTGGCGGCTCCGGACGCGACGGCCGGGATCGGCAACCCGCAGGCGGCTGCCAGGCGGGCGTACTCGACGAACGCGAGCACGAGCAGCCCTTCCGCCACGGCGAAGAACAGCAGCGAGGGGGCGAACCAGACGACGGCGATCGCAATCGCGATGAGCACGGCGCCGCTGAGGACGCGCGTCATCGCCCCGCCTCACCGTTCGCCTTCGCGACGGTTGACTTTCGTCTCTGCGTTCCCACGCGCCTCTGTGTTCTGCGCCCTTCGTCGTGCAACGATCGCGATGTGGCGGCTGCGGGCGGCGACTCTTTCACTTTGCGCCGAGCGCCACCGGCGACGGCTTGATCCCGCCGTAGCGGCGGTCGCGCTTCTGGTAGGCGACAACCGCGTCGAGCAGGTCGCGCCGGCGGAAATCGGGCCACAGCGTCTCGGTGACCCAAATCTCGGCGTAGGCGATCTGCCAGAGGAGGAAGTTGCTGATGCGCATCTCGCCGCTCGTGCGGATCAGCAGATCCGGATCCGGCTGGCCGGCGGTGTAGAGGAGCTCGCTGAAGCGGCGCTCGTCGAGGTCGTCGGCCGGTACGCCCTCGGCAATCGCGCGCCGCGCCGCGTCTACGATCTCCGCCCGCCCGCCGTAGTTGAGCGCGATGTTGAACAGCATCCCGCTGTTGGCGGCGGTCGCGCGGATGCCGATCTCGAGCTCGTGCTGCACGTCGGGTGCGAGATCTTCAGGGCGGCCGATGACGCGGAACTTGATGTTGTTCTTGAGCAGCGTATCGAGCTCCAGGCGGATGTACCGCTTGAGCAGCATCATCAGCGTGCTGACTTCGGCGCGGGGCCGCTTCCAGTTCTCGATCGAGAATGCATAGAGCGTCAGGACGTCGATGCCGATCCGCGCCGACGTCTCCACCACGTCGCGGACCGAATCGATGCCGGCGCGATGGCCCTCGACGCGCGGGAGATGCCGCTGCGCCGCCCATCGCCCGTTGCCGTCCATGATGATGGCGACGTGGGCGGGCAACTGCTCGAAGTTGACCTGCCGCGCCAGCGTCTCGTCAGGCGATCCCGGCGGAATCCACGCCAGGAGCTGCTCAAGCGACATTCCTTGTCCTTCGTAGTAAACCTTGAGTGTACAAGCTTTTAGGACTCTGCCGCAAGCGAATCGCCGTACTCCACGCGCACGAGAAACAGTCCTTCGGGCGGTGCCGTCGGGCCCGCCGTCGTGCGATCGCGCGAGGCCAGCACTGTGGTGATCCACTCGGCCGGCTGGCGTCCGCGTCCGACCTCCACCAGCGTGCCGGCGAGCGTGCGGACCATGTGGCGCAGGAAGCCGGTGCCGGTCACTTCGTAAACGAGTATTGCGGATTGCGGATTGCGGATTGCGGACGGATTGCGGATTGCGGACGGATTGAGAATTGACGACGGGAGTCCAAATCCGCAATCGGGAATCCGCAATCCGCAATCCGCAATCCGCGATACGAGAATCTCCCGGACCGTCGTCTTCAGCTGGCTGCCCGCCGCCTGAAAGGCCGCGAAGTCATGACGGCCTTCGACGAGCCTCGCCGCCTCGCGCATCGCCTCGACATCCAGCGCGCCGGCGACGTGCCACGCGTACCGGCGCTCGAACGGGCTGACGACCTCGCCGTTCCAGATGCGGTATCGATACGTCTTCGTGGTCGCTTCGGACCGCGCATGGAAGGTCTCGGCCGCCTCTTCAGCCGAGAGGACGCGCACCGCGCCAGGGAGGCGCGCATTGACCGCGCGGACCATCGCGCCGGCCGTCATGGCGCGCTGGATCGTGAACGAGGCGACCTGGCCGAGCGCGTGGACGCCGGCGTCCGTGCGTCCGGCTCCCGTCACTCTCACGTCGCGCTCGTCGAGCGCGCGCAGCGCATCCTCCAGAAGCCCCTGGATCGACACGCCATTGGCTTGAAGCTGCCATCCGACGTAGTCGGTGCCGTCGTAGGCGAGGGTGATCTTGAAGCTCGGCATCACCGTGCGACCCTCAGATTGTCTTCGAACAGCTTCAGGATGCGCTTATACTCGTCGGCCCAGCTCGTGGCCTCTTCGAACCCGTGGTTCTCGACCGGGAACATCGCCACCGACCAGTTTTCCTTGCGCAGCTCGATGAGGCGCTGGACCAGCCGGACGGTGTCCTGAAACAGCACGTTCGTATCGACCATGCCGTGGCAGATCAACAGCGCGCCTTTGAGCCCCGCCGCGAAATAGATCGGCGAGCTCTTCCGGTACGCTTCGGCATCCGCGGGCGGCTGGTTGAGGATGTTCGACGTGTAGCCGTGGTTGTAGTGCGACCAGTCGGTGACCGGCCGGAGCGCGGCACCGGCCGCGAATGTATCCGGCGTGGTAAACATTGCCATCAGCGTGATGAAACCGCCGTAGCTGCCCCCGTACACGCCGATGCGCTTCGGGTTCACCTTCTGCTTCTCAGCCAGATACTTCGCGCCGTCCACGACATCTTCCAGATCCTTTCCGCCCATGTGGCGGTAAATCGCCGTGCGCCAGTCACGGCCGTAGCCGGAGCTGGCGCGATAATCGGGATCGAGGACGACGTAGCCGCGCGACGCGAGGAGGTTGTGGAACATGTACTCGCGGTAGTAGCTGGGCCAGTACTTGTGCGCGTTCTGCGCGTAGCCGGCGCCGTGGACGAACACCACGGCGGGCGCCGCGGGATCGCGACGGGCGCCCATCATCTCCGGCGTGAACAGCCGCGCGTAGACGTCGACGCCGTCGCGCGTCCTGTACGTGATGAGCTGCGGCTCGACCCACTTGAACGACCGCCATTCCTCGGTCGGCGTCGTCGTCACCCGTGTGGCCGCGGCACCCGGACTGTTCGGCATGAGGTACACCTCGTGCGGCCGAGTGCTGGACGAGTAGATGATCCCGAACGTGGAATCGTCGGGCGACGCTTCGCCGGCGCTCCCGCCGGTCATCGACGTCAGCCGGGTGCGCTCTCCGCCGTCAATCGGCATCGAGTAGATGTGCCGCTCGCCGGGATGCACCTCGGTGCTCGTGATGAAGAACTTTTTCCCGTCAGCCGACAGGGCGAGCGCTTCGATCTCCCACTTGCCCCGGGTCAACTGCCGCGCGGATGGCTGGTCGGCGCTCGCGTCGAGGCTGTAGAGATGCATCCAGCCGTCCCGCTCCGAGAGAAACCACAGGTGCTTCTGATCCGGCAGCCAGCCGAATGACGGGTCGTTCGGTCCCGGCCCGCCGATTTCCCGCACCCATGCCTCGTCGTGCAGCGTGTCGAGGACGCGCGTCTTGCCCGACTCGGGATCCACGGCCGCCAGCCAGCGATCCTTGTTGTCGTCGGCGCGGACGTGCGCCACGGCGAGCAAGCCGTCCTCGGAGATCTGCGGCATGCCCCAGCGCAGACCTCGCTCCGTTTCCTTTGTGTCCTTTGTTTCCTTTGTGTCCTTTGTGCGATCGAGGTCCGCCGAGAGAGCGGCGGAGACCGTTTTCCCGGTGTCGAGATTCATCACCGAGAGCGTGCGCCTGTCCTGCGCGTCGCCGACGAACGTGCGCGCCGGAATGTCCTCCGTGTAGCTCGACTCAGTGACGTAGTTGGGGACGTTCGGCCGCTTGGCGGCGTCCGATCGCTCCAGCACCAGGATGAAGACGTGCCTGCCGTCAGGGGCGAGCTGCAGATCCGTCGCCGACTGCCGATCCGCCAGCTCGAATTTCGGCAGCGCCCGCGCTTTGTCCTTTTCCTCGGCCTTCTTTTTCTTCTCGGCCTCGACCCGCGTGTGCTCGATCAGCTGTTGCTCTTCGGCCTTGATGAATTTCTGGCTGTCGGTGTCGCGCGGATCACGTTTGCGCGGCTGGATGTCGGTGAGCTGGGCCAGCTCTCCGCCGTCGAGCGGCACGATGAACAGGTTGTTGTCGCGCGTGAAGGTGACTGCCGTTTCGTGACGCGCCCAGCGGGGATTGGCCTCGTCGCCGGTGGTGCGCGTGATCTGGCGTCTCGTGCCGGCCACCGAGTCGATCAGCACGATGTCACCGTGGTCGACGAAGAGGCCGCGCCGGTGCGCCTTGTCCCATACGCCGTTGACCGGCGGTGCGCTCCGCCGCTCCTCGTCTGGCAGCTTGCGCGGCGGGCCGCCATCGCGCCCCACCACCCACGTCGATGCCTCTTCGTCTTCCGGACGGCGCCACTCGAAGTAGAGCCGCGACGAGTCGCCGGACCAGCGCAGAGCGGTCGGCGGATAGCCCACCAGCTTCGGACCGCGCATGATGCTGTCGACGGTCAGCGAAAAGGGGCCGCCGACCTCTTTTCGCAACGGCGCGCCGGCCAGATGAGCTGTCACGGCGGTGAGCGCGACGGCGCTCAAACCAGCAGCAGCGCGCGAAAAAATTCGCATGAAAACCTCTGACACGGGTGGGTTGTCCGGGATCGGTGGAGCTCGGCTTCAGCCGGACATTATACAATTCCACGAACCGAACCTCGGCCTCGAACGTCTACTGTTCAGACCTGCACGCGGCATCGCTTTTTTCATGGAGCGTCAGCAATGCGTCTGCACCAACCGATTCGTCGCGCGCGGATTGCCACGATCGCGGCCGCAATCGCGACCATGTCCATGTCCGCTTTCGGTCAGAGCGAACAGTCGCGCCTCACCGGCGCCCTTCAAGCCGCCGCGCACGCGGCCGCGCAGCAGCCGGGCGAGTCGGTGCGCAGGCTTTCGATAGACGAGGCCGTCAAGCTGGCGCTCGAGCAGAACCTCGGCATCCAGATTCAGCGCATCGACCCGCAGATTCAGGACACGGCGATCGCCCAGGCCCGATCGTTCTGGGCCCCGCAGTTCAGCACGACCATCACGAAGAACTCCAATCAACAGCCGGTGATCAACATCTTCTCCGGCACGCAGCCGAGCGTAACGACCGGGCAGTTTTTCAGCGGCCTCACGCTCGCCGAGCAATTGCCGTGGGGTGCGAATTACACGGCAAACTGGAACAACTCGCGGTTCACGACGACGGATCCCACGAACACGTTCAATCCGCGTCTGCAGTCGAACCTCTCGCTGAACTTCACACAGCCGCTGCTCCGCAATCGGTCCATCGATCAGATTCGGCAGCAGGTGGCCGCGGGCAAGAAGTTCCGGGACCTCTCCGACATCCAGCTCGATTCGGTGATCGTGCAGACCATGCGCGGCGTCAGGAACGCATACTGGGATCTCTCGACCGCCATCAACAACCTGAAGGCGCAGCAGGAATCGCTGGCGCTCTCTCAGCAGTCGCTCAAGGACGAGCAGAAGCGGGTCGAGATTGGCGTCAGGGCGCCGATCGACATCGTCCAGGCGCAAGCCGAGGTCGCGAGCAACGAGGAGCGGGTCATCGTCGCCGAGGCGGCCATCAAGCGCGCACAGGACAACCTGCGCGCGCTCATCCTCGACCCCGGCACGTCGGATTTCTGGACGACGGCGTTCGAGCCGAGCGACGTGGCGCCGTTCAGCGAACAGGCGATCGACATGGATGCGGCCGTTCGCAACGCCCTGGACAAGCGCTCGGACCTGCGGGCGGCGAAGAACAGCCTCGAGCGCAGCGACATGGACATCCGCTATCTGCGGAACCAGATTCTGCCCGACGTGAACGCCCAGGTGAACTACGGCGCCATCGGCGTAGGCGGCGTGCAGTTGCCCGGGAGAAATCCGTTCACCGGGGAGTTCACCGGCGCCATCACGACTCCCATCGAGCGGAGCTACGCGACGACATTGAGCGACGTCTTCCGCAGCGCATATCCTCAGTGGACCTTCGGCGTCCAAATCGCGTACCCGCTCGGCGCCAGCACATCTCAGGCGAACCTCGCACGGGCGAAGCTGGAATACCAGCAGGCGCAGACGCAGCTGAAAAACATGGAACTGCAGATCGCCACGCAGGTCCGCGACTCCGCCCGCAACGTGCAGACGAACCAGAAGCGGGTACAGTCGGCGCGCGCCTCCCGCGAGCTACAGGAGAAGAAGCTCGAAGCCGAGGAAAAGAAGCTCGCCGCTGGCATGTCGTCCAGCTTTTTCGTGTTTCAGGCGCAGCGCGATCTCTCGCTGGCGCGCACGATCGAGATCCAGGCCGTCTCCGACTACAACAAGTCGCTTGTCGACCTGGATGCCGTGCAAATCGCCCCGGTCACCGGCAGCGCAGGTCAGGTGACCACCGCAGGGCTCGCTTCGCGGTGAGACGAAGGGCGAGTGGGTCAGGACCCACCCGCCCTTCGTGACCTACCCGACCTACGCGACCTACCCGCCCTACCCGACCTACGCGACCTACGTGACCTACAGGACCTACCCGACCCACCCGACCTACGTGACCTACCCGCCCTACCCGCCTGCGGGTTACACTCCGCCCGTTGCCGAAGCTCTCGGTCACGGTCATCACCAGAAACGAAGCGGCGGATATCGGCGCGGCGCTCGCATCGGTCGCCTGGTCGGACGAGATCGTCGTCGTCGACTCGCAGAGCACCGACGAGACGGTCGCGATCGCGCGCCGGCACACCGAGCGCGTCGTCGTCCGCGAGTGGCCCGGATACATCGGTCAGAAGAATTACGCCGCCTCGATCGCGAGCCACGACTGGATTCTGTCGCTCGACGCGGACGAGCGGGTGACGCCCGCGCTCGCCGAGGAGATCAAGACGCTGCTCGCCGGAGCGCCGCGCGAAGCGGCGTTCCGCATCCCGCGCATCACGTGGCACCTCGGCCGGTGGATTCGGACGACCGACTGGTATCCCGACTATCAACTGAGGCTCTACGATCGCCGATCCGCCCAGTGGACCGGCCGCTACGTTCACGAGGCGGTGACGGTGCGTGGCGCCACCGGACAGCTCCGCGGCGAGCTGCAGCACTACGCGTATCGCGACCTCGCGGATCATCTCGAGACGATTGACCGCTATACGACGTATGCCGCGCGGCAGATGCACGAGGACGGCCGCCACGCCGGACCGCTGCAGATGGCCGGTCACGCGCCGCTCGCGTTCCTGCGCAACTACCTCGCGCATGGCGGCATCCGCGACGGCGTGCCCGGCTTCGTCATCTCGGCGATGAACGCGTACTACGTGTTTCTGAAGTTCGCCAAGCTCTGGGAGATCGAACGAACGATCAACTCTCAAGGCTCAAGGCTCAACGCTCACAGCGGCCGTGAGACTTGAAACTTGAGAGTTGAGAGTTGACGTGCGTGCAGCGGTGACGTCCTGAAGCAGCCACGAAAGACACGAAAACGCGAAAGACACGAAACAAATGAAACACATGATCTTTTTCGTGCTTTTCGTGGATTTCGTGCTCTTCGTGGTGTCGTGTTAATCAGATTGGATCTCGATGTTCTCCCTGCATGTTGACACCGCGCGGACCTGGCGAGGCGGACAGAACCAGGTACTCCTGACCGTGAACGGTCTGCGGGCAATGGGGCATCGGGCGGCGCTGGTCGCTCATCCGGACGGCGAGCTCCGGCGGCGCGCGGCTGAAGGGCTCGATCTGATTCCCCTCGCACCCCGAACGGAAATGGACCTGTCCGCGGCGTGGCGCTTCTCGCGCGTCGTGAAGGAGCTCGCGCCCGACGTCATCCACGCACACGACCCGCACGGCGTCGCCATGGCGTCGCTGGCGCTGTCTCTCGGCGCGGCGTCCGCCAGGAGCCTGCCCGCCCTGGTGGCGTCACGGCGCGTGGACTTTCATCTCAGGGGGAATTCGTTTTCACGCTGGAAGCATCGCCAGGTCGATTGCTTCATAGCCGCATCCGAAGCGATCCGGCAGATGCTCGTCGCGGACGGCGTGGAGGCCGATCGCGCGGTGACGGTCCACGAGGGGATCGACGTCGATCACGTGCTCGCCGCGCCGCCCGTCAAGCTGCACGACGCGTTCTGGCTGCCGCATGGAGCGCCGGTGGTGGGCAACGTGGCGGCGCTCGTACCGCACAAAGGCCAGCGCTATCTGATCGATGCCGCGCATCTGGTGGTTCGGCAGATTCCCGACGCGCGCTTCGTGATCCTCGGCGAGGGCGAGCTCCGCGAGCCTCTCGAGAAACAGATCCACGACCATCGTCTGGAAAAGCACGTCCTCCTGCCCGGCTTCCGCACCGACGTGCTCGGCTGCATCAAGGGATTCGACCTCTTCGTCATGAGCTCGGCCACCGAGGGGCTGGGCACGTCGCTGCTCGACGCGATGGCCTGCTCGCGGCCGATCGTCGCGACCCGGGCCGGCGGGATTCCGGAAATCGTCGAGGACGGGGTCAACGGCCTGCTCGTCCCGCCGCGCGATCACGCCGCGCTGGCCGCGGCGATCGTGCGCGCGCTCAAAGACGACGATCTGCGGCGGTGGATGGGTGAGGCGGGGTTCGCGCGCGTGAGCGAGCGGTTCACCGTCGAACGGATGGTCGAAAAGACAGTGGACGTATACAGACGCGTCAACGCTCAAGTCTCAACGCTCAAGGCTCAGAGCTGAACTCAAATCTCAACGCTCAGCGCTCAACTCTCAAGGCTCAACTCTCAACGCTGAGACTTGCGACTTGAGCGTTGAGACTTGAGCGTTGAGACTTGAACCGGCCTGCACGCTCCTCGCAAAGGGCACTGGGAATCCGCCTGCGCCCGGTTGAACCCGCAGGCGTTCATCATCCCGAGGTGGCACAGCGCGTAGTCGTACTTGACGGGGTCGTCCGGATCGAGCCGGCGCAGCGACGCCGTGATGTCGCGAGCCATGCGCCAGCCCGGGCTCGTGTAGTTCGTCAGGCGCAGGCAGCACCCGACGCGGATTACGTGGGTGTCGAGCGGGACAATCAGCTTTGCAGGCGACACGCGGCGCCACATGCCAAGGTCGAGCGCATCGCGGCGAACCATCCACCGGAGAAACAGATTCAGCCGCTTGCACCCTGACCCTGCCGACGGCCGCGGAAAGAAATAGCGGACGCCAGGCCGCTTCGGCACGCGCCCGTAGGCCGCCTTCAGGTCGAGCGCCAGCGCGCGCGTCGAAAAGCTGGTGAGCGCGCCCTCGATGTCGTCCGCGGAGGCGTCGTAGCCCTCGAGGAAAAACCCCTCAACCGAGCCCGAGCGATCGACCATCTGCCGCAACAGCCACAGGAGGGCCACGATGTCCGGCCCGCGCGTCCATCGATGCACGACCTCGACGAACTTCGCACCGTCGCGCCGCGGATCGAAGCGCCGGACCCGGGCGGCCGGTTCCGGACCCAGGATCGCCAGCACGCGCTCGATCGACTGCAGCACGCTCAACACGCGCCCGAAGGCGAGCGCCGCCGACACGAATCCGACGATCTCGCGATCGTCATCGCGCCCGTACCGCCGGACGATCTGAATCGGATCGGTCGCCGAATCGGGATAGTTGAACCCGGAGTACAAACAGTCGAGGACCGTTTTCAGCTCATTCACAAGTCTCAACTGTCAGGTCTCAAGGTCAGGGAGTCAAGCGTTGAGAGTTGAGCCTTGAGCGTTGAGAGTTGATTATGATTCGGGGATGCGTCGAGTCCTGCTGAAAACACTCGCGGCGGTTCTCGTGCCGGTCGCCCTCGCGGCGGCCGCATCCTGCCTCTACCTGCGGCGCTCGCTGCCCGAGATCGCCGGCACGGAGACCGCCGCCGGCATCTCGGCGCCGATCGACATCATCCGCGACGCCGACGCCATCCCGCACGTCTTCGCAGCCAACAAGGCCGACGCCTTGTTCGGCCTCGGCTATGTGCACGCGCAGGATCGGCTGTGGCAGATGGAGCTCCAGCGCCGCATCGGGCACGGGCGGCTGTCCGAGGTCCTCGGTCCGGCCGCGCTGCCGCAGGATCGCTTCCTTCGCACGGTTGGATTCGGCCGCGCCGCGAAAACGGCATGGGCGTCGACCCCCGCGTGGGCCACGCAGCAAATCAACGCATATATCGCCGGGGTCAACGCGTTCATCGCCACGCATCACGGCAGCGCGCTGCCGCCGGAGTTCTCGCTTCTCCGCTTCGAGCCCGATCCCTGGACCGGCGTGGACGTCCTCGTCTGGGTGAAGATGATGGCCTGGGACCTGAGCGCGAACTATTCGTTCGAGCTGCTGCGCCACGACCTGGTGCGTGCCGTGGGCCCCGAGCGCATGGCGCAGCTCATGCCTCCCTACGCGACGCATGGACTCTCGATCGTCGCGGACACCGGAGCGCGAAACCCACCTGACCTACCCGACCCACCCGACCCACCCGACCTACCCGACCCACCTGACCTACCCAACCTATGCGACCCATCCGACCCACCCGACCTACTCGACCTATTCCCAGTCCTGGTCCAACGCGCTTGCCCTGAGCCTCTCGACAGGCGAGCCTTCTGTTCGCGACTTCCTCCGCGGCGGGACGGTCGAAGGCCTCGGCTCGAACAACTGGGTCGTTGACGGCACGCTGACGGCGAGCGGCAAGCCGATGCTCGCGAACGACCCACATCTCGGCGCCCGGCTACCGTCCACCTGGTACCTGGTGCACGTCTCGGGCGGCGATCTCGACATCATCGGCGCGACGCTGCCCGGCGCGCCCGCGGTGGCGCTCGGCCGCAATCGCTTCATCGCATGGGGCGCGACCAACGTCGCCGCGGACGTCGAGGATCTCTATCGCGAGCATCTCGACGCGGCAGGGACGCATGTGGAGTTCCGCGGCGCTCAGGAGCCCGTCACGGTGATTCCCGAAACGATCATCGTCAAAGGCGCCGAACCGGTGCGTGTCGACGTGCGTGTGACGCGTCACGGCCCGCTGATTTCGGACGCCATCAATGCAAATAGCGCCGAGCTGAAGACGGGGCCCAAACCGGCGCCGCTCGACCCGCTGGCGTTCCGCTGGACGGCGCTCGATGCGGTCGATGGGACGATGTCGTCGTTCCTGAAGATGAACGAGGCCCGCAACTGGAGCGAGTTCACGATGGCGCTGCGTGACTTCGTCACGCCGTCGCAGAATTTCGTGTACGCCGACGTCGACGGACACATCGGGTACTACGCACCAGGCAGGATTCCGATCCGCGCGTCGGGCGACGGTTCGCTTCCAGCGGAAGGGTGGAGCGGCGCGTCGGAATGGACCGGATGGATTCCCTTCGACGAGTTGCCGCACCTCTACGATCCCCCTGAGCATGTCATCGTCACCGCCAACCACCGGCCGGCACCGCCGGGATACCCCCACCTGCTGGGGCTGGAGTGGCCCGAGCCGTATCGCGCGCAGCGCATCATCGATCTGCTCCGCGGGAGGACCGGGCTCACGCCGGACGATTTCGCGCGTATCCAGGCGGACACCCTGTCGCTTCACGCGAAGACGCTGCTGCCTCTCCTGCTGGCGCATGCGCACGCCGAGAGCGCGCCCGATCGCCAGGCGATCGACATATTGCGCCAGTGGAATGCCGACGCCACCGCCGGCAGCGCCGGCGCCGCGATCTTCGGCGCGTGGTTCCAGCACCTGGCCCCCACGCTCGTCGGCGACGACCTGGGACCGCTCGTCGCCGAGCGTTATCAGGAGCGCTTCTCATTCGTCACGCGCTTCGCCGTTCGCACGCTCGCCAGCAACGACAGCGCCTGGTGTGACGATGTGAGGACGGCGAAGCGCGAGACCTGCGACGACGCGGTGACCGGCGCGCTCCACAAGGGCGTGGCGGATCTCACCGGGAGGCTGGGCGGCGACATGACGCGCTGGCGCTGGGACGCGGTGCACCGCGCCATTTTTCCACATCAGGGACTTGATGCCGTCGCCGCGCTGCGTCCCCTGCTGAGCCGCTCGGTGCCGAACGGCGGCGACTGGAGCACGGTGAACGTCGCGGCGGTTGCCGCCGAACGTCCGTACGAGCAGCATTCTGTCCCCGGCTACCGCGAGATCATCGACCTTTCGCCGGCCAACAACAGCCGTTTCCTCGACGCCGTCGGCGAGTCGGGGCACTTTCTCTCGAAGCACTACGATGATTTTCTGAAGGATTGGCGCGCGGTGCAGTGTCGCGCGATGAGGATGGAGCGCAAAGACATCGAGCGGGGCGCTCTCGGACATCTGCGGTTGACTCCGTAACAACTCTCTCGTATGACCCTCGACCTGATTGCCTTCGATGGCGACGACACGCTGTGGCACAACGAACGAAGCTACCGCGAGGGACGTGAGCGATTTCGCCGTCTGCTCGCGGGCGTCGGCGTCGTCCTCAGCGCGGAGGAGATCGAGGCCCGCGTCAACCAGACCGAGCTCGCCAACATCCAGGTGTACGGTTACGGGGTCTCGAGCTTCGTGCTGTCGCTCATCGAGACCGCCATCAGCCTGACCGATGGCCGGGTGACCGGCTCCGATCTCCGCAGCATCGTCGAGCTCGCGAAACAGATGCTGACCGAGGAGATCGAACTGTTCCCGGCTGTCCGCGAAGTCCTGACCACGCTCACCGCCTCGTACCCGCTGATGCTCATCACCAAGGGCGACCTGCTCCACCAGACGTCGAAGCTCGACCGATCCGGCCTGCGCGACTGTTTCCGCTTCGTCGAGGTCGTCAGCCACAAGACGCCCGAGGTGTATTCCGCCATCCTGTCGCGCCACGGCATCGATCCGAATCGTTTCCTGATGATCGGCAACGCGCTGCGATCCGACGTCCTGCCGGTGGTCGACGCCGGCGGCTGGGCGGTCCACATCCCGGCCGCCCTGACCTGGTCGCACGAGCACGCCGATGTGCCACCCCACGCGCACGGCCGGTATTTCGAGGTGGCGGCGCTCGACCGGCTGCCGGATGTGATCGAGGCGCTCGCTAGAACGTGACCTTCACGGCGACTTGAAGCTGGCGCGGATCGCCGACACCCTGCCTCAGGAAGCCGTCGAAGTTGAACAGCGCGGGCGTTGTCAACGGATTCACGTTGTTCGCATTGTTGAACGTATTGAACATCTCGACGCTGGGAATGACCTGGGCTCGCGTCCCGGCGCGGAAGGCGCGCTGCAGCCGCCAGTCGAGCGAGAAGTATTTGTTGTCCTTCCGATCCCAGTTGCGGCCCCGATCGACGCCGTTCAGGACGCGCGGCGACGAGGTGATCGGCTGTGCCGTTCGCCCCTGCGTGCGGACGTTGACGAGGAACTGCCGTGGAAGCTCCACATAGGTGAAGAAATTGAACTTGTGGCGGATGTCGCGGTCCGACGGCCCGTAATCGCTGCCCAGATCGTAGAAATTGAACGACCGGTCCGTGAACGGATCGCGCTCGTTCGAGTCGTCGTCCTCGTCCTTCGACAACACGTAGTTCGCTTCGAGCTGGTACTTCTGTGAGAAGCGCTTCCGCACGCCGAACGTGCCGCCGCGATAGAGTCCGTGCGCACGGCTGCTCGTGACGAACACGTCGCTCAGCTGCGGCTCGAACGGATTGTTGCCGGCATACACCGTCGTGTCCCGCGTCGCTGGTTGAACGGCCGCAGCCGCGGTGCCGTGCACGTTGTAATTCAGGAAGCGTGTGAGGTGCACGCTCTTTGCGACCGTGAAGTCGACGTACGCCGCCAGGCTCGTCGCCAGCTCGCGATCGAACCCGACGCTGACGCTGTAGATGCGCGGATTGCGGTAGTCGCGGTCGAACACGCGGACGCCGGTGAACAGCGGAAAGGTACCCGCCGGCGCCGCGCTGGGCGCCAGCAGATTCGGCCACACGGGCATGTCGGCAAACGCCGTGAACCCCGTGTTGCGAAAGTCGCTCTTCTGCTGAATGCCGTTCGTCGTAACCGATCCCACCTGGGTGAGCATGTTCTGCCTGGCGTAGTAGATGCCGGCGCTGCCGCGGACGACCGACTTGCCGTCCTGCGTGACATCCCACGCAAACCCGGCTCGCGGCTGAACCTGCTTCCACTGATGGTGAATCGTGCCGTCGGAGGGGAATCGCGGATCGTTCAGGAAGACCGCGTACGCCGTGGTCTTCGGGTCGACGGTTGCCGGCATCAGCTGCGCGTCCCAGCGGAATCCGTAGTCGACGGTCAGCCCGTGACCCACCTGCCATTTGTCCTGAACGAACAGCGCGAACTCCTCGTTGTTGATGTCAGACGCTCCCGCCTCGTCGCGCGCGATGCCGTCCGGGCTGCTGCTCTGGAGGTAAAACAGCAGCGGACCGCCGGTCGCCGTCGAGCCGGCGGGGCAGCTTGCCGGCGCCGTGACGTACGCGCCGTTCGAGCAGCCCACGGTGAACGGCCCGAATCCGCCCGGCGCCGCCGGTGACGCGTAGCGCAGGAAGCCGGTCACGCTGTCGAAGATGTAGCGCCCTTCGAAGAAGCCGCGAAAGACCTGGGCGTTGTTGGTGTGCACCCATTCGCCGCCGGTCTTGATCGTGTGTTTGCCCGTGACGATCGAGAAGTTGTCCTTCACCTGGAAGCGCTTGACCAGCTCGTCGACGTTTGGCGCGAGGAAAAACGGGTTGCCGAAGCGGAACGTCGTCGCGAAGCCCATGGCGGTGTCCGCAGGGACCGACGATGGCACGGCGGACCGGGGGCGGCTTTCACGTGAGTACGTGAGGTGGAACTCGTTCAGCCTGTTCGCGGTGATCGTGCTGAACAGGTTGACGTTCAACACGTTGATTTTCGACGGGCCCTCGGTGCCGTTGGCTGAATTCCCGTACGTCGCGACATCGAACGTCTGGTTCGTGTTCTTCGAATAGTCGAAGTTGTAGGACGCGGACAGATTGCTCGCGGGCGAGAGGTTCCCGTCGACTTTCGCGAGCATCGCGTTGTTGTTGATGGAATGCGTCACGGGCCGGCCTTCGTCCTGTCCGCGCGTCCGTGAAAAAAACCCCAGGAGCGCGAGCCGCTGGCAATCGGCACTGCTGTCGATCAACCCCTGGTTGCCAGGCATTGTCGGCGCGCTCAGCGGGCAGGGCGGGCCGATCGCTTCCGACAGGTTCGGCCGCTGGAGATGCTCGCGGACCCCTTCGAGCGCGACGAAATAGAACGCCTTGTCCCTGGCGAGCGGTCCGCCGACCGTGCCGCCGGACTGCTCCCGGTGGAAGTCGGTGAGCGGTCTGCCGTCCGACGTCTTCGAGGTGAGCCCTTCGACGCGCTGGTAATGAAACAAACTGCCCTTGACCTGGTTGGTTCCCGACTTGGTGATGACGTTGACGACGCCGCCGGCCGTGTGGCCGAACTCGGCGCTCGCGCCGGTCGCGATCACCTGGAACTCCTTGACCGCCTCGAGCGTGATGTCGATCGCCGCGCGCTGGCCGCCGACCTGCTCGCCGAAGAATCCGTTCGTGTAGTCGCCGCCATCGAGGCTGATGTTGTTGAACACGCCGCGCTGTCCGGAGAAGGTGATCTCGTCGCCGTCGGGCCCCTGCACGATGCTGACTCCCGGCGTGAGCGTCAGGAGATCCTCGAACTTGCGACCCAGGATCGGCGTGGATTCAATCGTCGTCTCGTCGAGCGTGCTTGCCGATGCCGTGCGCGTCGTCTCGACGGCGGGCGACACCGTCGTCACCGTGACCGTTTCGGCGATTCCCGACACCTTCATGACCGGGCTGAGGCGTATCGCCTCGCCGACGGTCACCAGCACGCTTTCCTGCACGATGGTGGCGAATCCGGACAGTTTGAACGTGACGGTGTAACGGCCGGGCGGCAGCTGCAGGGCCACGAACCGCCCGTCCCGGTCCGTGGTCAAGGTCCGCGTGAGGTTGGTGTCGACGTTGCGGATCTCGACGTCGACACCCGGCAGGACCGCGCCGCTGGTGTCGAGGACGATGGCGTCGACGACTCCGGTCGTGATCTGCGATTGGGCCGCCAGGCCCGCGGCCGCTGTGAGCAAGATGATCATCACGGTGAGGGAGTGCAGAGGCCGCATGTTTTGATCCTCCTTGGCACGAAAGAGTGGAGCCGCGAGAGTGTAAAACGCTCAACTGACAACTCTCAACGCTCAACGCTCAAAGCGGAGACCTGAGAGTTGAGCGTCGAGAGTTGAGAGTTGCAAGTTGCTCAGAAGCGTGCGATTGGTGTCCCCGCCCTGCACAATGGACAGTCGCCCGCCTGGTAATTCTCCGGGTCGCGGTATTCGGCGAGCGCGATGTTCGGGACGCCGAGCTCGGCGATCGCCTCGCACCGATCGTAGATCTCGACAGTCGCCACGACGGCTCCACCCGCCTCCCTGACCAGCGCCGCGCACCGCGCGAACGTCTCCCCGGTATTCCGCACATCGTCGGCCAGCAGCACGCGCTTGCCCATGAGCTCTCGGCGGTAGAACGTGCGGAGCGTAAAGCCGCCCGCCGGATCGTAGTGGAACGGCGCGAAGAGGCACGGCGGGTGCGTGAGGCTTCGGCGGCTGTCCAGCAGGCCGGCGATCGTGTGCGCGAGCAGCGCGCCGCCCGTGACCGGGCCCGCGACCACGTCGGTGTTCTGCACCAGCCCGCTCGGCATCAAATCGATCAAATCCTGCGCGAAGCGCCAGATCGTCGAGGGATGACAGAACAACTGATGCGGGTTCAGGTAGACCCGCCCGTGGTACCCGTTGCCGTAATCGAAGTGCCCGTCGATCATCAGGACCTCGGACTGCTGCAGGTCCTTGAGCGCTTTCTCCCGGCGCTCCGCGCGCTTGTCCACACCAGCTCCCATCGGGCGACTCTCTTCAGCTCTTGCAGGGCGACGCTTTCAGGGTCGCCAGGTCCTTTCAGGGTCGCCAGGCCGGCCCTACAACTGCAGAGACACCTGTTCGTTCACATACACGGCACAGCCGCCGACGATCGTCGCCGCGACGCCGCCGCGGAGCTTCCATCCATCGAACGGCGTGTTCCTCGATCGCGACCGCATGGCCGCCGCCGAGATCGTGACGCGCATCTCGGGCGCGAGGATCGTGAGGTCCGCCGGCGCGCCCTCCGCGAGCGAGCCCCCGGGCACGTTCAGGATCCGCGCCGGGTTCACGGAGAGCAGCTCGACCAGACGCGACAGCGGCACGACGCCCGCGTGCACGAGCCGGTCCAAGCACAACGACACCGCCGTTTCGAGGCCGGTGATGCCGAACGGCGCGCGATCGAACTCGACATGTTTCTCGTCGGCATGATGCGGCGCATGGTCGGTCGCGACGGCGTCGACGCTGCCGTCGGCGATGCCGGCCAGCATCGCGTCGCGATCGGCCGCCTCGCGCAGCGGCGGGTTCATCTTCACGTTCGTGTCATACGCCACCGGCGCGCCCAGCATTTCGTCGGTGAGGATGAAGTGATGCGGCGTCACCTCGCACGTGACCCGCGCGCCGCGCGACTTGCCGTAGCGGACGGCGTCGAGCGTCTGCCGGGCGCTCATGTGCGCGATGTGCAGGACGCCGCGGGTCAGCTCCGCGAGCGCGATGTCGCGCAGCGCCATGATCGACTCGGCCTCGCCCGGAATCCCGCGCAGCCCGAGGGCGGACGCGTGGAACCCTTCGTGCGCCACGCCGTCGGCCTTGAGCGTCTGCTCCTCGCAGTGCTCGATCACCGGCATGTTGAACAGGGTCGAGTACTCGAGCGCGCGCCGCATCAGCATCGCCGTCGCCACCGGATGTCCATCGTCGGTGATGGCGACGCAGCCGGCGGCCTTGAGCTCGCCGATGTCCGCGAGCTGTTCGCCCTGCTGGCCGCGAGACACCGCGCCAATCGGATAGACGCGCGCCAGGTTGGCTTCGGCGGCTCTGGTCAGAATGTAGCCGGTCACACCGGCGTTGTCGTTGACCGGGTTCGTGTTGGGCATGCACGCCACCGCCGTGAAGCCGCCGGCGACGGCGGCGGCGCACCCGGTGGCGACGGTTTCCTTGTGCTCGTGCCCCGGCTCGCGCAGATGCACGTGCATGTCGATCAGCCCGGGACAGACGACGAGGCCGCTCGGGACGTCGACGACCTTGATGTCTCCGTCGATAGGCAGATCGCGCCCCACGCACGCGATGCGGCCGCCGTCGATCAGCACGTCGAACGTCCCGTCGCGGCCGTTTGCCGGATCGACCACGCGCCCGCCTCGGAGTATCCATTTCGACATCTACTCTCCTGATGCGGCAACCGTGGCACCGCTGAAGCGGCGCCCTACCTACGTGACAACCGTGGCACCGCTAAAGCGGCGCCCTACGTTTCGTGGCAACCGTGGCACCGCTGAAGCGGCGCCCTACCTACGTGGCAACCGTGGCACCGCTAAAGCGCCCTACGTACGTGTGGAAACAGGAGACGCCGAAACCAAGTACGTGGGGGCACCGCTTCATACGTGGGGCACCGCTTCGTACGTAGGGCACCGCTTTAGCGGTGCCGGTGCCGGTGGTTCTTGACACGTCACTAATCAGCATCGGCTCCGCCGGCGAGCAGATAGAGGACGGCCATGCGGACCGCCACGCCGTTGGCGACCTGCTCGAGAATCACCGAGTATGGGCCGTCGGCGACGTCGGACGCGATCTCGACGCCCCGGTTCATCGGTCCGGGGTGCATGATGATCACCTCCGGCTTCGCGCGCGCGACGCGCGCCTTCGTCATCCCGAAGATATTGAAGTACTCGCGCAGCGACGGGATGAAGGCGCCGTGCATCCGCTCCTGCTGGATCCGCAGCATCATGATCACGTCGGCGCCGGTCACCGCTTCGTCGATGGCGGGCGACACGCGCACGCCGAGCCGCTCGATGCCCGTGGGCACGAGGGTCGGCGGCCCGCTCACCCACACGTCGGCGCCGAGCTTGGTCAGCAGCAGCACGTTCGATCGCAGCACGCGGCTGTGCATCAGGTCGCCGACGATGGTGACCTTCAGGCCGTCGATGCGCTTCTTGTGCTCGCGGATCGTGAAGGCGTCGAGCAGCGCCTGCGTCGGGTGCTCGTGCATGCCGTCGCCCGCGTTGATGATCCGCGACCGGCAGATGCGCGACAGCAGGTGGCCCGCGCCCGACGAAGCGTGGCGCAGGACGATCATGTCGGGCGCCATCGCCTCGATGTTCATCGCCGTGTCGGCCAGCGTCTCGCCTTTCAGGACGCTCGAGGTCGCGACGGCGATGTTGAGCGTGTCGGCGCTGAGCCGCTTCTCCGCGATTTCGAACGACGTCCGCGTCCGCGTGCTCGGCTCGTAGAACAGGTTGACGATCGTCTTCCCGCGCAGCGTCGGAACCTTCTTGATCGGCCGCTGCCCGATCTCGCGCATCGCTTCCGCGGTGTCGAGAACGAGATAGATCTCGTCGCGCGTGAGGTCGTCGATGCCGAGGAGATCCTTCTTCATGATTCGAGGATCTCCACTTCGTCGCGCCCGTCGACTTCCATCAGATGGACCTGGACGCTCTGGGACACCGACGTCGGCAGGTTCTTGCCGACGTAGTCGGCCTTGATCGGCAGCTCGCGGTGCCCGCGGTCGACCAGGACGATCAGCTGAATCGCTTTCGGCCGGCCGAACTCGATCAGCGCGTCGAGCGCGGCGCGGATCGTCCGCCCCGTGTACAGCACGTCGTCGACCAGCAGGATCCGCTTGTCGTCGATCGAGAACGGGATCTCGGTCCGCCGGATCACCGGCTGCGCGCCGACGGCCGTGCGCATCAGATCGTCGCGGTAGAGCGTGATGTCGAGCGCGCCGGTCGGGATGTCGACCGCGGACGAGCCCGGGTCGACGCCGAGCTTCGTCGAGGGGTCGCGGCGTTGAATCTCGCGGATCGCGCGCGCGAGGCGCCTGGCGAGTGGCACGCCGCGCGTGCGGATGCCGACGAGGGCGAGATCCTCGACGCCGCGATTGCGCTCAAGGATTTCGTGGGCGATGCGCGCCAGGGTGCGCCCGATGCGGTCGGCGTCCATCACGACGGACACGGGGACACCTGAATCGGGTAATCGGGTAATCGGGTAATCGGGGAATTGAATTGGCGAATCGGGCGATCGAATGGGGAAATCGGGCGATTGATTGGGGAATTGGAAAACGGATCAGAATTGACGAACGGACCGAACGTGCAGCGGTGAGTCCGCATCGGCACCTCTTCGCGTCCTCTCCGGGACACGTTAAAGAGCTCAGGCTGGCCGCGGATTATATCAGTACCGGCTGGCCGTCCGGAGGACGCGAACGTCTGACGGCGAAGGAGAACTGAGCTTTATCGCGTCCTTCAGCCACGATTTCAGCTCGCGATCGACCTGCTTCGGGTCGTCGAGCCTGATCTCGAGGTGCCAGCAGTTGGCCGACGCCTGCCCGCGTTTGACGTGCGCGGGTTGCGAATGTCGGCGGCCCGATTTGATCGTGAGAATCAGCGCGTCGGTCCGCGGCTCGCGATGGAGGCCGGATTCAGGAGCAAGAACGGCTTTTACAGCGCGTTCCACAAGTTGATCGGGCTGACGCCGACTGAATTCCGACAGCTTCCCGTCCCACGCGCCAGGCAGATCGTCGAATCCGTCAAGGCCTCGCTTCTCCAGCGTGTGCCCTGCCGCCAGGATCCCGACTTGGCTTTCCCGGTTCCGGACTGCACAACGGTCATCGGGCGCGTTTTCGTCTCTCGCAGGCACTGAAGCGCATTCGACGACTGCCTCAGTTCATATCTGAGGTTTTTCTGCGTGTTCTGCGAGTTCTGCGTTCAACGTCGTATTTCTTCAGAGGCTCTGAAGCCGGACACTACCGGCAACTTCTGGCGAGGCCGAACGCGCGTGGGCTCATCGGGTTCTCCAGAACTGGGCATCGTAGCTCCAGACGGTGAACGCGATCCGCTTTCCGTCCGGCGACCATGCCGGCTGGGTCTTGTGCGACGGATCGGTCGTCACCTGCGCGGGCGCCCCGCCGGCGATCGGCAGCCGGAACACCTGAAAGAAACCGTCTGGCGCCGGTGCGATGAACGCCACGCTCCGGCCGTCAGGGGAAACGGCGAGGCCGGGCGCGTCATGTTCGGACGCGAACCGCTGCACGACGTGCGCGTCGCCACCCTCTCGGGCGACCGTGAAGATCACGTGCCGCCCCGGTCCTTCCTTGCCGAGGACCGCCACGTGCGCGCTGTCCGGCAGCCACTCCGCGTGGCTCACCTCCGCGGCGATCGCGCGGACCGCAATCTCCCCGGGCGCGCGCGTCACGGCGCCGGTGTCCTGATCGACGCCGGCGACGAACATCACCGGCCGGTTCGTCACGCGGCTTGCGCCGTCGAACAGCAGCCAGCGGCCGTCCGGCGACCAGCGCGGCCACCCCGCTTCCGCGCCGCGGCCGAGAAAGCTGATGCGGCGCGCAGCCGCGTCGCCGGAGGCGCCTGACTCCCGCAGCCAGATGTCGTCGGACTGATCCTTGTGCGAGTGAAACGCCAGCCATCGGCCGTTGGGCGACCAGCACAGCGACTGATCTTCCGAGCCGGACGCCTGCACGGCGCTCGACGGCTGTGCCGCCGGTTGCGCCGGATCCACGGCGATGATGCCGGCGTCCTGCGCGATGTCCGGATACTTCGCATCGTCCACGACGCGGCGCCACGTGCCGTACGTGATGCCGAGGAAGCGCCCGGTCGGATCCCACGACGGCGTCTCGCTCTGAAAGGTCGCGAGCGGCTGGCTCGGTCCACTCTCCGCGGGCGCGAGCGCAACGATGGTGCGGTAGCTCTGGACCTTGAACAGCAGACTGCCGTCCGCGGAGACGGTTGGCGCGTAAGTATCGCGCGAGAATGAGGTGAGCCGGTGCGCCGGCCCGCCGCCGGCCGGCGCGGCCCACAGGTCCACGGTGCCGGTCGCATTGGCGAGCGCGACGTACACGGTCGCGCCATCCGGCGAGAAGGCGATGGGACCGTACACGTCGAGATCCGGATCCGTCCGGATGGCTGTTCCTCCGCAAGGCACCGTCACGCGCGATCGGCCGTCGATCGTCGCGACGCACGCGATCTCGCCGCGAGGCGTCCATGCGGGAAACGCGATGCGGTGCGCGAACCGCTGAGCGCGCGCCGATTGACCATCGACGGAAACGGTCCACAGCTCCTGAGCTTCGCGGCCGCTGACGATGGCGGCGATGAAACGGCCGGCCGGCGACCAGGCCGGCTGCCGCAGGTCCGCGACCTTTGCGGTCGTCGTCTGCGCACCCTTGTCACCGAGCGTCGCAGTGAGGGGATCGTGATCGGACCAGAGGGCGCGCCGGCTGCCGGCGACACGGTCGTACAGCGCCCATCCCGTCTGGCTCTCGAAGCCGTCGGCGACAATCATCCGGCTGTCGGGGCTCCACGCGACGTTTCGAATCTGCGCTTCACCAGGCGGCAGCTCGACAATCGGTCCGCCGCCGGCCGGACGCACGCGCAGGAATCGTCCCTCGGAATACGCGATCCAGCGGCCGTCGGGCGAGAGCGCACCAGCGGGATCGCGATAGCCGACCGGCCCGAGCTGGTGCGCGTCGGCCACCCAGACCAGCCGCGCGGCGTCCCGCAGAGGCTCGCGCCGCACCATGAGCACGATCGCCACGCAGGCGGCCGCGACGAGCGCCAGGAGAATCAGAGAACGCATGAGAATGCTGGTCTCAGAATGCAGACTGCGGATTGTTGCAGATGACAGATTGAAATCCCGCAATCAATCTGAAATCTGCAATCTGAATTCTGCAATCTCATCGTCAGCGGCAGCCTGGGAGACGGAATGATCCGATGCGTGTCGAGTACCTGGCTTGCCCTGCATCAGCCTTGATGTAGTCGCCGACGTACCAGATGGTGCAATCGTCGACTGGATCCATCGCCGTCTGCGTGTAGTCCTCCCAGCGCGTGACGGACTGCGACGCCTGGCCTTCGACGAGCACGGTCTCACGGAACGTCAGCATGCCCGGCGGATCGGTCGCCAATCGCGCCGCGAGGCGCTGGCCCGGATAGTTCGGCGCGCCGCCGAACGAATAGCCGATGGCGATGTTGCCCCGGCGGTCCATCGCCGGACTCGCCATCCACCGGTAGAACCGATCGGGCGCGTAGGTGCCCTGCTGATGGAGGTGCACGCCGCGGTGCTGATCGATCCGGAGCTCGTACCAGCGCACACCGCCGCCGCCGGCCCCCGTGTCGACCGAATGGACGGCGACGATCGATTCGTGACCACCCGTGTTCCGGTAGACGAGCCGCTGCATGATCTTGTCGCCCTGCGCATCGAGGCGCCGGTCGGTTCCAGGCTGGGTGACGCAATTGGTAAGCTGCCCGCCGCATAGATATCGATACGGCGCCACGGCGATCTTCTCCGGACCGGTCACCTTCGTGCGCGCGGGATCCTTCCAGTCGACGTGGAATTTCCACACGGCAATCCCATCGTCCCCGAGGATCTTCCGCAGTTGCGCGCCGCCCGCCGCCATCATGACGTTGGGCGCGCCCGCCGGCGGAAGGCCGCGGCCATCGATGTCGGCGTTGTTCAGGAAATTCACACCGTCGATGACGATGCACTGCTCGCGCGCGGGTTGGCCGCCGAGCATTTTCGCGCGCTCCACGACGCAGGCGTGCTTCTGGATCACCTCGTCGCCAGTGCTGGTCGCCACGTAGTAACCGTCGGGCCAGATCGCAGGCCGCGGGTAGTCGGGAAAGAGCGGCCGCTCGAACGCGTAACGGTAGTACGGCCCGAGCGGATCCTCACCGGCGCTGACCGCATAGCACATCGCGTACGTGCCATCGGCAGGTTGCGGCGGCGCTGCCTGTCCAGGCTGCGCAGCCGGAAGCGGCGGTGGCGGACCTGGACGACCCGCCCGCCCCGGCCGCCCGGCCTCTCCCGGCTTCGCGGGCTGGCCTGGCCCCGATCGATCCCGATCGAACACCGTCGGCCGGAAGATCGGCATCACGACGAGCCAGCGCCCGGCGAGCTGGTCGTATCGGACGACGGCGTCGCCATTCGGGCGGGCCTCGCACACGCCGCCGAAGCCGGCAAAAATCGTGTTGGTGCTCACGGGTCCGTACAATGTCCGGCCGGTCGTATCGTACCGCGCACCCTTTTTCGTGAAGATCGCGAGCTGCGAGTTGACGACCTGGAAGATGTGGTTCGGGCCGACGGCGAGCGAGTTATCCGATGGATTCCGCGGCGCGGGCGGGTCGTTCGCGCCCGGACCGGCAGCCATGCCGGCACCGAGGCCGTCGAAGCTTTCGAGGACCGCGAGCGCGGGTCGTGAACCTTGAGATGTCTGCTCGACGGAAGCGCCGGCGATCGCCACACAGGCGGCCCCGAAAAGCGCAAGGAGCGTCAGAGAGCGCACGAGACTTCAGACTTCAGACGTCAGACGATTCGCTGGACCGACCGCTCGCCGTCACTCGCGGTTTGAGGCGAAGCTTCGTTACCGGTCGTACGTCGGGATGAACGTGATCGGCCGCTCCTCGGTGAACGATCGCCGGAAGAGATCCGTTCGCGCGTACCCGTCCATGTCCCGCCCAATCGGCAAGCCGAGGAAATACAGGATCGTCGGCGCGACGTCGACGACCGACGCGCGCGCCTGCTGGCGCCCGCGCGCCACCGATGCGCCGTACGCCAACAGGAAGCCGTCCGGCGCGGCTTCGTGCGTGCCGCTGATGTCCGGGTCGCCGATCACGCGCTCGATCAACCGCTTGCCGATTCCGAGCGGCTCCATCCCGTAACCGGACACGACGACGAGCAAATCGTCCGGGCCGAGCGAGGCCATCGCGCGGCCGATCGCCTCGTCGATCACGCCGTAGTGCCGCTCCAGCACCGGTCCGAGCCGCCGCCGCTCCTCGTCGGTGACGTCACCGAACTCCGACGGGACCGCGTAGCGCAGAAAGTAATGGCCGATCGGATCGAGGCCCTGATACCGCGTGAGCGTCACCTGCGCCGGCCGCCCGCGCGCCATCGCCTGCGCGATGCGATCGTAGACGCGGTCGGTTCGCGCGGGCGTCTCCTGGCGCGGGTCGGCGCCAGAGCCGCCGGCACCGCCGAGCGACGCCATCACCACCTGCGGGGCGCCGGTCGTGGCGCTCTCCATCGCCGCCAGCGCCTCGAGCTGCAGCTCCGGCGGGTAGATGGCCGACGGCGCGTCGATGCCAGACGCGGTCAGCGCCACCCGATGATAGGTGTCGCTCACCAGATACCCCCGCACCGCGGGCGCCGGCTGCGTGAGCGGCCAGCCGACGACGCCGACGGAGAAGCCGTTCGTGCTCAGGATGCTCCACAACGTCCGCGTACGGAACGTCGCCGACGTGTGCGCTTCCTCGACGAGAAACCCGAAGCGCTCGAGCCCGTGCGCGAAGCAATAGTCGGGCAGTAGCTGCACCGATCCGCCGCCGCCGGCGAGCCGGTAGATGGCCGCCGACCGCACGCCGTTCTTCTGTGGCAGCTTGCCGGTCGCCACCGCCGCCCACACCGCCTCGGCCGACGTCGGGTGCAGCGTGGCCAGGTGCCGCACCGCGCCGGCGTCGAGAATTCTCCCGAAGTTCGGCAGCCGTCCTTCCGCCGTGGCGCCGGTAATCAGATCGAGCGAACCCGCGTCGATCGCGAGCACGGTGACGCGCGGCGACCGTTCGTTCCGCGCCATGTCGAACGCGGCGTCGATCGGCCTGGCCTCGAGGAGCGGCGGCGTGCCGCGGCCTCTGAGCGCGAGCAGCGCAGCCACCGAGGACACGACGAGGATGGCGAGCAGAGACGCCCAGAGCCCGCGCGCGCGCGGCGCCCGCCGGCGCAGGAGCGCCAGCACGAGACAGAGGATCGACGTGGCCGCGAGGACGTACGCGCTGCGTTCGAGCGCGGTGGCCGTGGCGAGGTCGAGCACCAGCGCGAACGTCCCGAGGTTTCTCCACATCAGCGTGGCGCCCGCCGCGGCCGCCATCGCGCTCAGCCACAGCAGCACGCCAACGCTGAGCCACGCGGGCGAGAAGACCTCGCGCGCGAGCAACTGCCTGAGCACCAACAGGACGTAGCAGATGACCGTCAGGTGGATGACGTAGAACAGGCCGACGGTCGCGATGAGCGGCGCCAGCCGCGCCGGATGCAGCGATAAAGTGGGGTTGAGGTGCAGGACGAGCGCAATCACATACGCCGTCGCGAGCGCTGCGGCCGCCATCGAATTGCAGAGCATGCGGAGGTAGCGCACTTTGGTCCTTGGTGCTTGGTTCTTGGGCCTTAGTCCGTCCCTTGTCCCTGGTCCCTGGTCCCTGGTCCCTGGTCCCTAGTCCTCGGTCCCTAGTCCCTGGTCCCTAGTCCCTAGTCCCTAGTCCTCGGTCCCCGGTCCCTGGTCCCTAGTCCCTAGTCCTCGGTCCCTGGTCCCTAGTCCTCGGTCCCTGGTCCTCGGTCCCTGGTCCTCGGTCCTCTGTCCCTAGTCCGGGCCCTGGACGGGCCGGGGACCAAGGACGTGGACCAAGGACTAAGGACTAAGGACGGACCAAGGACCAGGGACGGACCAGGAACCAAGCACCAAGGACTAAGGACTGAATTCGCTGCAGTATACTGCCGCGGTGCCGATCGATGTCGCCGCGAGTGTGATCGCGAACCGATCGTTGTCGAGCGACTACAACGTGCTTGCGCTGGCGGCGCCGGCGATCGCGGCCGAGGCCGCACCGGGACAGTTCGTCATGGTCAAGGCGCGCACCGGCTTCGATCCGCTGTTGCGCCGGCCATTTTCGGTGTTCGAGATTCTGCGCGACACCAGGGGCACGGCCACGGGACTCACGCTCCTCAGCAAGCGGATCGGCATGTCGACCTCGCTCCTCTACGACGCACGCGAGGGACAGCGCATCGACTGCCTGGGTCCGCTCGGCCGTCCGTTCACCCTCGTCAATCCGCCGGCCGAAGCGTGGATGGTCGCCGGCGGCGTCGGCCTGGCCCCCTTTGCGTCGCTGGCGCAAGCGCTCCACGCGCGCGGTGTGAAGTCCACGCTCTTCTACGGCGCGCGTCGCGCGGCTGAGCTCTTTTATCTCGATTTCTTCGCCACGCTCGACATCGAGCTCGTGCTGACCACGGAGGACGGCAGCAAGGGAGAGCGCGGACGCATCGTCGCGCCGCTGGATCGGCGGCTCGCCTCGCGCCCGGCATCGTCGCCGGTGATGCTGTACGCCTGCGGCCCGGACGGAATGCTGGCGGCCGCGGCGCGCACGGCGATGAAATACGGCCGGCCGTGTCAGGTGTCGGTGGAGCGCATCATGGGGTGCGGCCTCGGCGGCTGCTACAGCTGCGTCGTCCCGATGCGCCACGAGGACGGCGGGTTTCATCACGTCCGGTCCTGTATCGCGGGGCCCGTGCTGGCGGGGGATCAGATACTCTGGGACAGATAGACAACTCTCAACTTTCAACTCTCAAGTTTCAACTCTCAATTGTCAGCAGTCAGCTGTCACTTCTTCTCAGGGTAAGAAGGTTCCTGAGCGTTGACCCTGAGAGTTGAGCCTTGAGCCGAGTTGACAGTTGAGACTTGAGACTTGAGACTTGATCAAATGGATCTGTCGGTCCGCATCGGATCGCTCACGCTCAAAAACCCGCTGATCGCCGCGAGCGGGTGTTTTGGCTACGGCGTCGAGTACGCCGACATCGTCGACCTGTCCACGCTCGGGGCTGTCGTCTCGAAGGGGCTGTTCCTCGAGGCGCGCGAAGGCCACGCGGCGCCTCGTATCGTCGAAACCCCGGCGGGCCTGCTGAACGCGATCGGGCTGCAGGGGATCGGCGTGCGGCGGTTCGTCGACGAAAAGCTGCCCGAGCTGCGTGCCCGCGGTGCCGTCGTCATCGTCAACGTCTGCGGGACGACCCTCGACGAGTACGTCGAGGTCTCACGCATCCTGTCCGGGGCGGAGGGCGTGGCGGCGATCGAGCTGAACATCTCCTGCCCGAACATCAAGGAAGGCGGGATCCAGTTCGGCTGCAGCCTGAACGGGACGTTCGACCTCGTCTGCGCCGTGCGGAAGGTGACCGCGCTGCCGGTGTTCCCGAAGCTGACGCCGAACGTCACCGATGTCGCGTCGTTCGCGCGGGCGGCCGAAGACGCCGGCGCCGACGCTGTGTCGCTGGTCAACACGTTCCTCGCGATGGCGATTGATGTCGAGACGCGCCGGCCGAAGATCTCCAACGTGTTCGGCGGCTTGAGTGGTCCCGCGATCAGACCCATCGCCGTCCGCATGGTCCATGAATGCCGGCAAACGGTGAAGATTCCGATCCTGGGAATGGGCGGAATCGCCGATGCCCGCGACGCGCTCGAGTTCATGATCGCCGGCGCGGACGCGGTGCAGGTCGGCACGGCGAGCTTCGTCGACCCGTTCATCTGGTCGAAGCTCACCGATGGCATCCGCGATTACATGCGGCGGCACAAGAAGTCTGAACCGAAGTCCGAAGTCAGATCGCCCCAGACTTCAGACTTCCCACTTCAGACTTCCTACTTCAGATTTGCGTGTGAGCTCATGATCGTGCTCACGATTTACTCCCGGCCCGGCTGCCATCTGTGCGATGAGATGAAGGCGATCGTGGAGCGCGTGGCGCGGTCGGCGCCAGGCCCGCTCGCGATCGAGGAGATCGACATCTCGACGGACCGCGACCTCGAGGTTCGCTACGGCGCGGAGATTCCGGTGCTCTTCGTGGATGGAAGGAAGGCGGCGAAATATCGCGTAGGGGAAGAGGAGCTGACGCGGATTCTACGCGATAGGCCTAATGGGTCGCGTGGGTCAGGTAGGTTGGGTGGGTAAGGTAAACCTTTTCTACCTAACCTGCCCCCTTACCAGACCCACTGGACCTACTTGACGGGGCTACTTCCCAGTAATCACAAAGTGTCCGCGGCGGTTCTGCTGCCAGCAGGACTCGTTCTCTTCGCTGCAGAACGGCTGCTCCTTGCCTTTGCTGACAACAGTGACGCGCCCCGTCGACACGCCCAGATTCACCAGGTAGTCCTTTACGGCCGCCGCGCGACGTGAGCCGAGCCCGAGGTTGTACTCGGCGCTGCCCCGCGAGTCGCAGTGCCCTTCCAGGGTGATCTGCGTGCTGGCCCAGCGCTTCATCCAGTCGGCGTCCTTCTGCAGCGACGTCCGCGCGTCGTCGCGAATCTCGGATTTGTCGAGATCGAAGAACACGTCGGCCAGCGGACGCTCGGCATTGAGATCGGCGAGCGACTTTCGCGCGAAGATTTCGTCCTCGGTCAGGGGCCGCGGCGCGGGCGTGACCACTGGAGGCGGCGGCGGAGGCGGCGGCGGAGGCGTCACGGGCGCAGCCGAAGGCGGCGGGGGGGGCGGCGGAGTCGGCGCCACCGGCGGAACCTTCTTGTGACAGCCGGCCGCGGCGACGGCGAGGGCCAGACCGAGCGCAATTGTGGAAACCTGTCGGCGGAGGCGCATCATCGTGTACTCCTCGGGCTCGGAGCTTACAAAGTTGAATTCGCGCTGTCAATGAAGCGGCAATTCGGGAAACGCTACAATACGCCGCGTGGAACGTCTGCTGCGCGCCACCGCGAAAGCGGAATCGCGGCACTTCTGGTTCCGCGGCTTCCGAGCATTCGTCACGCCCCTCCTCAGAGATGCGACCGCGGGCCGGCCGGATCCGCTCCTGCTCGATTGCGGATGTGGAACCGGTGCAAACGTGGAGCTGCTCGGGACCTTCGGCCGCGCGTACGGTTTCGACCTGGCCGAGCTCGGGCTGCGCCTCGGCCGCGAAGCGGGCCGCAGGCGTCTCGCGCGCGCGAGCGTGACGGCGGTCCCCTTTCCGACCGGCTCCTTCGACCTCGTCTCGTCGTTCGACGTGCTGTATGCGCTCGACGCCCGTGACGAGCGCGAGGCGATAGCGGAAATGTACCGTCTGCTGAAACCCGGCGGGTTCGCGATCGTCAACGTCGCGGCGATGACGGCACTGCGCGGCGATCATTCGGTGTTGAGCCACGAGGTTCGGCGGTACAACCGTGACGATCTTCGAAGGCGGCTGGAGGCCGCCGGCTTCTCCGTCGTGCGCCTGACATACACGAACGCGACGCTGTTTCTGCCGCTCGTGGCCGCGCGGACGCTGCAGCGCCGCCGGGGCCTCGGCCGCGAGGCGGGCGCCGAACGCGAGATCGCCGTCCCGCCGGCGCCGATCAACGCTGCGATGTCGGTCGTGATGTGGGCCGAGAGCCTCTGGCTTCGAGCGTTCAACGCGCCCTTTGGAAGCTCGCTGCTCTGCCTGGCCAAGAAGCCATGAGGTGCGGCGACCCTGAAAGGGTCACCCTTACATGGAGGTGCGGCCGGACACGGTAGCTGTAGGGCGACCCTTTCAGGGTCGCCGGATCTCGCACTTGAAGATCCGCAGCCCGAGATGCCGGCGATCCTCGGTCCGTCGGCTGCGCTCCGCCGGCACGTATACTTGATCGGTCTCGAGCACGATCGTCTCGCCGGGGTCTCGGATCGGGACGTCGAGCGAAAAGTCGTCGGTCAGCACCCGATCGAAGACAATCCGGCCGCTCGATCGGATGACGAAGCGTGATCCCCGGGAGAAGTACTTGCGCGGTGATTCACCTTCGACGTGCAGCGACACACGCGGAGCGCTCGCGCGAAGCTGCAGGTCACCGCGCTCGCTCAGCCAGCGCCAGCGAAGCCCGGTACGCGGGTTGAATTCCTGTTCGTGCCACCCCTCCCCGAATCCGAAGACGGTGCGCGTGGCCGATGCGTCGAACTGTTCGATCGCCACGCGTGCACCCGGCGTGGTTCTGACGGTCACTCTGGGATAATCCACAGTGGCGACGTCGAGCGGCAGACGCGCAAAGCGCAGGAACGATCCCGGCCTGAGTGTCTCGTCCAGAACCGCCCGGCCCGCGATGTCCACCGACAACCGTGGCTGGAGCGCCGGATCGAAGCTGCGACCACCAATCATCAGCACGCCGCTTCCGTGTCCGGTGCCGAGCACATCGCGGTGGATCCAGGCGTCAACAGGTCCGTGCGACAGATCGCGACGATCGCCCTCCGCGACGCCCGCCGCCTCGGGCGTCAACGACCACCCTTCACCGACAAACCACTCCGGCCGATCCACCCGGTACCAGTCCATCTCGTTCGGGCGGGCGCCGCCGACGAGGACCGGGTACGGCAGCGGCCATCGATAGCGGACCGGCTCTTCATGCTGGACAAGATCGATGGTCGTCCTCATCGGATCGACGACGAACCAGACGGGCGCGCGACCGCCGCCGGCCCAGTACTTCACCGGCTCCAGCCACTCGTGCTGCGGCGGGGCGGGCAGTTTTCGTTCGACCGGCGGCCGCGCGTCGCCGACCCACGCGATCGGCCGGCGAAAATCGAAGTCCTCGCGCCGGTCCATCGCCAGCACGGGAGGCTCACGCGTGGCTCGAGCGGCGCTCCGCATGTCGTCGAGCAAACGGAAGGCCGGCGCCTTCAGGCGTGCGTAAGCGGCGATCGACGTCCCGCCGACGTGGGCGTCGAACATTGCCAACCCCACTCCGAGCACCAGCCCCGATTGGCGCGGCAGAACGCGCGTCCCGGCAACGGCCAGATACGCCACCGGGATCACGAGCGGCAGCGCGTAGCGGCTGGTGAATGCCTCCTGAAACAGCAGATCGAAGACAAGGTACGGACCAAATCCCGCGGCGATCGCGAATAGCGCGTGGCGTGCATGGCGATACGACCACCGAGCGCCGACCGCCGCCGAGACCAGAACCACCGACGCCACCGGCCACGCGGCCCATGGCGCGACGAACGCGAAGTACAGCGCGTCGGCGAGGTCGCGCGCGCCGTGCGCCGTCCAGAGCATCTGGATGTTGCCGAGATCCTCCGCGCCCTGGTTGAAGAGTGCGCGCCAGTACGCAAGCGGCCCGCCGCTGACGACGAGCAGGGGCACGAACCAGAGGAGGACGCCGGCCACGAACGCGGCCAGGACGAGGACCAGAGACTGGGGACTGGAGGCTGGGGACTGGGGACTGAGGGCTGAGGGCTGGGGACTGAGGGCTGAGGGCTGGCCCCTGGTCCCCAGTCCCCTAGTCCCCAGTCCCCTCGCAATCAGCAGAGGCATCGTCAGCCACACGACCTGCGATCGCAGCCCGGCGGCGACGCCCGCCGAGAAGCTCGCCACCGCCAGCGCGCGCGTGCTCGTGGCGCCGAGCGTCATCGCCTGCACGGCGAGCGCGGCCGCCAGACCGCTGACGTCGCTGAGCGGCCGGACCGCGGTGAACCAGTACAGCGGCGAGGTCATCGCCACGCCGACAGCCGCAAGCGAAGAGGCGTTCGGTCCGGGTCCATTCAGCCGGCGGTACAGCGCCGCCATCGCGAGGACACCGAGCGTTCCCGCCACGATGCTCACCAGACCCAGGGCGGTCGCTTCGGACGAAACCGCCTTCTGCATCGCTTTCGCGATCAGCATGAAGACCGGATAGCCCGGCGGGTGCGGCTGATGATGGGCGACGTCGAAATGACGGATGCCGAGCGCGAAGTTGATCGAGTCGAGATCTTCGAGTGACGCGGGAAGATAAGGAAGATGGAGGATGAGAAAGACGACGGCGAGTCCGACGGGGAACGCAGAGCCCGCGTCCTTCGACAGGCTCACGACGAGCGGGCGCTCATGGTGAGCTTGTCGAACCATGTGCGCTTTGCGGTCTTTGCGTTCGATGTCTTCCGGGTCTTCCGGGCTCACGCGGGCCGCAAGAACAGCCCTTCGTTCAGGCTGCCTGTGCGGTAGCCCTGCACATCGAGGCACACGTAGCGATAGCCCGCGGCTTTCAGCTCGCGCGTGATGGCGGCGGCGATCTCCGGCTCGAGCGCGCGCGGCATCTCGATGCGAGCGATCTCGATCCGCGCCAGATCGTCGTGATGGCGCACGCGGAACACGCGGAAGCCGAGCGCGCGCAGCGCCTGCTCGGCACGCTCGATCGTCCGGAGCTTCTCGTCGGTGACTTCGGTGTGATACGGAATGCGCGACGACAGGCACGCGGACGCCGGTTCGTCCCAGGTCGGCAGCCCAGCGCGCCGCGAGAGCCCGCGGATTTCGTCCTTCGTGAGATCCACCTCATCGAGGGGGCTCCGGACGCCGAACTCGCGCGCCGCCTGCCGGCCCGGCCGATAGTCGCCGCGATCGTCGGCGTTGTTCCCGTCGACGACGATCGCATGTCGCGCCGTGGCGAGCCGCGAAAGGTGCGTGTACAGCTCGTGCTTGCAGTAGTAGCAGCGGTTGGCCGGGTTCGCGCGGTACTCGGGGCGCTCGAGCTCGCGCGTGTGAATGATCTCGTGTCGCAGGCCGAAATCGCGCGCGATCCGAATCGCGAGCTCGCGGTGCCGTTCCGGGTAGCTCGGGCTGTCTGCGGTGACCGCCACCGCGCGGTCACCGAGCGTGCGGCCGGCGATGTAGGCGAGATACGCGCTGTCGACGCCGCCGCTGTAGGCCACGACGACCGAGTCGAGCGAGGCGAGCGTGTCGCACAGAGCCCGTTCCTTCTCGATCATTCGTCCTCGTCCTTCTCCACTTCGTCGTCGTCGGCGGCGTCTTCCTCCTCGCCGTCCTCCACATCGTCGTCGTCGTCATCGTCGTCTTCGTCCGGCGCGAGATCGAGCTCGACGGGAGACAGACCAACGACCTCGAGATTCGAGCCGCACTCAGGGCAACTGAGCTGATCGCCCTTGTCGACATCGAACTCGTCGACTTCCATTTCGGCGTCGCATTCCGGGCAGGTGGCCATATCGGCTCCTCGCTTACGCCGGGGTCCTTGCCCCCCGCAGAGCGCGCGCGCCTGTCGTTCGGTTTGGCAATTGGGGACCCGACGTGCCAGAATCCCGCTCGGCAGGCGCAATCGGAATAAGATTCGGATTATATCGACAACGTGCGAAGATCTGCAACGCGCCCTGACACCTGAAATGTGGGCCAAGCCGGAGGCGATTTCACATTGACCCACGACCTAACGCCTGTGGGGACGCGTTCCGATACTCAGTAACGATGCCCAGCGCCTCGGTCGGCACGAAAACCGTCGTGATTGCGGACGATACGGCGTTCGTGCGGGACCGATTCCGCACCGCGGTGGAACACGCCGGCCATAAGGCGATCGTCGTCACGAGCGCCGCGGAGCTGCTGGCGCGGGTGCGCGCGGATCTCGACCAGATCGACCTGATCGTCGTCGATCTGCGGCTGCCGCACGCGCCGGGCGTGGATCTCGTGCGGTCGATCCGCAAGCTGGACGAGGGGCGGCTGCCGGTGCTCGTCTTCAGCGGCACGATCGCGAGCGCGGATGAAGTGCGCGAGCTGGCCGCGCTCGGCGTGGCCGGCTACATCAACGAGTACAGCGCCGTGCAGCACATCCTGCCGTCGCTCGCGCCGCACCTGTTCCCCGACAATTTCAACCGCCGCGGCGGCCCCCGTGTGGTGCTGGGTATCCCGATCCAGTACCGGTTCGGCAACACGATCGCCGCGGCGCTGACCCTCAACCTCAGTCACGGGGGGATCGCCATCCGGACGACGAGCCCGCTCGACAGCGGTGCGAAGATCAAGGTCCGGTTCCGCATGCCCGGGTCCAAGAAAGACATCGACGGCGAGGGCCGCATCGCGTGGAGCGACCGGCGCGTCGGCATGGGCATCCAGTTCGAGAAGGTCGACGCGGCCAACCAGGGGATCATCGACAACTTCGTCGACGCGCACTTCTTCAGCAACAGAAAAGCGTAACATTTCCGCATGGAGCACTCGCTCGCGGCCACTCTGTGGCAGCTCGCGGGGCTGCTGGTGCTCGTGTGCGCCAACGGCTTCTTCGTCGCCGCGGAGTTCTCGATCGTTACGGTGCGCAAGACGCGCATCGATCAGCTGATCGCCGAGGGGCACCGCAGCGCGAAGGCCGTCCGCCGCGCGGTGTCGGCGCCCGATCGGTACATCGCCGCCACCCAGCTCGGCATCACGATGGCGAGCCTCGGGCTGGGCTGGATGGCCGAGCCTGCGCTGGCGTCGACGATCGAGCCCTCGCTTGCGTTCCTGCCGGCGCACCTGGCGCTGGCGACGGCGCACAGCATCGCCGTCGCGATCGCGTTCGCGATCATCACAGCCGCCGAGATCGTGTTCGGCGAGCTGACGCCGAAGTGGATTGCGCTCGAGCAGCCCGAAGCGACCGCGATGTGGCTGGTCACGCCGCTCGAGCTCTTCATGCGCGCGTTCTGGCCGTTCATCCGCCTGGTGCACGGCACCGCGCAGGCCGTGATCAACGCGCTCGGCATGAAGGGCGCCGACCATCGCGCCATGGTCCACTCGGAAGAGGAGCTGAAGATGCTGGTGACCGCCAGCCAGGAAGCGGGCGTGCTCGAAGAGCAGGAAGAGCAGATGCTCCACCGCGTCTTCGGGTTCGCCGACCTGACGGCCGGCCAGGTGATGATCCCGCGGACCGAGCTGGTGACCGTCTCGGCGGAGACGTCGCTGGGCGACCTGATCGCGCAGATCGGCCAGGGGCGCCACACGCGGCTGCCGGTCTATCGCGCGGACATGGACGATGTCGTCGGCATGCTGCACGTGACGGATCTGCTGAAGGCGCTGGCGGCCGGCGACATGAAGGTGAACGCCGGCGCGCTGGCCCGCGAGGTCCTCACCGTGCCGGAAACGCTGGAGGCCGACGACCTGCTGGGCGAAATGCGGCGCCGGCGCGCCCGCGAAGCGCTCGTCATCGACGAGTACGGCGGCACCGCCGGCCTCGTGACCTTCGAGTCGCTCATGGAGCGCATCGTCGGCGAAATCCCCGGCGAGATTGGCGCGCAGGCGCGCACCGTCGTGCGCGGCGACGGGTCGGCTGACATCGACGGCCTCGCGCTGGTCGGCGACGTCAACGTGCAGTTCGGCACGCACATCGACGAAGCGACCTACACGACCATCGGCGGCTACGTGCTCGGCCGCCTCGGCCGTCGCGCGCGCGTCGGCGACACGATCGAGGTCGAAGGCCGCAAGATGCGGGTCGAGGCGATTGACGGACTGCGGGTGGCGAAGGTGTGGCTGTCGAAGCCGACATACGCCAAGGACACAAAGGATACAAAGGACACGAAGGAGAATCCCGATTAGGCCGAAGTTCCCTGCCAAGAATCAGCTGATTTCTACTTGAACGTATTGCCCCGCCACAACTTCGGCGATTCGATGATCGGCAAGGATTGGACACCGTGATCGCCGCCAAACGGTGTCGTCAGCGCGATCTGGTCGTCGCGATGATCGCCGAGCGGTTACTGCATCCCTGTTCGAGATTAGCCACCACGCGCCTGTGGCACACGACCAGCGTTGCTCGACGCCACCGAGCAGGGTTTGACGAAACTCGCGCGGGACGTCGCGCGCCGCACGAAGAAACCATTCGCCGCATCCGCGATCGGCCTGAAGGCAGGCAAAATTCTGGAGCGCCACAAAGTCGGCAAGCACTATCAGCTGACGATCGGCGAGGGTACCTTTCAGTGGATCCGTCGCGAAGAGGCGATCGCGGCGGAAGCAAAGTTGGATGGCATCTATGTGATTCGGACGAGCGAGCCGGCCGCGCGGTTCTCAGCCGCCGACGCCGTGCGCACGTATAAGAGCCTGTCGCAAGTGGAACGGGCGTTCCGGTGCCTGAAAGGGATCGATGTCTTGGTGCGGCCGATTCGCCACCGCACCGAGGCCCGCGTGCCCGCGCACATCTTCCTCTGCGTGCTCGCCTGCTATGTCGAGTGGCACATGCGTCGCGCCTTCGCCCCGCAACCCACCGCATCGGCGAAGGCGAAGAAGGCCACGCATACGACACCCGATGGTCTCCCGGTGCACAGCTTTGAGAGTCTCATCGCGGAGTTGGCGAGTCGCGCGCGGAACACCTATCGGTTGAAATCCGACGAATCGAAACTGACGTTCAAACAGATCCCGGCGCCGACACCCATCCAACGCCGGGCGTACGAGCTGCTCGGGTTGTTGCCAGTAGAGGGAACGTGACTATCGGCGTTTCTTCAACCCTATCAGCGAGGTCCTTGTCTCAATCCGCGCGCAGCAACCGCAGCGCGTTCGCGATCACGATCACGGACGCGCCCGTGTCCGCGACGACCGCCATCCACAGCGTCGCGACGCCGGCCACGGCGGCGGTCAGAAACGCCGCCTTCATCACGATCGAGATGGCGAGGTTCGCCTTGATGTTGCGCACCGTCGCGCGGCTCAGGCGGAAGGCATACGGAATCCTCAGCAGCTCGTCAGCCATCAGCGCGACGTCGGCGGTTTCGAGCGCGGCGTCGCTCCCCGCCACACCCATCGCGATGCCCACGTCGGCCGTGGCGAGCGCCGGTGCGTCGTTGACGCCGTCGCCGACCATCGCGACCGAGCCGTACGTCCGCCGCAACTCCTCGACCGCGGCGACCTTGTCTTCCGGCAGCAGCTCGGCGCGAAACTCGTCGACGCCGAGCTCGGCGGCAATCGCCTTCGCCGTCCCCTGGCTGTCGCCGGTGAGCAGGACGATGCGCCTCACGCCCTGACGCCGCAGCAGATCGAGCGCGTCCTTCGCGGTTTCCCGCGGCCGGTCGGCGACCGAGATGATCCCGATGGGCCGATCGTCGCGCACCACGAGCACCGGCGTGCGGCCGGATGCGCTCATCTCGCCGAGACGGTCGTGAATCGACTGCGAGCAGAGCTGCCGCTCCTCGAACAGCCGATGGTTGCCGAGCACCACGCGGTGCCCGTTCACCCGGCCTTCGGCGCCGCGCCCCGGCAGCGCCGCGACGTCCTCGGCCGGCTCGGCCGCGATGTCCATCGACGCGGCGTGCCGGAGGATCGCCTGGGCGATGGGATGCGCCGAGCGACGCTCGACGGCCGCCGCCAGGCCCACGATCGACGACACGCCAACGCCATTCACCGCCACCACGTCCACCACTTCCGGCACACCGCGAGTCAGCGTGCCGGTCTTGTCGAACGCGACGCAGTGGACGCTGCTGGTGCGCTCGAGATGCATGCCGCCCTTGATGAGCACGCCCTTGCGTGCCGCTCCCGCCAGCGCCGCGACGATCGAGACGGGCGTCGAGATGACGAGCGCGCACGGGCAGGACACCACGAGCAGGACGAGTGCGCGATAGATCCAGTCGTGCCACCTCAGCTGAAGAGCCAGCGGCGGCACGATCGCCACGGCCGCCGCCAGCAGCATGACGGCCGGCGTGTAGATCCGCGCGAAGCGCTCGACGAGCGCCTGCGCCGGCGCCCGCTGGGCCTGCGCGCGCTCGACCAGATGGATGATGCGCGCCAGCGTCGTGTCGCGCCGGAGCCGCGTCACGCGGACCTCGAGAGCGCCGCGCCCGTTGATCGTCCCCGCGAAGACCTCGTCGCCTCGCGCCTTGTCGACCGGGAGCGATTCGCCCGTGACCGGAGCCTGGTTCACCGGGCTCTGGCCCGAGATCACCTCGCCGTCGAGCGGGATTTTGTCGCCCGGCCGAATGACGATCACCGCGCCAGGCGCGAGGTCGTCGACATCGACGTGGCGTTCGCCGGCCGCGTCGCGCAGCAGCGCCGTGGACGGCGTCAGGTCCATCAGCGCGCGGATCGCGTTGCGCGCTCGTTCCAGCGTGCGCGCTTCGAGTGCCTGCGCGACGCCGAACAGGAACACGACGGTCGCCGCCTCCGACCATTCGCCCAGCGCCGCCGCCCCCCCGGCCGCGACGATCATCAGGACGTTGATATCGAGCGACCTGGCCCGCAGCGCGTTCAACGCCTTGCGGATCGTCGCGGCGATGCCGGCGGCGAGCGACAGGCCGAAGCACCAGGACACCCAGAACGACGGTGCGCGCGCGAGCGGCAAAGCGAGCCCGAGGCCAAGGGCGAGACCCGCCGTCCACACGAGCGCCTGGCGCATGCGTGCCTGGCGCTCGCTGCCGAGGACCGGTTCTTCGTGCTCGAGCCACGCACGCATACCGGTGTCGGCGACCGCATCGGCGATCGTCGCCGTCGTCAGCCTGGCGGCGTCGTATTTCACGTGGAGCCGCTGCCCCATCAGGTCGGCCGAAAAACCCTCCAGCCCCGCCAGGTTCCTGAACCGGCGCTCGAGCATGGCGACTTCCTCACGACAGTCCATGCCCTCGATCTTGAAGGTCGATTCGGCGTGCAGCTCGCAGACGGTGCAGGTGGTGGTCATCGGCGCTCCTGCACGTGCTCGAGCCCCTGCTTGAACAGCCTGGCGATGTGGTCGTCGTCCACCGCGTAGAAAATGTGGCGGCCCTCGCGGCGCGACCGCACCAGCCGCATGCTCCGCAGCAGCCGGAGCTGATGCGACACGGCCGACTGCGTGAGGCCGAGCACGTCCGCCAGGTCGCAGACCGCTACTTCCGCGCGCGCGAGGGCGTCGAGGATCCGCACGCGTGTCGGATCGCCCAGGACCTTGAAGGTCTCGGCGAGCGCCGCCGCCGACCGATCATCGAGGAGCCGGTCCTGAATCGTGATATATGAGCGTGTGCTCATATGAGCAGTATAGCAGGGACCTGGGGACTGGGGACGTGGGGACGTGGGGACGTGGGGACTGGGGGCCGGAGAGTCCGTCGGTCCCAAGTCCCAAGTCCCAGTCCCGGTCCCCAGTCCCCGTCAGGCGAGCGCAGCGAGCTCCGTAAAGATTTTGTTGTAATCCGGCTCGTTCCGTGCGTCGTCGAGGATTTCGCGGTGGCGCACGACGCCGTCCTTGTCGATGACGAAGACGGCCCGCCTCGCGATGCCTTTGAGGCCGATCATGTCCTCATTGAAGACGCCGTAGTCGCGAATGACCTGCTTGTTGAAATCGCTCAGGAGGGCAAACGTCAACTTCTCATGGTCGTGAAACGCCTTCAGCGTGAAGAACGTATCGACACTGATGCCGTACACCTCGGCGGTCGCCTGACCGAGCCGCGGCAGGGAATCGCGAAACGTGCACATCTCCCTGGCACAGACCGAGCTGAAGGCGGCCGGGAAAAAGGCCAGTACCACGGGCTTGCCGCGCCGCTGGCTCAGCGTGACGGGCTGGCGGTCCTGAGCGGTCAGCGTGAAATCCGGGGCCTTCGATCCGACGTCGACAGACATGAAGCCTCCATTAAATTGGTGATAAGGTTTGGCCGCCCGCTACACAAAACCAGGCGGTTCGGGTTAGCATTTTTGTTCGGTGGAGGCTCGAAGCCCCCACTCTCAGCCCTTCGCACACACGTTGATAGGAGCTTCTCCGTGATCGAGGTTCAGCACCTCACCAAACGCTACGGCCGCGTGACTGCCGTCGACGACGTCAGCTTCCGAGTCGAGCGCGGCGAAATCCTCGGGTTCCTCGGACCCAACGGCGCCGGCAAGACGACGACGATGCGGATTCTGACCGGCTACATGCCGGCCACCGACGGCAAAGCCATTGTCGCCGGGTTCGACGTCTTCGACCAGCCGATTGACGCCAAGCGCCGGACCGGCTACCTTCCGGAAACGCCGCCGCTCTACCCGGACATGAGCGTCGTCGAGTATCTCCAGTTCGTCGCCAAGATCAAGGGCGTCCCGAGCGGCGAACGCCGCCAGCGCCTGCAGCAAATCATGGAACGGACGCGCATCGACGACGTGGGCCACCGGCTCTGCGGCAAGCTGTCCAAGGGCTACAAGCAGCGTGTCGGCCTCGCCCAGGCCCTCATCCACAACCCCGACGTGCTCATCCTCGACGAGCCGACCGCGGGGCTGGATCCGAAACAGATCATCGAAACGCGGGAGCTCATCAAGAAGCTCGCCGGCGACCACACCATCATCCTCAGCACGCACATTCTGCCCGAGGTCTCGCAGACGTGCCAGCGCGTCGTGATCATCAACAAGGGCCGCGTGGTGGCGATCGACACGCCGGACAACCTCACGGCGCGCCTCCGCGGATCGGAGACGATGTATCTGCAGGTGGACGCGAGCGGCGCCGACGCGGGCGCCTCGCTCGGACGCGTGCCCGGCGTGACCCGCGTCGTGGAGTCGGACCGGCGCGACGGCATGACCGGCTACGAAATCGACAGCGAGCGCGGGCGCGACGTGCGCCGCGATCTCGCGCGTCTCGTCGTCACGAGCGGATGGGGGCTGCTGGAGCTGCGCCCGATGCGCATGAGCCTCGAGGACGTGTTCCTCTCGCTCACCACCGAAGAGGTCCCGACGCCGGCGCCCGAAGCAGCCGCCGCGCTCGAAGGAGAAGTGGTCCATGAGTAACATCCTCGCGATCGCGCACAAGGAGCTGAAGGCGTACTTCTCGTCGCCGATCGCCTACATCGTGATCGGACTGTGGGCGCTCATGTATGGCTACTTCTTCGTGGCCATCCTGAGCTTCTTCGTGCGCCAGAGCATGCAGATGGGCCAGTTCGGCATGCAGGGTCCGCAGGCGATGAACGTCAACCAGCAGCTGATTCGCCCGCTGCTGCAGAACGTGCTGATCCTGATCCTCTTCCTCATGCCCATGGTGACGATGCGGGCGTACGCCGAGGAGAAGCGATCGGGGACGATCGAGCTGCTGCTGACGTCTCCGCTGACCGACTTCCAGATCATCGTCGGCAAGTTCCTCGGCGCGATGGCGCTGTACGGCGTCATGCTCGCCGTCACGCTGATTCACCTCGGCCTGCTGTTCGTGTATGGACGCCCGGATTGGAAGCCGATCGTGACGGCCTACATCGGGCTGCTGCTGATGGGCGGATGCTTCATCGCGACAGGCCTGTTCATCTCGAGCCTCACCAGGAATCAGATCGTCGCCGGCATGGTGACATTCGCCGTGTTCCTCATGCTGTGGATCATCACGTGGATCGGCAGCTTCTCGGGACCAACCGTCGACAAGCTCACGCAGTATCTCTCGATCGTCGACCACTACGACGACTTTGGAAAGGGTGTGCTCGACACGACGCATCTCGTCTACTACGTGAGCTTCATCACGTTCGGGTTGTTCCTGACCGCCAAGTCGGTCGACAGCGAACGGTGGCGGGGTTGACCAAGAACAACGCTCAAGGCTCAACTCTCAAGTCTCAGAGAGTTGAGCGTTGAGAGTTGAGAGTTGAGAGTTGAGAGTTTGCATATGGTTAATCGACTATTGAGTCTGGTCGGCTGGCTCGGCACGGCGCTCGTGTTCGTCGCCGTCGCGATCCGCTTCGGATACCCGGCGAAAGAGCAATGGGCCTCCTACCTCGCGTGGGCGGGCCTCGTCTGCGTGCTGGCGTACACGCTCGGGCAATGGCGTGAGATCGCGAAGGTCTTCTCACGGCGCCAGGCGCGGTACGGCACGCTGGCGGCGACGAGCGTGCTCGTCGTCCTCGGGATCCTCGTCGCGATCAACTACATCGGGGCGCGGCAGAACAAGCGCTGGGACCTGACGGTCAGCAAGCAGTTCAGCCTGTCGGATCAAAGCCGCAACGTGCTCACGAAGCTCGATTCGCCGCTGCAGGTGCTCGTGTTCGCGCAGGAACCGGAGTTTCCGCGCTACCGGGACAAGCTCAAGGAATACGAGTACATGTCGAAGAAGGTGACGACGGAGTACATCGATCCTGACAAGAAGCCGACGCTGGCGAAGCAGAATCAGATTCAGCAGTACGGGACCATCGTCTTCAACTACAAAGGCCGCACCGAGCGCGTGACGTCGGATAACGAGCAGGAGCTCACCAACGGCGTCATCAAGGTGGTCTCCGGGCAGCAGCGGAAGATCTATTTCACGCAGGGCCACGGCGAAAAGGACACCGTCTCGGCCGACCGCGACGGCTACAACACCATCGCCGCGGCGCTCGGCCGCGAGAACTACACGGTCGAGAAAGTGGTCATCGCTCAACAAGGCGCCGTACCGGACGAGGCGTCGGTCGTCATCGTCGCAGGCCCGAGGACCGATTTCTTCGCGCCGGAGATCGAGGCGCTGAAGAAGTACCTCGAGAAGTCGGGCAAGCTGCTGCTCGAGCTCGACCCGCCGGACAAGGCGGACAGTCCGCCGCTGACCAATCTGATCGCCCTCGCGCACGACTGGGGCGTTCAGGTCGGCAACAACGTCGTCGTCGACGTGAGCGGCATGGGCCGGCTGATTGGCACCGACGCGTCGGTGCCGGTCGCCGCCAACTACCCGTCGCATCCGATCACGCAGCGATTCACATTTCTGACGGCGTTTCCGCTGGCGCGCGAGGCCTCGCCCATTTCCGGCGGCGTCAACGGCCACATCGCGCAGACGTTCGTGGAGACGAGCCCGAGGAGCTGGGCCGAGACCGACATCAAGAGTCTGTTGTTGAGGGGAGAGGTCGCGCTCGACGAGTCGAAAGGCGACAAGAAAGGGCCGGTCGCCATCGCATCGGCGGTGTCGGCGGCGGCCACGCCGGCGGCCCCGCCCAAGCCCGGGGAAGCCGACGCGCCGAAGCCGGAGACGCGCGTCGTGGTCATGGGCGACTCGGACTTCGCGGCGAACGGCGGCCTCGGCATTCAGGGGAACCGCGACCTGTTCATGAACACGGTGGGGTGGTTGACGCTGCAGGAAAACCTGATTTCCATCCGTCCGAAGGAAGCCGATGATCGCCGCATCACGCTGACGGCGACGCAGCAGTCGAACATCACGTGGCTGTCGCTGCTCCTCATCCCCGGCTTCGTCTTCGCGACGGGAGTCTTTACCTGGTGGCGGAGACGGTAAATGCGCGGTCTGTGGTCAACGGCCGGTCTCGTTGTCGTGCTCGCCGGGCTCGGCGCGTACATCTATTTCGTCACGTGGAAGACGCCGGAGAACGACAGCGGGACGAAGAAGCAGGAGAAGGTCTTCGCCGCGCTGCAGGCCGACAAGATCGACGAGCTCAAGGTCTCGACCGCCGCGGGCGACGTGACGACGCTGAAGAAGGAAGGCGGCGCGTGGCAGTTGACGCAGCCGATCGCGGCCAAAGCCGACGAGTCGGAGGTGACGGGCATCACGTCGGCGCTCACGTCGATCGAGGTCGTCCGGGTCATCGACGAGAACCCGGCGAGCCTGAACGATTACGGCCTCTCGAACCCGCGCATCGAGATCGACTTCAAGGCGAGCGGCGACAAGGACTACCGGAAGCTGCTCGTGGGCGAGAAGACCCCGACGGGCGGGGATCTGTTCGCGAAGCGCAACGACGAGAAGAAGGTCTTCCTGATTCCCGCGTTTCAGGAAACGACCTTGAATCGCCGCACGTTCGACCTGCGCGAGAAGGTGCTGCTCAAGTTCGACCGCGAGAAGGTGGACAGCCTCGACGTCAGCGCCGGCGGCAAGACGCTCGCGGTGGCGAAGGACGGAGGCGAATGGAAGATCACGAAGCCGGTGCAGACGCGCGCCGACTTCGGCACGGTCGAGGGGCTCGTCGGGCGCCTGCAGAGCCTGCAGATGAAATCGATCGTGACCGACGACGCCAAGCCGGCCGACCTGAAACAGTACGGGCTCGACAAGCCGGACGCGACGGTCAACCTCAATGTGGGCAGCGCCCGCGCGACGCTGCTGCTCGGCGGCAAGGCGCCCGACAACACCGTGTATGCACGCGACGCGTCGAAGCCGGCGGTCGTCACGGTCGAAAGCGCGCTGCTCGACGAGCTGAAGAAAGGCGCCGACGATTACCGGCGGAAGGACCTCTTCGAGTTCCGGGCGTTCAATGCCAACCGCGTCGAAGTCGCGCGCAACGGGCAGACGGTGGTCTTCGAAAAGGTCAAGGGCCAGGGCGACAACGCGCAGGACAAGTGGCGGCGGGTCAGCCCGACCGCGGCCGACGTCGACAAGGACAAGATCGACAGCCTGCTCTCGAAGCTGTCGAACACGCGCGCCAGCTCGTTCGTCGACTCGTCCGCCAAGACCGGCCTCGACAAACCCGCGATGACGATCACCGTGAAGTTCGAAGAAGGGAAGAAGGAAGAGAAGGTAACGTTCGGCCAGGTGGGGAACGACGTGTTCGCCTCCCGCCCCGGAGAACCAGGCGCGGCAAAGACCGACGCGACCGACTTCAACGAAGCGATCAAATCGCTCGATGAATTATCGAAGTAGTGTCCGGCTTCAGCCGGACCGTGACGATAATCGCGCATTCCCACGCTCAATCCCGGAACGCGGCTCGGCCCTTACGGGCTGACGCTCGTCGGCGCCGGCCGCATGGACCGGTGGCAAGTAGCAAATCTCGAACACCAGCGGGCGGCAGGTGACGTGGCGTGCCGATGGCCTGGAACTGTTCTACGTGACCGAGGATCGAAAGCTGTACGCGGTCGACATGCACGGCGGGACGCGCTTTGGAGTACGGCACGCCGCACTTCCTACTCGACCGGCGCGCGAACGTCACCAACACGCGCAGGAGCTCTGCGCCTGCGCGCGATGGCCGGTGGTTTCCCGGCAACATGCTGCTGGACACGACGGAGTCGCCGATCAACGTCGTCGTCAACTGGACGGCGGAGCTGAGGAAGTGACGCGGCGGACAGGCCTGAAGGCCTGCGCCACGGTCGTCGTCGCGCTGACCGTCGCCGCGTGCGCGACGACGAAGCCTCCCGCGCTTCCAGCCCCTCCAGGTTCTCCCGCCGCCGAAGTCCGGCTCAAGCCGGACGCCACGACCGCTGAAGTCACGACCGCTGACGTCCGGGTGAAGCCGGACGCCGCGACGGACAGGCTCCGGCGCGATATCGACGCGATCCTCGCGGAGCCGCAGCTGGCGCATGGGTACTGGGGCGTGCTGGTCAGGTCGCTCAAGACCGGCGAGACACTCTATGCGGTGAACGCCCGCAAGCTGATGATGCCCGCGTCGAACATGAAAATCGTGACGCTCGCGGCCACCGCCGAGCGTCTGGGGTGGGACTACACGTACGAAACGAAGGTGTTCGCCGCAGGTCCGATCGAGTCCGGCGTCCTGCACGGCGATCTGGTGGTCGTCGGCAGTGGCGACCCGAGCCTCGTCGTCGCCGACGGCATGGCCGAGCGTGTCTTCGCCGAGTGGGCCGAGCGGCTGAAATCGAAAGGCGTACGGACGATCGACGGCCGCATCATCGGCGACGACAATGCGTTCGATGACGACGGCCTGGGGTTCGGCTGGTCGTGGGACGACCTGCCTGACGGTTACGCCGCGGGAGTCAGCGCGCTGCAGTTCAACGAGAGCCAGGTGCGCCTGACGATTGGGCCCGGCGCGGCCCCCGGCGATCCCGCCAGCATCGCCGTCGCGCCCGATGGCAGCGGTCTCGTCATCAGGAGCTCGCTGAAAACGGCCGCCGCCAACACTCCGGCTCTCGTGGTCGCGCATCGGTTTCCCGGCAGCAGCCGCCTGGAGCTCCGCGGCTCGATTCCGCTCGGCAGCGCGCCGGCAGTGCATACCGTGTCGGTCGACAACCCGACGCTCTTCTTCGTCAACGCGCTGCGCGCCGCGCTCATCGCGCACGGCATCGACGTCCGCGGACCGGCGGTGGATATCGACGAGGTGACTCCCGAGCCGTCGCGGGAAACCGCTGTTCCGGTCATCGCGTATCGATCGCCGCCGCTCTCGAACATCGCGACGACATTGATGAAGATCAGCCTGAACTTCGACGCGGAAACGATGGTGAAGACGCTCGGGCTGACCCGAGGCACGCCGACCTTCGCCGCCGGCCTGGCTGACGCGCGCTCGCTCGTCGAGGGCTGGGGCGTGGCGGCGTCGGACCTGATCATAGCCGACGGCTCCGGGCTCTCGCGCTACAACCTCATCACGCCCGAAGCGCTCGTCACGATTCTCACGCACGTCGATCGCGACGATCGGCTGCGCGGACCGTTCGAGGCATCGCTGCCGATCGCCGGCCGCGACGGCACGCTGTCGAATCGCATGAAAGGGACGCCGGCGGAAGGCAACGCGCGCGCGAAGACCGGCTCGATGTCCAACGTGCGCGGGCTGTCGGGCTACGTGACGACGGCCGGGGGCGAGCCGGTCGTGTTTTCCATCCTCGCGAACAACTTCGAGACGGCCCCGGAGACGATCACCAGAACCGTTGACGCCATCGTGGTCCGGCTCGCCGAATTCAGGCGCTGAGCAAACGGAGGACTCGGACGTAACGGGTTCACACGGAGAAACGGAGTAACGGAGACGCGCGGAGGAGAGCGGTTCGACGGCCGGCTTGCGTAGCAGGGCCGGCTTGCGTAGCAGGGCGGCTGGCGTGGCCGGACTCGAACGGATACACGAACCCGATCGGGACACAACCAGGTTCGCGTATCCGTTCGATCCGGTCACGCGCGTCGCTTCGCGACGCCCGTCGAACCGCGATCACGCCGCCCGCAGCTCGCTTCGGTTTGCCGCGGTCTTCTCCGTTCGTCTCCGTGGCTCCGTTCCTCCGTGTTGAAACCGTGCGCTCCGCAACCTCCGTGACCTCGGCTTCGGCGAGTCCCCGAAGCTCGATGGATTCCACAGCGAGCAGAGGCGGGCAGCCTCGCCCTCTGTTTGTCTCAGATCGCGGCGCGCGCGGCCTTCAGGATCGCGTCCGGCGAGGCTGAGAGCCCGCCACCTTGAGCGAATTCCGGCTTGCCGCCGCCGCGTCCGCCGAACTGTTTGATGAGCGCGGCCAGCACCTGCTGCGCCTGCACGCTGACATCCGCGGAACGCGCGACGACCGCCAGCGCCGGGGTGGATGAGGAGACGAAGACGACGAGATGGCCCGGTTTGGAGGTGATGGCGGTTGCCAGCGCTTTCAGACCGTTCGCATCCGCATCGATTGCGCGAGCAACAAGGCGGCACACCCCGGTAGCGTCCGGCTTCAGCCAGACCTGTTCCGCACCCCCGGCGAGCTCCTCCGCGCGGTACCGTGCGAGCTCGACCTGCAGTGCCGCGAGGGAACGCTTCTGATCTTTCGCCTCCGCCTGCAGCCTCTCGATCGACGCCGGCAGCTCCGCGGGCAGCACCGACAGCAGCCGGACGCTGCTGCTCACGGCATCGCGCAGCGATCGAAACGCGCTCAGCGCGCGACCGCCGCACAGGAATTCGATCCGCTGTCCGCCTTTGAACCGCTCCCACGAGGCGATCGCGATGATCCCGATGCCCCCGGTGCGCGCCACGTGCGTGCCGCCGCATGCGGAGAGATCGAAGCCCTCCACGTCAATCAGGCGCAGGGTTCCTCCGCGCACGGGCTCCTTCCTCAGCGGCAGCCTCGCCGCCTCCTCCGCGGTCGCGAAGCGGATCGCCACGGGGCGGTCCTCCCAGACGATGCGGTTGGCCTCGGCCTCCGCGGCCGCGATGTCGGCGGGCGACACATCGTGCGCGAGATCGATCGTCGAGACCGCCGCGCCGAGATGAAAGCTCATGGTTCGGATGCCGAACAGCCGATCGAAAGCGGCCGACAACACGTGCTGGCCGGAGTGCTGCTGCATGTGATCGAAGCGGCGTTCCCAGTCGATGACCCCGCGGACGCTCTGACCGGGTTCCAGGTTCAGGGTTCCAGGTTCAAGGTTCGTTCGCGGTTCAAGGTTCGGGGTTCGGAGTTCAACGTTCGTCGTTCCGGGGTCGACCACGTGCGCGACCGAGCCGTCGTCTTCGTCGGCGACCTCGACGACGCGGAGTGATCCAAGGATGCCCGTGTCGAACGGCTGCCCACCCGACGAGGGGTAGAACGCCGTGCGATCGAGCGTCACGACGAGTCGCTCGCCGCGACGTTCGACGCGCTCGATCGTCGCGTCAAACTCCTGAAGATACGGATCGTTGTAGTAGAGGCGGTCCGTCATCAGACTTGGGGGATGCCTTCAGGGAAGACGAGGAGGGCGGCCGCGCTCCGGGTTCGGTGACCGGCAGCTCGAAGAAGAACGTGGCGCCGCCCCATTCGTTGCCGCTGTAACCGATCGCGCCGCCGTACGATTCGATGATCCCGTAGCTCACGGACAACCCGAGACCGGTCCCCTGCCCGACCGGCTTCGTCGTGAAGAAGGGCTGGAACAGCTTCGGCTCGTCCTCCGGCGCGACGCCGGCGCCGTCGTCCTGGACCTCGAGGCGGACCTTCTTCCCCGCGTCGTAGACGCGAATGAGGATGCGGCCTTTCGGTCGCGCCGCGGCCTCGATGGACTGCTGCGCGTTGATCACGAAGTTGAGCGTGACCTGCTCGACCTCGGTGAAGTTGGCGTACACCTTCCGCGTGGTGGACAGCTCGACGTCCAGGACGACTGACGAGGCGTCGAGATCGCGGCGGCGGAGCTGCACGACCTCCGCGATGACGTCGCGCAAGTCGACGACCGCGGCCGGCCCCGACTGCTGACTGCTGAAGCGTGAGAGGTTGCGGATGATCTCGCGGGCGCGGCCGCCCTGCGTTTTGATGAACCCGACCTCTTCGATCGCTTCCGGCGAGAGCGCGCGGTGTCGCTCGAGCAACTCCGCCGTCCCGAGAATGGCCTGGAGCGGATTGTTCAGCTCGTGCGCGACGCCCGAGACGAGCACGCCGACCGCGGCCAGGCGCTCCTGACGGACGACCTGGCGCTGCAGCGACTGCAGCACCTCGCGCATCTTCCGCTCCTGCTCGACCTGGCGATCCAGCGCCTGGTGCGTCTCGCGGAGATTCGCGGCCATCTTGATGAACGCGTCCTGCAGCCCCGCGAGCTCGCGATTCGACACGGGGCTTCTGACGGGAGGCGACAAATCGCCGTCGGCGATTCGCCGGACAGCCTCACGAACGCCATTCACGCTTCGGGTCATCAGCGCCGACAACGCCAGCGCGAGCAGCAGGACGGCCCCGATCGCCGTCAAGGCAATCGCGACGTTTCTCCGGTACAGCGGCGCAGCGCGCGCGGCAGCCACGCTGGTCGGGATGCCGACGCTCAGCAGCCATGGGCCGCGTTCGACAACGGCAGTGCCCCAGAAGCGCTCGATGCCATCGACTCCGGTCAGCACCCGTGTGCGCGGCACATCGCCGGGGGCCATGGTGGCCCGCGGATCCGTCAGCCTGCCGATATACCGCTCCGCGTCCCGGCTGCGCGCGAGCACGCGTCCCTTTGCATCGGTCAACGTCACAACGGAGCCATCCGGCAGCGGGATGCCACTGAAGAGCGTTTGCAGGCGCGCCAGGTTGAGACCCAGCGCGAGGACGCCGACCACCGCGTCCTGCGCGTTGCGCACGGGATACGCGAGCACCACGGTCGGCTTTCCGGTGACAGCTCCCGTCAACAGCTCGCTGACCAGCGGCTTCCCCGATGCGGCCACCTCGCCGACGTAGGGCGCCGTCACCGTGGCGCTCATGTCGCGGCGCTCAGGCATTGCCGTGCCCTTGAGCGCGGCGTTGGTGTCGGTCAGCACGATGTTGAGGATTAGCGGTTGCCCGCGAAGCACTTCGGCGAACAGCCGATCGGTCTGGACTCCATCGAGCCCCATCACGGCGGGATGGCGTACGAGTGCAGACGCCATCGAATCGAGGCCGGTCAGGTACTGATTGAAATGGGCCCCGGTGGTCACGGCGACCGAACCGGCCTGCTCGCGCACTTCGGACGCGCGCTCACTGCGCGTGCGGCCCGACGCCCACGCCGCCGCGATCGCGAACGGCACGAGCAGGGCGCACGTGATCGCGACGATCTGGCGCCGGATGGGCTGGGTCTCGAGAATCCGCAAGGAGTCTTCGCGATTCTAGCGCAGGAGCAGCGGGTCGGGGACGCCGGCTTCACGGAATCCCTTCGCGCGCAGCATGCAGCTGTCGCACGCGGCGCATGGCCGGCCGTCCGCGGACGGATCGTAGCAGCTGTGGGTGAGCCCGTAATCCAGTCCAAGCTCGAGCCCGCGGCGGATGATGTCCGCCTTGCCGAGCGCGATGAGCGGCGTGCGCACGCGATACCGGCCGCCCTCGACGCCGGCGCGTGTGCCGAGGTTCGCCAGACGCTCGAACGCGCTGATGAATTC
>QHWJ01000363.1 GCA_003222535.1 Acidobacteriota bacterium | reverse complement strand
TGGCTTTTGTTGACAGCCGAGACGCTTGGGACCGTGCGTTCTTGGGGGGGTAGCCGGCGCGGATCGCCGCGGCTTCCCCCTTCAAATCAACAAGGTACTCCTCGACGAACCGCCGCTCGCGAGCTCGGAGCGTCGTCTCGCTCGAGACGGGCTTCGGAAACCGGTGCGGGCGGGGGCGACGCGCGGACTTCGCGATCTCCGACATGCGGCCTCTCTTCGAGTTCAGTGTGTCACGGCCTCACGAGGCACACACTCGCGCGGAGGCATCTGGATGTTGGCCAAGGCAGGGAAAGGTAATTGTCCCTTTGACCAAAGCTGACCGGGCCCGTCGTGTACTCATGGCAATATCAGGTTCACAAACCCATAGCCTCTTTCAGCTTCTCATGAATCGCGGCGGGGAGCGGCACTCCGCCCAGGTAGACCCGTCAACTCGGCTCCGGATAGGGCGGGACAGGTTCCGGCATCCCGAACAGATCGCGGTTCCGATAGAGCACCGTTGGCGTCGGATACCCAGATCGCGGATCGCTCGGGGGCAGCGTCCCGAGGTTCACGACCTGATAATCGAGCGGCAGCCTGAGCGCGCGGAGTGCATCATCTACGTTGAGCAACATGTCCGGCGTGTTCACGCAGCCGTCACGCGTCACGAACACCAGATCGTTTTTCATGGTGGTGGGTCGCGCCGTTGACCTCTGCGACGGACGCTCGCCACAGCCCCATGCCAGCAGACCCGCAAGCGCGATCCCGAAGGTTCGTCGGTCCATCTAGCGCCCTTTCCGTTTCCGGTCCGGCTTGTGCACAGGCTTTACAAGTTTCACAGCGTTCGGCGCCGGGGCGTCTTCAGCAAACGCGCCGAAGTCCATGCCGAGACCCGGGTCGTCACATGAGTTTACTCTGCGCAGGCTACCCGTGATCTCGCTGCTGCGTGAGGACAATACGCGAAAGGGGTTCTTCGAGCCCCAGCAGTTCAGGAAGGTTCTTGCCGAACTGCCAGATTCGCTCAGGCCGTTGTTCGAGACCGCCTACGAGACGGGCTGGCGTGTCCGGTCCGAACTTCTCAATCGGCAATGGAAGCATGTTGACTTCGATGGCGGTTGGCTCCGGCTCGAACCCGGCGAGACAAAGAATCGACAAGGCCGAATGTTCCCGCTGACGCCGTCTCTGCGCGCTGTGCTCGAACGGCGGAAGAAAGTGACCGAGCAGTTAGGACTTCTACGTTGCATGGCGCGGCGCGTGCGACCGGGCTGGCTCGCCTGAGCGGATTCCGCATGACTTCCGACGCACGGCAGTTCGCAATTTCGAGCGCGCTGGTGTGCCACGGTCGGCCGCAATGGCGATGGTCGGCCACAAGACCGACGCGGTCTACCGGCGATACGCGATCGTGGATGAGGGAATGTTGAAGGACGGAGCCTTGAAACTCGCGCAACTCCACCAAGCCCACGAGGACGCCGCCGAAGCGAAAAGACGTGCTATCGGTGGAGAAGTGGGCAAGTAATGGGCAAGTCAGCGAGCGCGCCCACGTTTCAGCACCTTGTAGCGTTAGCCGCTCGTTTGGTTGAACTCGTTGACTGCGTTCGAGTTAGATGGTGCCGGAGGAGGGAATCGAACCCTCACGGGGCGTAAACCCCACGGGATTTTGAGTCCCGCGCGTCTGCCAGTTTCACCACTCCGGCGTCGGGAGGACCGAGCGCCCTGGTCCCGGCACGTTCCGGGGCCGGATCGCTCAGACGAGGATCTCGACCTTGCTCTTCGTCTTGACCTGCTCGACGAACTGCTCGAGCTTCTGCTCGCGCTGACCCTGCGTGAGGAAATCCTTGATCTGGCCGCTGACTTCGACCAACGGCGCGGTCCGCGGCCCGCGGCGCTCGTGCACCTTGATGAGGTGAAACCCGAACGGGGTCTCGACGATGGGGCTGACGGCGCCCGCCTTGAGCTTGAAGGCGGCCTCCTCGAACGCCGGCGCCATCTGCCCTTTCGGGAAGAATCCGAGGTCGCCGCCATTCTGCGCGCTGCCCGGATCCTCTGACTGTGCCTTCGCGACGATGGAGAAGTCGGCGCCGCCGCGCACCTGCTTCAACGCCGCCTGCGCCTTCGCTTTGGCCTCCGCCTTCTGTACCGGCGTCGCGTCCTGCGGCAGACCGATCAGAATGTGGCTCGCGTGGACGCTGTCCCCCTGCTTGAAGCGCTCGAGATTCTGCTGGTAGAACGTGGTCACGTCGGCGTCCGCCACGGCCACTTTCGACGTCACTTCGTCGTCGATCACTTTGGCGACCTCGAGGCTCGTGCGCGTCTGAACGCGAAGCTGATCGACGGTGAGGCCCTGTGCCGCAATACCCTGCTTGAACGCGTCCTCGTTCGGAAAGCTCCGCCGGATCTCGCCCAGCCGCGCCTCCACGTCCTGGTCCCCGATCGCGAGCTTGCGCGCGCGCGATTCCTGCGCGAGCAGGTGATAGGCGACGAGCTGGTCCAGCACACTGCGCAGCACCTCGTCGCGCTTTTCCGCCGGTACCGGGCCCCCGGCGCGCGCTTCAATCCGTTTCAGCGCGTTGTCGAACTCCCAGCGCTCGATCGCTTCACCGTTCACGCGCGCGAGCACGGCGGGAATCTGAGCGGGCATCGGCTTGATCACCGCCGGCGTCCCGGCAGCGGTCCCGGCCGGCGCGGCGCCAGGCACGGCCGCCGTTTTCGGAGCAGGCGCTGCCGCGGGGGGCGGCGCCTTCTTGCATGACAGCGCCAATACGGAGAGAGGCGCGATGACAACCAGCGTCAAGATGCGTTTCATGTAACGCCATCATAGCAAAGAGGACCGGTGCGAGGTGCGAGGCACGCACGAGGTGCGGGGCGCGAGGGTGCGACGTGCGACGTGCCGAGCTCTCACCGGCCGTAGAGCGCGCGAAGCGCCGCCAGGTCGCCCGGCGCGAGTCCCGTCGCTCGCGCGGATCCGACCTCATCGATGGTTCGCAGCCGCTGCCGATACGCCCGGAAGTACCGCTCCCCATCGTCAGGCCGGCGGAAGCTGTACATGATCGTGCCGAAGTCGTCGCTGTGGGGCAGGCCGAGGGCATGTCCGATCTCGTGCAACGCCGTGAGGTAGATGATGATGTGGCGGTCGAGCGTGTCGCCGGCCACGTCGCGGTTGATGTGAACGTCGGCCTCGTCGATGGTTCCCGTGCGGCGATCGATTCGCGGGCGCGTCTCGCCATAGTTCGCGTCGCCGCCGACGAAGCCGATCCGCACGAGCGCCCCATCTCTGCCGGCTGTCTTCACAAGCGTGAAATGTCCGGCGGCCGCATGGGTCCACGTTCCCATTGCCCGCTGGACGAGGGCGTCCGCGTCTGATGGCGCATTGCGCGGATCGATCCACACCGAAATGACCGCGCTGTCGGGCCAGCGCGCGCGGATGCCAACCGGCGACGCCTGGGTGACTAAAGTCGCGCTGAGCGCGGAAAACAGAAGGGCCACCGCATGAGTCATGGCAGAAGTCTACCGGCTTGCCGATAAAGTTGGAGCCAACTCGACAACAAAACCCGGCCGGATGTTTGCACGATCGCGTAACGGAGATTCTGGAGATGACCTGCCGGCGCGCGAAGTGGCAACTGGTCGCAGCATTCACAGTCGCGACCTGTCTCGGCATGGCGGCATTGAGCCATGCGCAGTTCAGCCCCTTCACGGATCACACGCGCGCCGCGCTGCTCGAAGGCAACTGGCAGTCCTGCCGAGAGAACGACGGCCAGTACAGCGAGCGGGTGTATGACGCAAGGTGGCCAGGCCTCGGTCCCTTCGAGCTCCACATGGGCCCGTATCACGAATTCGCGCTCTATCGTGGAATCCAGGACGAACACCGCGCGCACGAGTCGGCCGAGAACCTCCTCAAACCCTACAATGTTGAAATGAAAGCCAATGCAGGCCGCTACTCGTGGGACGTCGACGGCCTGAACCTGCAGGTCGTGCTTGCCGGTGGCTCGCGCGAAGAATGCGAGAGTTGGTACGTCACGCTCACGCGGGTGGAGACCATTTCGTCTTACTAGGACCAAATTTCGCCAGAAGCCGGGCTCTCCGAACGTCGGCACGCGTCGTGTGCGGTAATCACCAAACGAGGTCATCCGACCGAGCGAATTCCAGCACAACTTCACAGCAGAGAGGTACTTAGCCGGCCCAGCCTGGGAACGAACCTGCTCACAAAAAATACGGGAAACCTCCATTTTTCGGCCATTTCGCGTTGAATTGGCGCCCGGAGTGCGTTATACTGGCAGGACTGCTTGCACTACTTTCTGCCTACCATAAGAGCGCTTCCTGACAGGGGGAACCGTGACATTTGAAGTCGGCGACAAGGTCATTTACCCGAACCATGGACTCGGGATCGTCGAGCGAATCGAAGACAAAACCATCCTCGGTACCACCTGCGGGTTCTACCATCTCCGGATCGTTGCAAACGACACGACCGTGCTCGTGCCCGTCAGCAACGTCGATGGCGTCGGCCTGCGCCGCGCCATCGGCGACCAGGACGTCGAACGGCTGTTCGGCCTGCTCGGCGACGGGAAGATCGACAATCACCAGAACTGGAAAGGGCGCTTCAAGGACAACTCGGACAAGATGCGCAGCGGCTCGATCTATGAAGTGGCCGACGTGCTCAAGAGCCTCACGTTCCTGGCCAAGTCGAAGAGCCTCTCGTTCAGGGAGAAGCGCATGCTCGATCGCGCCAAGTTCCTCATCATCTCGGAAGTCTCCGAGGTCATGCGCGAGTCTGCGGCCGCCATCGAGGGGCGGGTCGACGTCGCGCTCGAACGCTGCTTCACGGCCAAGGCGCGCGTGACCGCGCGCGCCACGAAAGTGGTGAAGCCGGCCACGCACGGCGTCGTAAGCGCCGCTGCACCGCGCCGCACGGCTCGCGCATCGTAAGAGTCGCAAGTCTCAAGTCTCGAGAAGCCCGCTGAATCGAAAGGTTCAGCGGGCTTTTCGTTTATGATTTCGCTCGCGTGTTGATCGCCGCCGTCCGCTCCGCCGCGACCTACATCGCCGTTTCCGTCTACGTGCTCTTCGCCGCGCCGATCGGCATGCTGCTGGCCATGATTTTCCGCTGGAAGGGCGTGCTGTACATCTTCGGCCACGGCGGTGTGCGTCTGGGGCTCGGGCTCTGCGGCATCCGGGTGCGCGTCGCGGGCGCCCAGCACATTCCGCTCGACCGGGCCGCGGTGTACTGCGCGAACCATCAAAGCAACGTCGATCCGCCGATTCTGTTCGACAAGCTGCATCCGCGCATGCACATCGTCTACAAGGCGGAGATTGACGCCATCCCGCTGCTCGCGCGCGCGTTTCGCCACGGCGGATTCGTCCCGATCGATCGCCGCAACAGGGAGGCGGCCATGCGGTCGCTCGAGGCCGGCGCGCTGTCCATCCGGTCCGGCAACTCGTTTCTGATTTTCCCCGAAGGAACGCGAAGCACAACCGCGGGGCTGCTGCCGTTCAAGAAGGGCGGCTTCCTGATGGCGCTGAAGGCGCAGGCGCCGATCGTCCCGGTGGCCATCCAGGGCGGGCGCGATGCCATGCAGCGGGGGAGCCGCATCATCCGGCCCGTCACCGTCAGCATTCGCGTCGGCGCGCCGATCGAAACGGCCGGGCTGCAGCTGGCCGACCGCGATGCGCTGATCGCACGGGTCCGCGCGCGGATCGAAGCGCTCCTGGCCGAAGGCCCGGTGGTAGACTGAGCCCCTAATGAGGGCTGAGCGCTCAGGGCTGAGGGCGAAGGGCACAGGGCTGAGGGCGAAGGGCTCCGGTCTCGCCGCCGCTGCCGCGCTGATCAGTGCCACGGTTGCGCAGACGCCGTCCCCGCCGCAACCGACGTTCCGCACCGAGGCGAACTACGTGCGCGTCGACGCGTATCCGACGAAGGACGGCGCGCCGATCGGCGATCTGACGCAGGCCGACTTCGAGATCCTCGAAAGCGGCGCTCCCCAGAAGATCGAGCAGTTCGAGCGCGTCCTGATTCAGGGCAACATGCCGCAGGAGATGCGCCGCGAGCCTGGCTCCGTTGAGCAGGGTCGCCAGGCTGCCCAGAATCCGCGCGCACGGGTATTCGTGGTGTTTCTCGACATCAACCACGTCAGCGTCGAAGGCTCGCACAGAATCCGGGCCCCGCTCGTGGACGCGCTGAACCGGTTGATCGGCCCCGACGATGTGTTCGCGGTGATGACGCCGGAAATGTCGGCCCGGGACATCACCTTTGCGCGGCGCACGACAACGATCGACGGATTCCTGACCCGCTACTGGACGTGGGGCGAACGTGATCAACTGAATTCGCGGGACCCCGTGGAGGACCAGTACAAGCTGTGCTACCCGGGCGTCGGGCCAACGCGGATGTGCCCCGACGATGACCGCGGCGTGGCCGACGAGATGATTGAGCGCCGCAGGGAAAAGCTCACCATGGACGCCCTCGAGGACCTCGTGCGCTACCTGCGGGGCGTCCGTGAAGAGCGCAAGGCGGTGCTGGCGGTCACTGACGGGTGGCGACTGTTCCGGCCGAACCCCACGCTGGCTCGCCAGCTGTACTGCAGCGTGCCGCAAGCGACGATCGGCATCGATCCGCGGACCGCCAAGCCGACGGCGAATCCTGTTCAGCCCGGCACCGGCACTTCGCCGATGACGTGCGAACGCGATCGGCAGACGCTCGCCTACATGGACGACGAGCAGCAGTTCCGGAACCTGCTGGACGTCGCCAACGGCGCGAACACGTCGTTCTATCCGATCGACCCGCGAGGTCTCGTCGTCTTCGACGAGCCGATCTCGAGACCGACCACCGGTTTGCCGCCGCGGGGATCGACCACCATCACGCCGCCGTCCGTCGATCGTCTGCGCCTCGGTGCGCGGCTGGACTCGCTGCGCACGCTCGCCGAAGCGACCGACGGGCTCGCGATGGTCGACTCGAACAATCTGGCCGGCGGACTGAAGCGAGTGGTTGACGACCTCAGCTCGTACTACCTGCTCGGGTACTACTCGACCGGCAAGCTGGATGGAAAGTTCCACCCGATCTCGGTCCGCGTGAAGCGGCCCGGCGTGAACGTCCGCGCGCGGCGAGGCTATCTCGCGGCGACGCTCGCGGATGCGACCGCGTTGTCACGCGCAGCCTCCTCGTCAGCAGCTCGCGCGGAGCCCGAGCCGGCGGCGATCGCGGAAGCGCGCGTCGTCGAAGCGGCGGTCGCGCCGCTCGCCGGATACGCGCGCGAGGTACCGCTGCGTTTTCAGATCGCGGCTGGATGGAAGCCGGGCGACACGGCGTCGGCGGCGCTGTGGGTCGTCGGCGAGCTGGGCGGCGTCGCGACGGTAGGCGATGCCTGGCAGGACGGCTTCGACGCGACGGTCACGCTGACGACGCTCACTGACGCGACCGTGGCCAGCGGCCGCGTTACCGTTCCAAGAGGCGCGCGCACCTTCCGCATGGCGCTCACGGCCTCGCAACCGCTCCAGGCCGGCGACTACGTGCTGCGTGTGGGCGCTCGCGCCGGTTTCGCCTCGATCCCGTCGAGGGACAGCGCCCGCCTTGCCATCCCGGCTGCGCCCGATGCGATGGGCGCGCTTTTTTTCCGCCGTGGACCGGCGACCGCGAATAGAGATGTGCCGACCGCCGACCTCCGGTTCCGCAGAAACGAGCAGGTGCGCGTCGAGATCCCCACCGCGGCGCCCGATCCCGTCACGGCGCGGCTGCTCGACCGCACGGGAAAACTGCTGGCCGTTCCCGTTGCTGCCGCGCTGCGCGACGACAGCGACGGATCGCGGTGGCACACGGCGCAGCTCGCGCTGGCGCCACTCGCGCCGGGCGACTATGCGATCGAGATGGCCGCCAGAGACAGGCGAACGATCACGGCCTTTCGGGTCATCCAGTAATTCAGAATCAAGAATCTGGAATTTGGAATTCGAATTCCAAATTCCTACTTCCAAATTCCTACTTCCTAAGCCCCGCCGAGTGCAAACGCAAGGGTCCATGGCTTGAGAGCTTGGCCGTCGGTGCCGAGAATCCCGTCGAGCAGATCGACTTTCAGTGTGCGGAAGCGTTCGAGCGGCTTCGCGAACCTGAGCTCCAGGACCCGGTTCGCGCCGGCGTACTGGAACGTGAAGTCGGCTGTGGGCGTCACCGGCTCTCCGCGCTCGACGCTCTGCGACTGGAGATAGCCCACGCGGATGCGACCCTTCAGCGTGGCCGGATCGATATCCCTCGAGAACTGAATGCGGACCGTCGTCGTCATCGAGACGTCGGTTTCGTCAGCGGTCGGCGCGCTGAAGATCACTTCCGGCGGCGGACCGGCCGGCACGCGAATCGGTTCGTCCGCGGTCGTGGTTTCCGTCGGCGGCCTGGCCAGCGAAAGACTCCCGGCTTCGGCGTCCAGCCACAGCAGCCCGCGTCCCTGTTGAACCGTGCCGCGCAGCGCCAGCCAGCGTCCGGTGTCGATGCGCGCGTCGAGCCCGAGCTCGAGGTCCTTCCCGTTCGCGTCCTTCATTCTCGGCCGCATGTTGATGATCCAGATCGCCGCGTCCGCCGAGCGGAGGACGAAGTCGTAGCGGCTCTTTCCCGGCGCGTCCGGCATTTCACCGAGAAGATTGCGTCCCGAGAACTGGCCGGTGATCGCCACTTTCTGATCGAGATAGCGCGACGGGTTCAGCGCGATCGCGCGGATGGACGGCTGCGCCGGCATCACCGCCGGAGCGACGGCCGTGGCGATGATCGCGGTGACGTCGCCCGGCCGTGGCCACGGCGCTTCGGGATCCATCTTGAATGTGGCGCGCAGATCGTAGGTGCTCAGTCGGATGTCGTCCGCTTTCATCCGGCCGATATCCCAGAACTCGCCCCGCACTTCGTCCAGCCCGTCAGGGGCGGTGCCCTTGAAGATGAGATGGATCGATCCGTTGTCGTCGGAGACTCTCAACTGGTCCTTGTCGATCCCGACCTTGCCGACGATCACGATCGGGCGGCCGTGGAAGAAGCCCGGGTAGGCGAGCAGCGTCGCCAGATTGGTCGCACGGCGCGTCGCGGGCTGCGCGAGAACAACGGCGCTCACAACGATCAACGCAAAGGCCGCAAAGGCCGCATGGTTCGACACGCTCACCATGAGCGCTCGTCCTGAGCCTGTCGAAGGGCGCGCGCTTTGCGTTCCCGCTTCGGCTGGCCCCCAGCCCCCGGTCCGTAGTCCACGCTCTTTCACATCACCTTCTTCTGGGCCGCGCGGGCGAGGATCACCGCCAGCGCAAGGAACAGCAGCGCGCTCGCAATGTAGCCGCTCGTCCCATCGCGGAGGAACGGGACGAGATTGCCAATCGCCTGCGGCGCGGCGATGTTCCCGGTACCGACCAGGACGGCGTAAAGAATCCCACAGAGCGACCCGCCCGCGATCAGGCCGGAGCTGAACAGCGTCCCGGCGCCGACCTCCGACGCCGCCGCGGCGCCCGTTTTCCTCTCGACAAACGCCCGCACCAGACCCCCGGCAAAAATCGGCGCCGTCGTGGCGATAGGCAGATACGACCCGACGGCGAACGACAGCGACCTGATGCCGCAGAGCTCGAGCGTGACCGAGATGAACACGCCGACCAGCACCAGCCCCCACGGCAGGTTCTGGCTGAGCAGGCCTTTGATGATCGTGGCCATCAGCGTCGCCTGTGGCGCCGGAACCGCGGGCGTGCCGATGCCGAATACGCGATGAAGGTAGAGGGTCGTCATGCCGATGACGCCGGCTGAGGTGACCACGCCGATGATCAATCCAATCTGCTGGTAGATCGGCGTCGCGCCGACCAGATAGCCGGTCTTCAGATCTTGAGACGTCCCGCCCGCGTTTGCGGCCGCGATGCAGACCACGGCGCCCACGCAGATCGCGACAGGCCCGTATGCGTTCCCGGTCCAGCCGAGCGCAACGAACATGAGACAGGTCAGAATCAGCGTGGCGATCGTCATCCCCGAGATGGGGTTCGACGATGTGCCGATCAAGCCGGTGATGCGTGAGGACACCGTGACGAAGAGAAACCCGAAGACGATGACGAGGATCGCGGCCAGGAAATTGCCCTGCGTCGGCATCTTCGGCGCCACCGCGAGGAAGATCGCGAGCAGCAGCGAACCGGCAATCACGACGGCCGTCGGTGTGTCGCGCTCGGTCCGGAGAACCGCGCGGCCGCCGGCGCCGGCCCCGAAATCCTTCAGGCCCTCGCGCGCCGACGCCACGATCGTCGGCAGCGTGCGGCCGAGCGTGAGGAGTCCCGCGGCCAGCACCGCGCCAGCGCCGATGTACCGGATGTACGCGCTCCAGAGCTGCGCCGCGCTCATCTCCGCGATCGTGAACGGCCTTCCGGTCGCCGGGTTGTTGGCGAAATTCGGATGAATCGGCGGAAACGGGACGGGAATGTAGGAGCCGAGTATCGACAGCAGCGGCAGCAGCACCAGCCACGACAACACGCCCCCGGCGAACATCGTCGCGGCGATCCGCGGGCCGATGACGTAACCGACGCCCATGTATTCCGGAGAGATGTCGACGTTCAGCGTCGCGTTCGGAAACTGGCTGGTTCGTGGCGTCGAGTAGTCGAGCTCGGTGAGGAAGACGTTGAACACCCATGAGAGCGCCTTCCACAACGCGCCCACGCCGACTCCGCCGAAGACCATTGACGCGAGCTTGCCGCCGCGCTCGCCGGCGATCAGGACGTCGGCGCACGCCGCGCCTTCCGGGTACGGCAGCACGCCGTGCTCCTTGACGATGATCGCCCGGCGGAGCGGCACCATCATGAGCACGCCCAGGATGCCGCCGGCGAAGGCCAGCATCGAGATCTGGTAATAGTTGAAGTACGCCGGGCCGTCCGGGGTCAGGAAGATGAGCGCGGGAATCGTGAACACGACGCCGCCTGCGACCGATTCGCCGGCCGATCCAATCGTCTGGACGATGTTGTTCTCGAGGATGGTGGAGCCGCCCAGTTTTTTCAGGACGGAAATGGCGAGGACGGCAATCGGGATCGAGGCGCTCACGGTCAGGCCCGCGCGCAGCCCCAGGTAGACCGTCGAGGCGCCGAACAGGAGTCCGAACAGCACGCCGATGAGGATCGCCTTCGCGGTGAATTCCGCGGGTGATTCGGTCGGCGACACGTACGGCTGGAAGGCCGTCGACGTTCGAGACGCTGCCGGCTGCGCGATAGTGGCCATGGAGGCGGATATTAGCATGCGCTTTTTGCTACAATCCCGGTCCGGCTTGTGAAAACACCGAACAAAGGCCCGTCGAAGATCCCGCCGGGCAAACAGAGCGCTGATCAGGTTTCGGAGCTCACGACCAACCGGCTTTCCGTCTACCTCCGCTGTCTCAACGCGCTCGAAGACGCCGGCATCCGCACGATCTCGTCGCAGTCGCTGGCCGAGCAGTTCCACCTCAACGCCGCGCAGATCCGGAAGGACCTCGCGTACTTCGGCGAGTTCGGCGTCCGCGGCGTGGGCTATTACGTCCGCGACTTGAAGCGGCATCTGCGGCAGATCCTGGGCCTCGACCGCAAATTGCGCGTCGCGATCATGGGCGCCGGCAATCTCGGCCTCGCGCTCGCCGACTATCCCGGCTTCCGCCAGGAAGGCTTCGAGATTTCCGCGCTCTTCGACAACCTGCGCGAGAAGGTCGGCCAGCAGTCGCGGGGCGGCGTGGAGATTTACGACATCCACGATCTGAAGAAGGTCGCGCGGCGCGAAGGCATCCGCATCGCGGTGATCGCCGTGCCCGCTCCGTCCGCCCAGCACGTCCTCGGTCTGGTCGTCGCCGCCGGCATCAAAGCGGTGTTGAATTTTTCGCCCGGCACGCTGCAGGCGCCGCCCGACGTGAAGCTGAAGAGCGTGGACCTGACCGTGTCGCTCGAGAGCCTCTCTTTTTTCCTTGCCCAGGGCGATGGCGAAGAAGGGTAGGCTCGTGGTTCGACAAGCTCACCACGAGCGGAAACGAAGGGTGGTGGTTCGACAAGCTCAGCACGAGCGGAAACCAACCGCTCGTCCTGAGCCTGTCGAAGGACGAGCGCTGTCCCATGTCGACGCGCGCGGGCGCGTGAAGATGGTCGATGTCGGCGACAAGCCGGTCACCAGCCGCGAAGCGATCGCGCGCGGCTCCATCACGATGTCGCGCGAAGCGCTGCGCCTCATCCGCCGCGGCGCCGTGAAGAAGGGCGATCCGCTGCAGACGGCCCGGCTGGCCGGCATTCTCGCGGCGAAGCAGACCCCGGCGCTCATCCCCCTCTGCCATACGCTGCCGCTGTCGAGCGTGAACGTCGAGCTGACGGCGCGAGCGCGCGGATACGACATCGAAGCGCGTGTCCGGACCGCCTCGCAAACCGGCGTCGAGATGGAAGCGCTCACCGCCGTCGCCGTCGCGGCCCTCACCGTCTACGACATGCTGAAAGCGGTCGACAAGACCATGGTGATCGGTGACATCCGCGTGATGCTCAAGAGCGGAGGGCGGTCCGGGACCTACAGGAGAATCTGAGGACCTGAGGACTCTTCTCAAATCCTTGGCTCCTCAAATCCTCAGATGCCTATGAACATCCTGGTCGCCGTGATCAGCCCGGCTGCGGCGTGGGTGATGCCCCGGCGCTTCGTCGACCAGCTCCGCCTCCAGTTCCCGCAGCACACCTTTCTCGACGCCTGGGATCGCCAGACGCTCCGTCGTCTGCTGCCCGAGGTGGATGCCGCGTTCACGCCGTTCGTCGATCGGGACGTGTTTCCGTCGGCCACGCGTCTCCAATGGGTGCAGAGTCCCGCGGTCGGCGTCGGCAGCCTGATGTTTCCCGAGTTGCTGGCAAGTGACGTCATGGTCACCAGCGCGCGCGGGATCCGGGCGCGGGCGATCGCCGAGCACGTGATCGGCGTGACGATTGCGCTGGCGCGCCGGCTTCCGGCGGCAATTCGCGCGCAGGTCGCGCATCGATGGGCGCAGGACGAGCTCGAGGGGCCGGAGGCCGACGTGCGCACGCTGCACGGACAGCGGATGGGGATCGTCGGGCTCGGGTCGATTGGCATGGAGCTGGTGAAGATTGCAGCGCCCTTCGGATTCCGCATCTCGGCGATCCGCCGCCGCGCGAACGAGCCGACGCCTGACGGTCCTTTCACGATCGACGAGGTGTGGCCGCCCGATCGTCTGCCCGATCTGCTCGCCCGAAGCGACGTCGTCGTGCTCGCGGCCCCGCACACACCGGAGACCAAGCGCCTGATCGGACGGCCCGAGCTCGATCGGGTCAAGCGCGGCGCGCTGCTCGTGAACATCGCGCGCGGCCGGCTCGTCGACGACGACGCGCTGGCCGAGGCGCTGCGCGACGGCCGCCTCGGCGGCGCGGCTCTGGACGTCTTCAGCCGGGAACCGCTCGACCCGTCGAGCCCTTACTGGGATCTGCCGAACGTGATCATCACGCCGCACACGTCCGGGGCCATGCAGGACTATTGGACGCCGCTCGTCGCGCTCTTCTCAGAAAACCTGCGCCGTTTCGAGCGCGGCCTGCCGCTCCTGAACGTCGTCGACAAAGTCGCCGGGTATTAGGGGCGACGTCCTCGTCCTTTGTCCTTAGTTCTTGGTGCCTGGTCCGTTCTTAGTCCTTGGTCCGTCCCTGGTCCGTGGTCCCTGGTCCGCGCACAAAGGACCAGGGACCGTTGGACGGACCAAGCACGAAGGACCAAAGACCAAAGACCAAAGACCAAAGACCAAAGACCAAAGACCAAGGACCAAGGACGCTAGCGCTAGCGCCAGCCGGTCCGCCGTGGGGCGCCTGATGCATAATCAAGTCGTGAGATCGTATCTTGCGGTAACCATTCTAATGGCGATCGTGTCGATGCGCGGTCCGGGATTCGCCGCGTGGCAGCCTCCCCAGAGAGGCAGCCTGCCGCTGTACGGGTACCAGATTCAGCACGTGTACCCGCACGACCCCAGGGCGTTCACGCAGGGGCTGCAATACCTGGACGGCGTGCTGTACGAGGGCACCGGCCAGGTCGGCCAGTCCTCGATTCGGAAGGTTGCGCTCGAAACCGGGAAGGTGCTGCAGAAACGTGACCTGGCCCCGCCGCATTTCGGCGAGGGGATTACCGTCTGGAAGTCTGATCTGATCGAGTTGACCTGGCAGACCAACGTTGCGTTCGTGTACGACAAGGAGACGTTCGAGCCGCGCCGCAGCTTCAAGTACTCAGGCGAAGGATGGGGGCTGACCCAGGACGCCACCAGTCTCATCATGAGCGACGGCACCGACGAGCTGCGCGTGCTCGATCCGGCGACATTCGCGGAGCGGCGGCGTATCAAGGTGACGGCGGCCGGCGCGCCGCTGCGGAATCTGAACGAGCTCGAGGTCGTGAAGGGCGAGATCTTCGCGAACGTCTGGCAGACCAACTACATCGCGCGCATCGCGCCCGACACGGGGAGAGTCGCCGGCTACATCGATCTCCTCGGCCTGCTGACGCCAGGCGAGCGCGCGAACACCGATGTTCTCAACGGCATCGCCTACGACGCGGTGAATGACCGCCTCTTCATCACCGGGAAGTGGTGGCCGAAGCTGTTCGAGATTCGCGTCGTGAATCGGGTAATCGAGTAATCTGGTAATCTGGTAATTGGATTGGGCAATCGAGCAATCAATCACCCCAATTGAGCAATCAGATTACCAGATTACCCAATTACCAGATTCGCCAGCCTATCCCCCGGGAGGCGGTTCGATGTGGATGACCGCGTCCGTAATTTGCGGATAGCGCGTCATCAGCCGGTCCTTCACGATGTGTGAGAGGTGGTGAGCATCGGTCAGCCGCATGTCCGCGGGCAGCCACACGTGCAGGTCGAGGAAGACGTGGTCGGCCGCGCCGCGCGTCCGGATCCGGTGGCAGCCGAGCACGCCAGGCACGCCCATCACGACACGCTCGAGCTCGGCGTCGGAAATGACGATGCGGTCGCTGAGGATGCCGGTGATCGTGCGCGCCACCTGATAGCCCGCGTAGCCGATGAACCCCGCGACGACGAGCGCGGCAAGGGGATCGAGGATCGGGACGCCGGCACGCGCTCCGGCGAGCGCCGCGATCACCGTCAGCGACGACCACACATCGCCGCGCGTCTGCGTCGCATCGGCCATCAGGACCTCGCTGCCGAGCCGCTCGGCCTCACGTCCCTCGTACGCCACCACCGCGAGGTTGATGACCACCGTGACCACCATCACGGCGAAGCTGGCGGTGGCAATCTCGGGTGGTAGGGATCGACCCGTCAGATGATTGAACGCGTTCCGCAGCACCTCGATGACGAGGAGCAGCAGGAACACGGTAACGGCCGCCGCGGCCACCGTCTCGTACTTCCGGTGCCCGTACGGATGGTCGGCGTCGGGTGGCCGTCCCGCCGCGCGCACGCCGACCAGTCCCGCGACGTTCGAGGCGGCATCGGTGAGCGAATGGAAGCCATCCGAGAGAATGCTGATCGCCCCGCTCGCATAACCGAACGCGATCTTGGCCGCCGCCACGGCGACGTTGAGAACGAGAACGCGGCGGAGGACACGGGCGACCTCCACGTATCGATTTGGCGCAGGGGCTGGAGAATCCGGACTGGGAACTGGCCGCTTCCTTGTCACAATGCGCGATCTTTTCGTCTCGTCCCAGCCCCAGTCCCCAGTCCCCAGTCCCCGCTCTAAAACAACCGCGCCGTGGGGACCGGCCACCAGCGGATCTGCACCTTGCCGATGATGTACTTCTTCGGCACCATGCCCCAGTGACGGCTGTCCGAGCTGTTGTTGCGGTGGTCGCCCATCACGAAGTAGTAGCCCTCGGGAATGACCTGCGGACCCCAATCGTCGTGACTGCGGTATTCGTTCGACACGTAGTCGTCCTTCAGCGGGATGTCGTTCACGTACACGCGGCCGTCGACGATTCGGACGGTGTCGCCTTCCTCGGCAATCACGCGCTTCACGAATGATTTTTCCGGGTTGAGCGGGTAGTAGAGCATGACAATGTCGCCGCGGCGCGGCTCGCCGATGCGATAGGCCAGCTTGTTCACGATGAGCCGGTCCTGATCCTCGAGCGTCGGCGCCATGCTCTGACCCTCGACGCGCGCCACCTGGAAGCCGAACGTGACAATGAGGACCGCGTAGACGGCCGCGGACATGAGCGTCTTCACCCAGGCCACGAGCTCTTCCTTCAGGTGCGCGAGTCGGAAGCCGGGGCTCGTCAGACCGGGATCGGCCTGCGCGAGGTCGCTCGCGTGGCAGACTCGCGCTCCATCGTCTCGCGCGGCGCCAGTGACTGGCGGCTCAGGAGCAAGGGGGAGCGCGAGGCCTTCAGCCGGGCGTTCCGTCACAGCTTCAGGTAATCCCGCAGCCGCCGCGTCTGTGTGCGGCTCACCGGGATTTCCGTCGACTTCTCGTCCTTCATCCTCAGGATGAAATTCCGACTGAACCAAGGGACGATCTCCTTGATCTTGTTGATGTTCACCAGGTGCGATCGGTGTACGCGCCAGAAGACGGTCGGGTCGAGCCGCTCGTGCAGCTCGTCGAGCGTCCGGTAGCTCGACGTGCCCACGTGCTGGCTCGTTACTACCGTAATCCCTTCGTCGGCCAGCGAGGCGTAAATAATTTCTTCGGCCTGCACGAGGAGAAACCGCTCGCCGACCTTGATCGCCAGCCGTGCGCGGCGGCTTTGACGCTCAGCGACGAGCTGGATGATCTTCTCGAGGTCCGCGTCGTTGACGCCGTCCGGCGGCCGGTGGGTGACGATGCGGCGCCGCGCCCGATCGATCGCGACTTCGAGCCTCGCCTGGTCGACCGGCTTCAGCAGATAGTCGACCGCATTGACCTCGAACGCTTCGATGGCGTGCTGGTCGTAGGCGGTCACGAAAATGATGTGTGACGCCGCGCGAGTGTCGAGCAGCCGCCGAGCGACCTCGAAGCCGGTGAGCCCCGGCATCTGGACGTCGAGAAACACGACGTCAGGATGCAGCCGATCGATGGTCGTCAACGCCTCGACGCCGTTGCCCGCCTGGCCGATGACCTCGATGCCGCCCAGCTGCCCGAGCAGGTAGCCCAGTTCGTCCCGCGCCAGCTGTTCGTCGTCCACGAGCACCGCGCGCAGCTCCGGCGTCACGCCGTCACCCGCTCGGGCAGCACCAGCTCGGGAATCGCGACCCTCGCGCATGTGCCCTGTCCCGGGACGCTCGTCAGCGTCAGGTGATAGTTCGCCCCATAGATCGTCCGCAGCCGCTCATTGACATTGCTCAGACCGATCCCGTCGCCCAGCGCGTGGCCCAGCTGTTCCTCGGTCATTCCCAGCCCATCGTCATGCACCTCGATGATCGTGTGGCCGTCGCGGGCCATCGTCTTGATCGTGATCCGGCCGCCGCCGACCTTGCCCGCCAGACCGTGCTTGATCGAGTTCTCGACGAGGGGCTGCAGGATCATGCTCGGCACGATGACGTCGAGCGTCGGGATGGCGATCTGCTTGTCGACCTTCAGCTGCGGGCCGAAGCGCACCACCTCGATGTCGAGGTATTCGTCGATCGACTCGAGCTCCTCGCGCAGCGTCACGAAGTGATCCGTGCTGCGCATCAGGCGGCGAAGCATGCCGGAGAGCTTCGTGATCAGCATGCGGGCTGTGTCCGGCTTCGTGCGGATCAGCGACGAAATCGAGGCGAGCGTGTTGAAGAGGAAGTGCGGGTTGATCTGGTTCGCCAGCGCTTCGATCTTGGCTGCGAGGAGCAGCTTTTCCTGCTCCTGAAGCCGGTGCTCGATCCGCGCGTTGTTCCAGATCTTGATCGGCGTCGCGACGCCGAGCACCGTCGCGAGCAGGACCGAGGCCATCATCCACGGCGAGCCCGGCAGCACGCTGTGGAGGTAGAAGAGGCGGTGATGAAGGCTCCAGCGCGAGCCGAGACCCTGCCGCAGCAGTTCGAGCAGCACCGGCGCGAGCAGCAGCACGACCTGCCAGTCGATCTGCATGGTGCGCATCATCTGCCACGCCCGGCGATGGAGCCCGGTGAAGACGAACGGCGAGAAGTGCCAGATCGATTCCTTCGGGCAGAGCTCGCGTAGTCCGCCACCCGCAAATCCGCAGCCGACGGCAAACGGCAACGCGGCCCACTCTCCGTTGCCGAGCGGCGGGAGGCCGACCATCGTGCCGACGACCGCCCCGGCGTACGGCCCCGCGATCAAGCCCGCGAGAAACGAGCCCTCGAGCGTCAGATCGGCGGCGTCGTAGTTGAGCAGCAGCCGCGCGACGCCGACGCCGGCGGCGAGCGGGATGCCGAGGCTGAGCGCGAACGTGAGCCGGTCGGGCCAGGCGCGGCGCTCGAAAATGAGGATGTGCCGGAACCGCCGGTACCGCACGAGCATCGTGGCGAGCGCCGCCATCACGGCCAGCTTGACCAGGAGCGTCGTCAGCAGAAACTGGTCGCCGGAAAGGATCTGCGGGCCCTGCATGGATTTGCACTGATCTTATCGCCTTCGTGCCGGACTGTTCGTGTTTTCAAAGGGCTCGACTCGCATGACCGTGCGACGCGCTCCGGCAACTGAGGGGCTGCATTCCCGTTTTGGTCACGAAACACCTGCACAAGAGCACTAGTCTGCCTGAACCTGTTGCCTTAAGTCTGCCTTTGCCAAGCTTTTTCCAAGTCGGCAACGGAAAACAGCTTGCGCTTTGTCTGCCATTCTGCGACAACCTTTACGCACATGCGCACTGTGGCTGTGCTCTGCTCATCGCTGGAGCGGCCGCGCACGCTCGCCGCATCATTCACCGAGCCCAACAACTCATCTGTAAGTGAGAGGGCGGGAGCCAGCCCTTTTGAAGTAAGCCAAGACAGAGGAAGAACGATGGTCCTCAACTATCGCCCGAAGCCGCGCGTCGTCCTTCTGATTGCGCTCGCCCTCTTGCCGCTCGCCTGCAGCAACCAGGAAGTCCAGAAACAGCGTCATTTCAAGCGAGGCAATGAGTACGCCGCCGAAAAGCGCGACGAGTTTGCGGTCATCGAATACGCCAACGCGGTGCGGCTCGATCCGAAGTTCGGTGAAGCGCGCCTGAAGCTCGCGGAAGCGTACGAGCGGATGAACAACCTGCGGGCCGCCTTTCCCGAGTTCATTCGAGCCGCGGATGCGCTGCCAGACAATCGCGACGCCCAAATCAAGGCGACGCAGATCCTGCTCCTTGGAGGCCGCTTCGAGGATGCGAAGGCTCGTGCGACCACGCTGCTGACCAGGAATTCGAAAGACGTCGACGCGCTCCTCTTGCGTGCGAACGCCTTTGCCGCGCTCAAAGATCCGGCAGGCGCGATCACCGAGATTGAGGAGGCGCTGAAGGTTCAGCCGAACGAGAGCCGTACCTTCGTGAACCTTGGCGCCGTTCGCATGGGCAGCGGGGACGCCAAGGAGGCGGAAGCCGCCTTCAGAAAAGCAGTCAGCCTCGAGCCGTCCTCGGTCGACGCGCATCTGGCCTTTGCGAACTTCCTGTGGTCCGCGGGACGGCAGGCGGAAGCGGAGCAGGAGGTCAAGCAGGCCCTTTCGCTTCAGCCGCGTCATTTGCTGGCCAATCGGATGCTCGGCGTCCTCTACATGGCCACAAAACGTTCACAAGAGGCTGAGCAACCGCTCAAAGCGGTGGCGGAGATTTCGCAATTGCCTGCAGCCCGCTTTCAGCTCGCCGAGTACTACCTCAACGTCCGCCGCAACGAGGAAGCGACAAAGCTGTTGACGGAATTAGCAGCCAATCAGGCCACGTTCGCTGACGCGGAGGCCGCGCTCGCCTCGATTGACTACGACAGGGGCCGCCGCGCGGAGGCAAACGCGCGACTTGACAAACTGCTGGCGCGTGCGCCGAAGGACGCTCGGGCGCTCGCGATGAAGGCACGATGGCTCGCCAGTGAGAAAAAGCTGGACGAGGCGCTCGTCCGCGCGAAGGCGGCGGTCGCGGCAGACCCGCAGTCGGCGCCGGCGCAATACACCCTTGGCATGGTCCACGACCTGCGCCGTGACGTGCCGGACGCCATCAAGGCCTATAACGAAGTCTTGCGATTGAATCCAAGGGCCGTGGCCGCGCAGGTCGAGCTCTCGCGCTTGAACCTGGCCACGGGCGACGGCGACGCAGCCCTCCGCTACGCCGAAGAGGCGAAGCAGACCGAGCCGGCAAGTGCTGTGGCGCGCATGGCGCTCGCGCGGAGCTTGCTGGTCCGGGGAGATCTCGGACGGGCGGAAACCGAGATCGCGGAGCTTCAACGCGGCCTGCCGAGCTCTGCGGATGTTCACACGCTCAATGGCACGCTCCAGTTCCGCCGTAACAACTACGCGGCGGCGAGAACATCCTTTGAGCGCGCGCTCGAGTTGACGCCAGGGAACTTCGAGGCCATCGCAGGGCTTGTCGGACTCGATCTCCAGGCCAGGCAGTCTGGTACTGCCCTGCACCGCATTGAGGCGGAGTTGACAAAGCAACCTGATCGTGTGGATCTGTTGGCGTTGGCTGCGCAGGTTTATGATCAAGCGGGGCAGAGCGACAGAGCCGAGCAGGCGCTGCGACGTGCGGTGGCAGCCGATCCGCGATTCTCGACCGGGTACGGGATGCTGGCGCAGCTTTATATGAAGCAGCAGCGATTGGACGAAGCGCGAGCAGAGTTCGAGAGGATGGTGAAACGCGACCCGCGCGCGGTGGGGCCGCGGACGATGGTCGGGGTCATCCTCGAAACGCAAGGCAAGCGCGATGAAGCCAGGCGTTCGTATGAAGCGACCGTCGCCGAGATGACCAACGCGCCGGTCGCGGCCAATA
>QHWJ01000362.1 GCA_003222535.1 Acidobacteriota bacterium | reverse complement strand
CCGGCTGACGTACTCGAGTAACCCCACGCTGGCGATAAAACCGTAGCGAGTGGCGACGAGGTGGCTGAGTCCCTCGTAATGGCGTCCCCACGCCGCATGCCCGGCCGCCCAGGCGAACGGGCTACCCGCGAGACGCCAGATGAACGCGGAGTAGAGCGCGGCGCCGGCGACCGGCATCGCGATCGCCGCGCATGCCGCCGGCGCCCCGCGAATCCGCGCCCCCACGGGCCGCTCTCCGCGTCCTTCGAGCACCGTGATCGCGAGCGGCACCGACAGGAGCAAACCATTGGGACGGGTCAGGCCCACGAGGAGTCCCCACCACGCGGCCCGGCCGAACTCCCGTCGCCCGAAGTGATAGAAGGCCCCGGCAATCCCAAGCAGGAACAGCGACTCGGTGTAGATCGCACCGTAGAACAGCGAGAACGGATAGGCGGCGAGCAGCCAGAGCGTGGCAGCCGCCTGATCGTCGGTCAAGCGCTCGCGTGCCAGCCGATAGACATACGCGAGCGCGAGGACGAACAACACGACGGTGGTCACAGTGGCGCCCACCACGTATGCCGCCGCGCTGTTTCCGGCAAGGCGTGCGACGACGCGGACAAGCAGTGGATAGGCGGGGAAGAACACGACGTTCTGCTGCGCGTCGGGACCCGCTGAATCGATGTAGCTGTAACCGGTCGTCGCGATGCCGAGATACCAGCCGGCGTCCCACCGCAGCGGCAGGTTGAGCAGCTCGCTCTCGAAATCGCGAAACGGCTGCGCGCCCGGCGCGTACCCGAGCATGATCACCGTGAGGTAGCCGACCGCGAACATCACGGGACGCGTGCCGGCAGCCGCGAGGGCGGCGGTCCGAAGGGGCGCGGATCGCGTCCAACTGACGATCGCCTCGCGCAGACTCCGGAACAGCGACGGCTGCCCCACCAACACGTGCCTCGCGACGACAATCGCCGCCGCAAACAGCAGGAGTCGGAACGGCGACACGATCTTGAGGTGCCAGCCCCACACCAGCGCGCGCACGCCGCCCGAGACAGGAATCGTGAGCGCGAGGATGGCGAACAGGATCGCGGCAAAGTCAGCCGCACGTGCCCAGCCCGGCGGTGACAGCGCCTGCGAGGGGGAGGTTGCCCGCGGGTCGGACATGTCCTTTCGAAGCATACCGTGCCGCGCAAGGGCGTCCTGGCAGGCCAATCCGTCCGCGCACCCTGTTCGTAGGGTGAACGCGAGGAGCCGATCGGCGCGTCGGGGTATTTCGTGATAGGGTGACCGGCGCGGCGGCGGCGTCGCGCTATCGCCTCAAAGCTCTGCTTGAGCTGATGCGGCGAGGGTGTGCACGCGCCAAACGCGCCGGCAGGAACGCCTGGCGCCGGGCAGTACGCGTTCGGGTGTTTCAACGCGACACGCCAATGTGTTCGGCGAAGGCCATTCAGCGAAGGAGGGTCCGTGAGCAGGAAACTGTATTTTCTCGCACTCGTCGTGATGCTGATCGGATATCAGATGCTCCCCGGTCGAGCTTCCAGTCACCGTGAGGCCCCGCTGATCAGCAGCGACCCGCTGGCCGACCATACGGACGTGTATGCATTCGTCAGCCCCGATGCCCCGGACACGGTCACGATGATCGCGTCGTTCGTGCCGTTCGAAGATCCGGCGGGCGGACCGAACTTCTACCGGTTCGGCGACAACGTCCTGTACGAGATCAAGATCGACAACAACGGCGACGGCACCGAGGACATCACGTATCAGTTCCGGTTCACTTCGCAGACCGTGAACCCGAACACGTTCCTCTATGCCACCGGACCGATCAAGTCGCTCGACGACGCGAACCGCAACCTGTACCAGACCTACACGGTGACGCGTGTCGAAAGCGGCCGGACCGTGTTCACCGCGGGACCGATGCGCACAATGTACGACAACGTCGGGCCGGCGTCCACGCCGGGCTATGGCGGGAACGGCAGCGGAATCTACGAATTCCGCCAGGCGGACGGCACGGTCGGCCGCGTCTTCGCGGGGCAGACCGACGACGCGTTTTTCCTCGATCTGCGCGTCTTCGACTTCCTGTACGGCGGCAACCTCTCGGAAGCCGGCACCGACTCGCTGGCCGGCTTCAACGTCCACAGCATCGCCATCCAGGTGCCGAGGGCGTCGCTGAGAGCCGCGAGCCCGATCATCGGTGTCTGGTCGACGTCCAGCCGTCCGGCCACGACCACCCGCGCGGCCGGGACCGAAACGACGACCGGCAACCTGGTGCAGGTCTCGCGTCTCGGCATGCCGCTCGTCAACGAAGTGGTCATCCCGCTCGGCCAGAAGGACAGGTGGAACGGCAGCACCCCGACTCAGGACGGGCAGTTCCTGAGCTACGTCACCGACCCCGAAGTGCCCAAGCTGCTCCAGGCAGTCTATGGTCTGACCGCACCCGCGACGCCCCGCAACGATCTGGTGCAGGTGTTCCTCACCGGTGTGCCAAACCTCAACCAGCCGCCGGGAGTGCGTCCCGCAGAGATGATCCGTCTCAACACGGACATCGGGCCGACGGCTTCGCCGTCCCGCCTCGGCGTCCTCGCGAACGACATTCAGGGGTTCCCGAACGGGCGCAGGCTGGGTGACGACGTCGTGGACATCACGCTGCAGGCCGCCGCCGGCATCCTGACGGGCGCGAGGGTGTCGTTTCTCGGCGACGGCGTGGATCGCAACGACGTGCCGCTGCGAACCACGTTCCCCTATATCGCCCAGCCGCACTCGGGCGGCAACCCCTGGAAGCTGAACCCGCGGCCGCCTGCCGGCAACTGACGAGCGATGCGCAGGTTCCTGCAGCCGCAGAATCTGATTCCCGTCGCCATCATTGCCGCCGTTGCGGCGATGGTGGCGTACGCGAACGTGCGCGACGGGCGGCGCAGTCGTCGCCCGTACACGGCCGCGCCGCCGATCGGTGCGCCCGGCGCGCCGCGGACGTCCCGCGAGGACCTGGATCGGCGGGTCGCGGAGATGGATGCGCGTCTCGCGAAGCATCCGGAGGACGCCGGCGCGGCGCTGCTGCTGTCGGACGCGTTGCTGCGGCAGACGCGCATCACCGGGAATCCTGGGCTTGCGCTGCGCGCCGAACAGCTGCTGACCCGCGTGCTCCGCGACGACCCCGGCAGCTACGACGGCAATCGCATGCTCGGCGCCATCTATTTGTCGCAGCATCGCTTTCGCGACGCAATCCGCGTTGCCGAAAAGAATCGTGACGCGAGACCGTACGACCCTGTGAACTACGGCGTCATCGGCGATGCGCACGTCGAGCTCGGCCATTACGACGAGGCGTTCGCCGCGTTCGACCGGATGATGCAGCTTCGTCCGAGCGCGGCATCGTACGCACGCGTGGCGTACGCGCGCGAGCTGCAGGGCGATCTGGCCGGTGCCGTCGAGGCGATGAAGCTTGCAGCCGGCGCGACGAGCCCGACCGATCCCGAAGCGCTCGCGTGGACGCATTCGCAGATCGGCGATCTGTACTTTCAGCTCGGCAGGCATCACGAGGCGAAGACCGAGTACGCCGCCGCTTCGCAGGCCTTCCCCGGGCATCCGTTCGCCGTCATCGGCTACGCGAAGGTCATCGCGGCTGACGGCGATGTCGCTGGAGCGCTCGAGCTGCTCCGACGCCTCGCCGAGAACTCGCCGACCCCGGATCTCGCCGCCCGCACGGGCGATCTGCTGCGTCAGCTCGGCCGGCGGGACGAGGCCGACCGCCAGTACGCGCTCGCCGAAGCCGGTTGGCGCGGCGACGCGCCGGAGCCGAAGAATCTCGCGCGTTTTCTCGCGGAGCACGATCGAAAAATTCCCGAAGCGGTGGCCATCGCGGAGGCGGCAGCCGCCGATCGTCGCGACATCTTCACGGAGGACGCACTGGCCTGGAGCTACTTCAAGGCCGGACGCCTCGTCGACGCGAAGACCGCCATCGCGGAAGCCTTGCGCACCGGGTCGCGCGACGCGACCATCCGGTCCCACGCCGCAGCCATCAACGGCGCCTCGACGGCGCTCGCGTCCAGATGAAGCGGGCGCTGCTCGCCGTCGTGTTCATCGTCTGCACGGCGCCGGCGGCGCCCGCCCATGAGATCGGCAAGACGCAGGTCGGGGCCGTGATCCGCGACGGCGCCTACTCGATTGACGTCACGGTCGACCCGGACGCGCTCCTGGTCAAGCTCGAAGTATTCAGCGGCGCGCCGTTGTCCGGCGCCGACGTGGGTCGCGTCGATCGCGATCGCCGCATCAACGCGCTCGCATCCACATTTCTGGACCGGGTCGTCGTGCGCTTCGACGCCGCCATTTCGCGGCCGCGGTTCGAGTATCTGCCCGCGTCAGCGCTCGGCGACGCCGCGCAGTCGCCGTCCCTCGTGCGGCTGACGGGACAGGTGCCGCCCGGCGCGCGCGAGCTGACTTTTGCGTACGGCCTCGCGCTCGGCTCGTACGCATTGAACGTACGCATCGGCGACAGCGCGCTGCAGACCCTCTGGCTCGACGGGCCGCAGGCGAGCGCGCCGGTGTCGCTCGTCGCCCCGCCGCCGCCGCCGGCCGCGGGAGACATCGCGCGGCAGTACGTCGTCCTCGGTTTCACACACATCGTGCCCTACGGACGCGATCACATCCTCTTCGTGCTTGGCATCTTTCTTCTGAGCGCGCGCTGGCGATCGATTCTGCTGCAGGTGAGCACGTTCACGATCGCACACTCGATCACGCTCGGCCTGACGATGTACGGGATCGTGTCGTTGCCGGCGAAGGTTGTGGAGCCGATGATTGCGCTCTCGATCGCATACGTCGCGATCGAGAATCTCGTCACGAGTGACCTGAAGCCGTGGCGGCTGGCACTGGTCTTTTCGTTCGGCCTGCTGCACGGCATGGGCTTCGCCGGCGTCCTGCGAGAGCTCGGCCTGCCGCCCTCACAGTTCCTGACCGCGCTCCTGACCTTCAACGTCGGCGTCGAAGCGGGACAGCTGTCAGTAATCGCAGTCGCATTCGCGGCCGTCGCCTCCTGGCCGAGCGATCGGCTCGCCTACCGCCAGTTCATCGTACAACCGGCCTCGCTCGCAATCGCGCTGGCCGGCCTCTATTGGACGGTCCAGCGCATGGTCGGCTGAGAAACGGGGTTCTGAGCCATCAGCCATCTTCAGCTCTTAGCTCTGTCTCCGGCGGCTCCCGCCATCTTGAGCAGCACGGTGCCGATCGCCGCGTAATCGAGCTCGGCGCCGCCTGCCGCGATCAGCGCGTTGAGCAACTGCGCGACGACGGCGGTTGCCGGCATCGCGACGGCGTTGACGGCCGCCGCCTCGACCGCGATCCGCAGGTCCTTCTGATACAGCCTCGCGCGAAAGCCGGGCTTGTAATTGTCGACGAGCATCCGCTCGCCGTGCACATCGAGCACGCGGCTCGAGGCAAAGCCGCCGAGCAGCGCCTGGCGGACGCGCGCAGCGTCCACGCCCGCCTTCTTCGCGAGCGCGAAGGCCTCGCTGACCCCGACCAGCGCGCAGCCGATCGCCACCTGGTTGCAGATCTTGCAGATCTGCCCGGCACCCGACCGGCCGATGTACACGACGCGCTCCTTGTCGCCCATCACGCCGAGGATCGGCTTCATCCGGTGGAACGTGGCTTCGTCACCGCCCACCATGATCGACAGGGACGCGTTGATCGCGCCGATCTCGCCGCCACTCACGGGTGCGTCGAGCATGGATGCGCCCTTCTCGGCCACGAGCGTGGCCAGCCGCTCCGCGGCGGCCGGCGAGATGCTGCTCATGTCGATCACCACGGCGGTCGATTGCAGGCCGGACAGCACGCCGTTCGGGCCGGTCAGCACGCGCTCGACGTCCGGTGTGTCCGGCAGCATCGTGATGACCACAGCCGACTCACGCGCGACATCGGCCGGCGAATCGGCGGCCGTCGCACCGGCTGCCACGAGCTCATCGACCGCCGGCCGGCTCCGATTGTGGACGACCAACCGACGCCCGGCGGCGACCAGATGCTTCGCCATGGGCTTGCCCATGACGCCAAGGCCGATGAATCCGATGTTTTCCAGCATGTGTCCTTTCAACGGTCCGGCTGAAGCCGGACACTACCGTAGGGGGGCACCCACCACCCGGCACACCTGCACCTCGTGCACCGCCCGTCGCACTCCGCACGTCGCAACCCCGCACCTCGTGCACCGCACCTCGTGCACCGTACCCCGCACCCCCGCGAGGCTATAATCCTAATGCGAGTGTGCATCTGAAACGAGCCATCAAGTCAGGTAGGTTGGGTAGAGGAACCCACCTGACCCACACGACTCACCCGCCTCGATGGACCTCCACGACAAAGTCGCGCTGATCACCGGCGGCAAGCGCATCGGTCTCGTCGTCGCCGGCGAGCTGGCCGCGCGCGGTGCCGACGTGGCCCTCAGCTACGCTCGCTCGAAGACGGAAGCAGAGAAGGCCGCCGGCCTCGTGCGCGCCGCAGATCGTCGGGCGGCTACGTTTCAGACCGACCTGTCGCGGCCGGACGCTGCCGCAGTTCTGGTGCAGTCGGTCGTCGACAGGTTCGGCCGTCTGGACGTCCTGATCAACATGGCGTCGGTGTACGTGCAGCGGCCGTTCACCGATCTCACGGCTGCCGACTGGGACGCGGTGGTCGACATCGATCTGCGCGCGGCGTTTCTGTGCGCGCACGCGGCCGTGCCGCACATGCGCGCGCAGGGCGGCGGCCGCATCATCAATTTCAGCGACTGGATCGCGAAGAGCGGACGGCCTCGGTACGTCGGCTACCTGCTGTACTATGTCGCCAAGGCGGGCGTCGTCGCGCTGACGGAGGCGCTGGCGCTGGAGCTCGCTGCCGACAACATTCTCGTCAACGCCATCGCGCCGGGACCGATTCTGGCGCCGCCGGGCACGAACGACGAGGAGGCGCGCGCGGTCGAAGAAGCGACGCCGCTTGGACGCTGGGGTGGGGAGGTCGAGATCGTGAAAGGCGTGCGCGCGCTGCTGGACAGCGACTTCATCACCGGCGAAACGATCCGAATCGACGGCGGCCGACACCTCAAGTAGGTCGGGTAGGTCGGGTAGGTCGCGTAGGTCGCGTAGGTCGCGTGGGTCGGGTAGGTCGGGTAGGTCGCGTAGGTCGGGTAGGTCGCGGGTCGGGTAGGTCGCGGGTCGGGTAGGTCGCGGGTCGGTAGGTCGCGTGGGGTTGGGTAGGTCGGTAGGTCAGGTAGGTCGGGTGGACAGGTATAGATCGAGTAGGACAGGTAGGTCGGGCAGGACAGGTAGTCCGCAGTCCGAGTCCCCAGTCCCCAGGTCCCCAGTCCCCAGTCCCCAGGTCCCCGTACTCAGGGGTCTCCTAGCTTAGCTAGCTAGACCTAGACGTGCACGCCAAAGAGCTGCTTCATCGACTGGAGCGCTCCAGTCAGTTCCTTCCGATCGCGCGCGAAGCAGAACCGGACGTACCCTTCGCCGTTCGCGCCGAAGTCCACGCCGGGCACGCATCCGATGCGCCCGTTCTTGATCAGGTATTCCACCATCCGCCACGATTGAGACCCGGACGCCGCCTGCCCTGAGGCTGTCGACGGGTCGTTCCAGGCCGGGTCGATGCGCAGGAAGGCGTAGAATGCGCCCGCGGGAGGCTTTCCGGAGAAGATGTCGCTGCCGAGCTCGCTGACGCCCCGGTAGAAGAGGTCGCGCCGCGCACGCAGCTCGCCACGGAATACGTCGATGCAGTCCTGCGATCCCTCGAGCGCGCCAATCCCGCCGAACTGAACCACCGACGCGATGTTGCTCGCGGTGTAGAACAGCACCTTCTTTGCCCGATCGCGGATTGGCGGATTCTTGATCGCGACGTAGCCGAGCCGGAGGCCGGTCATCGCATACGACTTGCTGAACGTGTAGAGCGGGAACGTGCGCTCGTACATGCCCGGCAACGACGCGATGCTGACGTGCTCGCCGTCGAATACGACGTCCTCGTACGCCTCGTCCGAGATCACCCACAAGTTGCGCTCGCGCGCGATGGCCGCCAGGTGGTCCAGGTCCTCGCGCAGCAGCACGCCGCCGGTCGGGTTGTTCGGCGAATTCAGATATATGACGCGTGTTTTCCGTGTGATTTTCGATTCGAGCTCGTCGAAATCGTACCGCCACCCGCTCGACTCGTGCAGACGGCAGCCGATCGGCACGCCTCTGGCCGCGAGGACATTGCCGGCCGCAGGCGGCCATTGCGGGTCGGGGACGATGACCTCGTCGCCCGGTTCGAGCAGCGCGACGCACAGCATGTAGAGGCCGTGTATGCCGCCGTTGGTGACGAGCAGTTCCTCGGGATCATCGATCGGGATGCGATTGGTGTTGCGAAGCTTCGCCGCGATGAGCTCGCGCAGACGCGGGACGCCGGTCGTCTGCAGGTAGTGCGTCTTGTTCTCGGCAATCGCGCGCGCCATCGCGGACTTGACGCTGTCGGGCGCGTCGAAGCTGACGTCTCCCTGGTCGAGGCGGAAGGGATCCTCGACTGTGAACATCAGATCGCGGATGCGGATGATGCCCGAGAAGGGAACATGGTCGAGGTAGGACGCCATACCCTTCAGCGTACTCCGAAATCGCGGGATCGCAGGATTGCAGGATTGCAGGGCTGCAGAATTGCAGAAAGGGAAGGCGAGAGGGCCTGCAATCCTGCAATGGCTACTGTCGGTACGCGAAGTAGTCCGCGACGTCCTTTGCCACCAGCCCGATCGCGTTCTCGAGCGCTTCGCCCGATCCGAAATGATTGCCGGTGAAGATGCTGATGATGATCGTCCGGTCCGGCGCTTCCAGCATCCCGACATCGTCGCCGACGTAGGGCAGGAAGTCGCCTGTCTTGTGCGGAATCGTGTAGCCGGTCACGTACCGTGGGATGCGGGTGCGATACAACTGGCCGCGCATGATGCGCAGCATCAGGTCCGACGAGACCTTGTCGACCAGGGTGCCGCGCTCCATCATCTCGAGGAGCCGGCCCATTTCCCGGGGTGTCGACAGGCCGAATGGAGATTTGCCGTCGCGGTAGAATTGCTCCGTCGTGGGCGACGCGCGCAGCAACGGAAACCACCGCGACGGAACGTTCATCGCGCGCGTCTGTTTCAGCCCCAGCGCGTCCATCCGCGCGTTCACGGCCGCGACGCCGCCCACCATCCGATAGAGCACTTCGGTGGCGGTGTTGTCCGACACGATGATCATCATCGTGATCAGATCCTTCACCGTCATCACGGCGCCAGGGTCGAGCCGCTGGATGGTGCCGGTGCCCGGCTGCGAGTCGGCCGGCGCGAAGGTGTACTTGTCCGTCAGGCTGAAACGGCCCCTCGTTATCTGCGCGAAGACCTCCACCATCAGCGGAATCTTGATCGTGCTCATCGTCTCCATCTGCCGGTCGGCGTCGAGCGCGATCTCCTCGCCGGTTTCGAGCGACTTCAGATAGATGCCCCACGTCGCGTTGACGCTGCGCGTGGTCCGCTGGATCGAAGCTTCAAGGCGCTGCAGCGGCGTCTGCGGCTGTTGCGGCGCGACCCATAACGCCGACAGCAGAGCCAATCCCGCCATCCTCGTCATGCCGTCACCCCGACCTTCTCCAGAACCTCGCCGAGCACGTGCTGCGCGCGCGCGACGGGCAGGTTGCTGATGTAGAAGTGGCGCGCGCCGGCGTCCATCAGCGCTCGGATCGTCCGGGCGCAGACGTCTTCGGGGCGCGCGCCCTCGGCGAACTCACGCGTGAGCGCTTCCACGGGGACGGGAAGGAAGCTTGTGAGCGCGTCGAGCGTACGACGGTTCGCGCTGCGATAGAAGAAGACGCCGAAGAGGCCGGGCAGCTGAAGGCCGCGCCGCTCGGCCGCCCTGACGAATCGCGAAACCTGCTCCGCGTGATGATGGCTCACCACCTGTGTGAGATAGAACTCGGCATGGAAGTTCCCGGCGGACAGGTAATCGACCTGCCGCTCGGCATCCGCATGCGGGTTCGCCCAGCCTCCGAGCGTGAGCGTGTGATCGCGCTGCCGCAGCATTTCCCGCAGCTGCCACGCGTGCTCGACGGAGCGCGGCGCGCCGACGCCCTTGTCGCCGCCGAGCACCACGAGCGCCGGAAAGCCTTGTTGATGCGCGCGCTCCGCGTACGACAGACAGTACTCGAGCGAATGCTTCGCCGTCAGAAACGGCGCGATTCGGTCGCGCGGCACGTCGTTACCGAGATTCGTGACAAGGTGTCGCAGGTTGTCCTCTTCCTGCGCGCCGACGGCGCTGTCGGTGAGAAAGACGAACGTGCCCTGCCGCGTAAGCCGGCGCACGGCGTGATACGTGTCGATCCACGCGTCCATTCCCTCGGCCGTCGCCAGCTCCGCCCGTGGCGGCCGCAACTCGGCCGCAAAGACAGACGTTCCGGAGCGAAGGGATGACAGAAGATCCATACAAGTCTGAAGTCTGAAGTCTGAAGTCTCAAAGCTCGAAGCCTCGAAGCTCGAAGCTCGAAGCTCAACGCTCACCTGTGTCTCCGGTCGCGCCGGCTCGAGGCTGAAGTCTCACCATCATGGAGCCGGACCGCTCAGACTTCAGACTTCAGACTTCAGACTTCAAACTTCAGACTTGAACGTAATATACCTTGTGACCCCGGTCGCGCTGCGCGCGGCGCTCGCGCGCTTTCCGTCTCTGCCGCTCGTGCCGGCCGCGACGATCGTCGAGCCGCTCCCGCGGCTGCTGGCGCAGCTCGGCCGCGGCCCGCGCCTCCTCATCAAGCGCGACGATGCGATTCCATTCGGATTCGGGGGAAACAAGATCCGCAAGCTCGCGCTGGTCGCGGCGCGTGCCCGCGCCGACGGCGCCGATACGCTCGTCACCGCCGGCGGAGTGCAGTCGAATCACGCGCGTGCCACCGCGGCGACCGCGGCGAAACTGGGCATGCGGGCCGTGCTCGTCGCCAACGGCCGCGCGCCGCAGCCGCCGACCGCCAACGCGCTCCTCGACCATCTGCTCGGCGCCGAAGTGTTCTACGTCGCCTCGCGCGAGGCGCGCGCGCCGACGATCGTCGAGATCTGCGATCGCCTGCGCGCGGAGGGCCGCCGGCCGTTCGCCATCCCGATCGGCGCGTCCACGCCGCTCGGGGCGCTCGGCTTCGCGCTGGCTGTCGCCGAGCTTGCCGACCAGATGCCGCCGCCGGACGTCATCGTCCACGCGACGTCCTCCGGCGGCACGCAGGCTGGACTGGTCGCCGGCTGCCGGCTCCTCGGGCTGTCCACGCGCATCGTCGGCGTGAGCGCGGATGAATCTGCGCCGGCCCTTCAAACCGGCATCGGCGCCATCGTCGGCGGCATCGCGGAGCTCCTCGACATGGATCACGCGGAGCTGTCGCGCGGGGCCGCGATCGAAGTGGACGATCGCTTCGTCGGCGACGGCTACGGCATCCCGACCATCGAGTCCCGCGAGGCGATCGATCTGCTGGCGCGCACCGAGGCCATCTTTCTCGATCCCACCTACACCGCCAAGGCCATGGCCGGTCTCATCGCGTACGTCCGTCAGGAAAAGCTCGTGGAAGGCCAGACCGTGTTGTTCTGGCACACCGGTGGGCAGGTCGGCCTGTTTATCTGAGCCGACCTCAGTGAGTTGGTGAGTTGGCGAGTTGGTGAGTTGGTGAGTGAATGCAGAATGAATTCACCAACTTACCAACTCACCAATTCACCAATTCACCAAGTCTCACCTTCGCGTGTCGTTGTCCGGCTTCAGCCGGACCACGTCACTTCCTCACGTGGCGCTCGAGCATCTGGCGGCGTACGACCGCGCCGTACACGTTGCCTTGCGCGTCAACGCCGACGCCTTCGGCGCCTGAATGATCGGGCGCTGTCGATTCGGAGTCCTCGATGAACGCGGTGACGCGTCCGTCCTTCGCGCTGCCGATGCGGATGCCCTTCTTGATGCCTGCGAGCTCGTGCGCGCCGGTGTCGGGCCCGGACTCGGAGTCGGCAACGTAGATCGTGTCGTCCCTGGTGATGAAGATGCCGCTCGGGCGGCCGAACTGCCGCCACTCGTCGAGGAACTTGCCGTCCTGGTCGAAGATCTGGATGCGGTTGTTCTCGCGATCCCCGACGAACAGACGTCCTCGCGAGTCCATCGCGATCGTGTGCGGCTCGCTCATTTCACCGCGGCCTGAACCTTTCTTCCCCCACTCCTTGACGTACTTCCCATCCTTGTTGAAGCGGACGACGCGATTGTTCTTGCCGTTGCGATGGCTGTCGGTGACGAAGATGTCGCCGCTCGGAGAGACGACCACGTCCGTGGGTTGATCGAACAGATCGGGCGTGGAGCCGCTGACGCCGGCCTTGCCGAGCGTAGTGAGCACCTTGCCCTCCGGGCTGAACTTGAACACCTGATGGCCCTTGCCGTTCTCGCCGCGCGCGTCGGTCACCCAGAGATTGCCGTCGCGATCGACCGTGGCTCCGTGCGGGAAGATGAACATCCCCGAGCCCCAGCTCGCGAGGAGTCTGCCGCTCGCGTCGTACTTCAGGATCGGCGCCTCGCTGCGACCGGCGCAGGAATTCGCGAAGCAGCGGTGGACGACATAGATCGTACCGCCGGGCGCGGGTTCGACCGCGGTGACGGCGGCCCATTTCACGCCGGGAGGAAGCTGGCCCCAGTCGCGCGTCGTGCGGTACGACTGCGGGAGATCGTTGCGCGGCGCATTCGCGGATTGCGCGACGGCGACCGCGGTGAGAGTCGCCGCGGCGAGCGCGACGATCGTGTATCCCTGAATGAGCCGATGTGGACCGGTCATTTTACGAGGCGCCTCGTGTTTGTGGTCGATGGGTTCAAGGACCATACGCCTGCGTGCCATCCGCAGTCTATCGCCGGCCCCGCGAGTACTTCAACTCAAAGAGATGCTTTGAGAGGAAAACCCGGGTTCATCGTCGGTCCGACGGTGTATGGTATTGCGCGGGGGAATTGTCCATGAGGCTGCTGCTCAGTTCGGTCCTGGCGCTGTCGATCGTGACGCCCGCGCACGCCCAGCTCGCGCCGCCGAACGCGGCCGGCATCACGTTTGGCCACGTGCATTTGAACGTGCGGGACATCGAGGTTCACAAGAAGCTCTGGGTCGAGCATTTCGGCGGCGTCGTCGTGCAGAAGGGGCCGCTCGTCGCGGTCAAGCTGCCCGGCATGCTGATCGCCTTCCGCCAGGCCGAGCCCACCGGCGGTTCCGAGGGAACCGTGATGGATCATTTCGGCTTCAAAGTCCGCAACCTGGCCGAGGCGCTGCAGGGGTGGCGCGCCGCGGGCTATCAGGTGGGACGGGAATTCACCGGCGCCGAAGGCTTCCCGAACGCTTACCTGACGGGACCCGACAACATCAAGATCGAGCTGCAGGAGGACAAGGCGCTTGCCGTGAGAGCCTCGGCCTATCACCTGCACTTCCTCCTGGCCGACTATCTGAAGCTGCGCGATTGGTACGTCGAGACATTCTCGCTCGTGCCGCGCAAGCGCGGGACGATTGAAACCACCGCGGATGCTCCGGGCATGAACCTCTCGTTCGCGACATCGCCAGCGCCCACCATCGGCACGAAAGGCCGGACGGTCGATCACATCGGATTCGAGATCAAAAGTCTGGAAGCCTTCTGCAAGAAGCTGGAGGCTCGCGGGGTGAAGTTCGACGTCCCGTTTCGAAATGTTCCCGCCATCGGACTCAACATCGCGTACATCACGGATCCATCCGGTGTGTACATCGAGCTGACCGAGGGTTACGACAAGTACTGACGACTAATTGGTGAGTTGGTGAGTTGGTGACTTGGTAATTGAATTCACCAATTCACCAATTCACCAACTTACCAACTCTCATCGATGCCCCTTGAGGACTTCGTCGATCAGGAAGAGGTCGGTGAGGAGTGCCCGCAGGTGAATCGACGCGTTCAGATTATCGACGAGCTGCGAGCTGATCGCCGGCTGGGCGAGGACGAGCTGCAGCGCGGACTGCGCGTCGCGCGCGTCGCGATCGATGACGGCGATGAAGGCGAGATACGGCGCCGCCGGCTCGAGGCCGAGACCTTCCGTGAATCGGGTCAGGAACTCCCCGAAGTTGTTCAGCGCGGTGTCGCAGCGGTGCAGGTACTCGCGGGCTTGCCGGCCGGTGTCGCTGTCCTGATCGGAGGAGAGACCCTGGGAGGCGTAGGCGAGCATGAACTCGTACGCCTCCTCGATGGTGTTGATGCGCGAATGGAGCTCTTCTGAGACTTCCGCAGCACTCACGCCTGGCCCGCCGGCTTCGCGTTCCGACGCTCGTCGCCGCCGACCGGCCAGCGGCTCGGCTCGTGATGCTCGAGGTAGTGCCGGCGCGTGATCCAGCCGAAGATCATCGACTTGGTGATCCACCACTTCTCGGGCCGCACGGCGAAGTACACATGCGCGATCACCAGGCCAACCAGACCCACGCCGGCGAGGCCGTGCGTGACATACGTGAGCCCCCACGTCGTGTCGCGCAGAATATAGGGGTTGCGCACGAAGAGCGGCGTGCGCACGCGGACCATCATGAACATGCCCGTGATCACGACGCCGAGGCCGGCGAAAACGATCGCGAGGTGGTAGAGGCGGTTGCCGAGCGGGTACTTGCCGGACTTCGGTCCCGGGACGTCGTGTCCGAACTCCCGGAGCAGCTCGGCCTTCAGCTCGGGAATGTCCTTCGGCCCGACCCAGATGGACCAGAAATCCAGCCAGAACGAGGCGTGAATGATGTGAAACACGATCGAGGCCGCGAGCACGAGCCCGGCCATCCAATGCCACTGCACCCACGCGAACTTGATCCCGACAACCGGGAGGAACGCGGTGAAGAGCAGCACGAACATCGACGCCGCCATTACCCAATGGAACAGGCGCGCGGCGAGCGAGTGCCGCTCGATCTTCGGCGGAAGATTCTTGTGGGCGGCCTCGAGCGCGTCGGTTTCAGCTGCGCCCCGCTTGCGATGCGCCGAGAACAGCATGTAGCTCGCATGCGCGACGAAGAACAGCACGCCGGCGAACAACGACGCCCAGAACAGACTCCACGAGACGTGAGTCAGAACCCATTCGCCCCACGGACTCCGTCCCCATCTTAAGAGGTCCATGTCCCAGCCCCCCGAATGGCTCGTTTCACCAGGTTGCGCATGAGCGGAACTTTGTATCCGTTGTGGCGCAGCGTCTGCGCGCCCTCGACGGCGAGCGTTCCGGCCATGTCCGCCGTTTCCTCATTGCGCGGCTTGCCGATGACCGACGCCTCCACCGCCTTCAGCCGCCGGGGCTTCGCCGCCACGGCGTTGACGACCAGGCGCGCGCGATCGATCCGGCCGCCGGAATACACGATGGCGGACGCCACGTTCACCAGCGGGAAATCCCACACCTGACGGTCGCGCACCTTCTCGAAATAGAACTGCGCGCCGGCCATCGTCGACGGGATGCGGATCGTCGTGAGCAGCTCGTTCGGCTCGAGCACCGTCATGCGCGTGATGTCGATTCCCGGGCCGATGAAATAATCCTCGGCGTCGACCGTGCGTTCGCCCTTCGGTCCGCGGATGACCATCCTGGCGTCGAGCGCGATGAGCGCCGGCGCCGTGTCGGACGGGTTCACCGCCACGCAGCGATCGGCGTCGAAGATCGCGTGCTCGCGGTTCAACGCGGTCGGCGTGTCGGCGTAGCAGATGTTGCCGCCCGCGCGATAGCACGTCCAGCCGCCGCGGTAGTACCAGCAGCGCGTGTCCTGCGACACGTTGCCGCCGATGGTGCCCACATTGCGGATCTGCGGCGACGCCACCAGCTCCGCCGCTTCCATCAACAGACTGAACTTCTCGCGCACGATCGGGTTCCGCACGACCTCGGTCAGCGGCGTCATCGCGCCGATCTCGACGCCGCCGTTGGCCTCGCGGACGCCCTTGAGCTCCTTGATCTGGCTCAGATCGACGACGACCTTCGGTCGCTTGATCCGATCCTTGAGCCAATCCATGCTGTCGAGCCCGCCCGCCAGCACCCACGCGTCAGTGCCGTGCCTGTCGAGCAGCTTGATCGCATCGTCTATGCTGACCGGTTGAAAGAGCTCGAACACCGGCATTACGTCGCGAATCACGGCCATAACAACTGCTCCTTGTCGGGGACTGGGGACTGGGGACTGGCCGTCCGGCGGAGCCCCCACGCTCGCAGTCCCTTTTCCTCAGTCCCCTAGTCCCTAGCTAGTCCCCAGTCCCCTAGTCCCCAGTCGTCCCCTAGTCCCCAGTCCTAGATGTGCGCCGTAAGCGCCTCGTGTGTCCGGTTGCCGCCGTTCTCGAGCGCGTTCAGGATCATGTCGGCCGACACCGGTGACCGCCGGAAGATCTCGTCTCCAACAGCATCCGCAATCGCGTTCATGATCGCGCCGTAGGCCGCGCCTACCGGCGGCTCGCCGACGCCCCGGACACCGGTCGGCGTCTCGGGATCCGGCAGGTTGACCGCATCGCCCGTGAAACGGCCGGGCGCGTCGAGAATGGTCGGCGGCTTGTTGTGATGGAACCGCCGTGCCAGCGCCACGCCGTAATGCTGGTCGTACGCCCACCGCTGCGTGATGGCGTGGCCAAGACCAAGCATCGACCCGCCGAAGAGCTGACCCTTCAGACCGCGTGGATTCAGGATGGTGCCGACGTCGCCGACGGCTGCGTAGTCGAGCACTTTGACGACGCCTGTCTCGGTGTCGACTTCGACTTCCGCGAAGCCGATGACGTAGGACTGAGACTGCCCGTCGCGGGGGTACGCGTCCTTGGCGACCGCCATCAGACCCTGGCCGGCGAGATTCTTCGCCGACGTCTTGGTGAAGCTGTTGATGTCCTCCGGCAGCTCGTGGCCGTCGAATCTGCCGCCGTACTCGATCGCCTTCTGCGCGGCCTGCGCCAGCGTCATGCTGCCGCCGGGGCCGGAGACGCGTTCGTTGGCGACCTTGTACGAATCGGGACTGCCCCCGTGCGTCTTCGCTGCGATCTCCTGCAGCTTCTTGATCGCGTCGGTCGCGGCCGCGTGCGCGGCGCGCGTCATCGCGTGCGCCGTCTGGCTGCCGGCCGAGACGCACGTCCACGGCAGGTTCTTCGACGTGTTGCCGAAGACCACGTCGCATTTGTCCCAGGGCACGCCGAGCATTTGGGCGGCCTGGCGGTGCACGTCAAACGCCGAGTGCGTGCCGTGGTTGCCGATGCCGGACTGGATCGTGACGCGGCCGTCGGGCTTGATGATGAACAGGCCGTCGAAGCCGATCGAGCCGCCGGCGTACGGGCTGACGGCGACGCCGATGCCGCGCGCCTTGTTGCCCTGACGTTTGCCGCTCGATGACGCCTTCTTCCGTTCCCACTCGAACATCTCGCGGCCCTTGTCGAGTGCTTCCTTGACGAAGGCACTCGTCACATACGCCTGCCTGCCATTGGGCAGCGCCGGTCCAAACGGGGCCTTGCCCGCCGGCGCGTTGATCTTGCGGAGCTCCACCTGATCGACGCCGAGCTTGCGGGCGGCCTTGGAGAGAACCGGCTCCATGATGCCGATGCCCTGCATGCCGCCCGGCGCGCGCTGCGAGACTTTCGGCGGCGTGTTCGTGAGCACCGTGAGGCCGCGCCACCGCATCGTCTCGGGCTGGTAGGCCAGCGACACCGAAGTGCCGGCGGATCGCCCGTCGCCCTGTCCGTCGTACGGACCGTTGTCCATCACCGTATACATGTCGAGCGCGGTGATCCTGCCGTCCTTGCGGAAACCGACCTTCACGCGGGCGAGGATGCCGGGGCGTGCGCGACCGATGAAGTGCTCGTCCTCGCGCGTGATCCGCATCATCACCGGCGCGTTGGCTTTCTTCGACAGGAGCGCCGGAATGGCCATCGAGATGGCGCCCGGAATCTTGCTGCCGAAGCCACCGCCCGTGTACTCGCTGATGACGACGACCTTGTCCGGCGTGATGCCGGTCCAACGGGCGACCGACGCGACCGTCTGCACGGTGCTCTGCGTGGAGCCGTGGAGAAACAGCTTCCCGTTCTGCCAATAGGCCATCGCCGTCCGTGTTTCGAGCGGCTGGTGACCGGTTGACTGCGTCATGAATGTTTCATCGAGCACGAGGTCCGCCTTCTTGAACCCCTCGTCGATGTTGCCCACGACCCACTCGTCGGTGGCCTTGCCCATCGGCATCTGTCCGTCTTTCGCGTTCGCGAAGTCTTCCTCGGTCCATTTCCAGACGGCGATCTGTGGAGGAGGAGGCGTCGCGGGACCCGCGCCACGGCCTCCACGCGCACCACGTGCTCCTCGCCCGTCGGCAGCCTGTGCCGCAGCACCCGCGGCCGCACCCGCCGCAGCCCCTGCTGCCGTGCCACCCGCAGCACCAGCGCGCGCCGCACCACCCGGTGCCGCGCCCCCGGCCGCGCCGGCCGGCGCCGCGCCTGTGGCCGCCCCCGACGGTGCGGCGCCCGCGGCGGCGCCACCAGCCGCGGCCCCGGCCGCAGCTCCCGCCGGACCTCGTCCGGCGGCTGGCGCCGGCGGCGGCACTGCCGGGCGCATCCAGACGTTCCCTTGCGTCCTCGCATTCGCGCCGTTGGGCCGGAGGCTTTCAATCGCATCGACGACGAAAGGCAGCGGCTCGAGCTCGATGTCGATCTTTTCGATCGCCTCGGCGGCCGTGAGCTCGTCGACGGCCGCAATCGCGAGAATCGGTTCGCCCTGGTAGAGCGGCTCGTTTGTCAGGCCACGCTCCGCCTGAGCGGTCGCCTGCACATTTTCGCCGAGCGTGGCGCCCACGGCGGCGCCCGGCATGTCGTCGGCGGTGAGAATCGCCTTGACGCCGGGCATCGCAAGCGCGGCGGTTGTATCAAGCCTCTTCACTCGCGCATGCGGCATCGGGCTCACGAGCAGCTTGCAGAACAGCATGCCCTCGACGCGATAATCCTCGGCATACTTCGCTTTGCCGGTCACTTTCGCGACAAGATCCGGCGTCGTGTAGTTCTGGCCGACGAGCCTGTTGTCAGCCATGTCACGCATTCCTCATGTGTTCCGCACCGCGCATCAGCGCGGTGAGAATCTTGTCGTAGTCCTGGCAGCGGCACAGGTTTCCGGAGACGCCGTGCGCGAGCTCCTGCCGCGACGGGTTCGAGTTGGTCTTGAGATAGCCGGTCGCGGCCATCACGAAGCCCGGCATGCAGAACGCGCACTGGAAGCCCTGTTCATCGACGACGCCCTGCTGCACTGCGCTCAGCTTGCCGGTCGCCGGGTCGGCGAGTCCCTCAATCGTGACGATCTTCCTGCCGCGCGCGCGTTGGGTGAGGAACGAACACGAGTAGTGCGGCACATCGTCGATGAGGACCGTGCAGGCGCCGCACTCCGCGCGGTCGCAGCCGATCTTGGTGCCCGTGAGCCCCAGCTTGTAGCGGATCGTCATCGCGAGGGTCT
>QHWJ01000005.1:9964-15940 GCA_003222535.1 Acidobacteriota bacterium | reverse complement strand
GAAAGTGTGCGGCGGGCGCCGCGAGGCGGCGGCAGAGCCAGGATCGGACGAGACACGAGCCGGTCCAAACTCTCGCCGGTTCGTGTCTCGTCCGATCCGGCCCTGCGCGTCGGCCTGCATTGCAGGCCGCCCCGCCGGACACCGCTGGCGCGCCCTCTGTGTCTCAGTGTCTCTGTGGCTTGTCCAAATCAAGACGTCGGCGTAATTACGAAATGCCGTGCTTAGCAGCCCGTGGTGAAAGTCTGGCGTCGCACCGAGACGGGCGAGGCGCCCCGCCGGCAAGGCGCGACGACTGAGAATACCGGGAGTATTTGAAGGAGGAGCAACGCCGCTGGCGGGGAGGCATCGCCCGTCGAATGCAGCCAGACTTTCACCACGGACTGTTAGCAGCTAGTTTCTCGGCGACGGCGGAGCAGCGCTTTCAAAACCGCAGAAGGAGCTCCGCGTAACCCAGATGAGCGCCGTCGCTGCTGGAATAGATCGCCTGGGTGACCGCCCGACCTGATGCATATCCATAGTACAGGCCGAGCGACAGACGCGCGTTCACCCGATAGTCACCGCTTACGTCGCTGAGGGTCGAAAGGCCCGTCTCACCGTTCGATGGCCGTCCGGTGTACCCAAAAGTCGATGGTTGGAACGCACCGCCACCCGAGTACCAGAAGTCGTTGCGGTCCGCCAACCGCACCGCGTGAACGTCTGTGCGGACAGAAAGCTTGTCCGAGGGCCTCACCGTGAGCTCACCGAACGCATCGGCGCTGTTCATCATGTTGTAGAACGGAAAGCGCGCGTAGACGCGGGGCGTGGGAAGCACCTGGAAGAATGTGCCGTGGCGCTGATCGGTCGGGTCGTGGTCGCCGGAGGCGTAGTCATAGCCTCCCCGAAACCATGGCCTGAGCCGATCGAACCGCGTGGGCTGCCAACCAGCTTCGATCGAGAACGCGCCGGCCCGGTGTGCGAGCGCACCCCACGACCCGTTCTGGACAGCACCCCAGACGAGGAGGTCTACGGGCCCGGCCGGTGTCGCAACTTCCCTCACATAATGTCCTCCGTACGTGGCGATGGCCGTCGATTCGAAATCCACGTTTCTCGCCGACGCCTGGCGATTGTCTGTCTTCACGACCCGGTCACGAGCGTCGTCGTAGGCCAACGCGAAGACGCGCCATTCCCCGGTGCCGGTCTGTCCGCCGATCTGGCCCGTCAGCGCGGCGTAAGCCAGATTGACCTTCAGCTCGCCCCAGCCGTCGACCTGAAAGACGCCTTGCGTCGGTCGGCCGCCAAGCACCGTCACATTCAGGGTCTTCCGGCTCAGACTGTAGAGCGCTCCATCGAGGCTGCGTCCGACGTCGGAGAATCCGAAAGTGCCAAGCAGGCGCTGCGACACGCGATCGCGCTTCAGATCGGCCAACGACGCGTCCTTCGGCGTGACTTCAGTGCCGTCATTGAACTCCATTCGACCGAGCTTCAGCGATTGGCCCTCGATCCCCGCGAGGCCTTTGAAGCGCACGGCGCCCTGCTTGATGAAGAACGCCGCTGCGTTCCTCGAGTTGGCGTTCGCCGCGAAATAACTGGCCCCCAGTCCCAACTGCCCCCGGGGCGCCGGCGCGGTCGCGGTCTGCGGAAGGCTGACGAGGACTGGCACTGCGGCTTCGAGCAGCCAGTCGAGTGCCGTCTTCGACTGTGCGACGCTCACGCGAAGCAGCGAGCCGGGATAGGCATAGTCGCCACCCGCGGTGTCGCCGAACCAGTTCCATGCATACGTGCGGCTCCTCAGCGAGCCTGACACCACGGCGCTGCCGACAGTAATCGGCTGGCTGGCCGCGTTCTGCGCATACGCCTGTGGCTCGAGGGAAACCAGCACGAGCACGGGGAGAGCGAGGAGGCGCATTTGAGCGACCACCTCGAGCAACCGCCGTGCCCGCTGCCGACCCACGAGCTGGCCGGTGTGTCGCGGACTCCTGGCGAAAGGATCAGACAACGATGTATGGGCGGAGCCGATCGATCTACATAAGTGTCTGATCGCCGGGGGAAGGCTGAGGTCGCGCGTAAGGGCAGTGAGCCTGTTGCCGTCGAATCAGCGACAACAATGTCCCTTCCTCCTTTCGCACCGACACGATTGTCTGAACAATCCGACGTATTCGCCGCCGCAAAGCCCGCAATCCCGAAATCCACTTTGAAAACAAGGATTCCCGGTGAGGATCGCCCGTGGTGTGCGGCTTGCACTCCGGTCGCGCCATGGATTGTGTGAGCGCACATGACGTGATCCACGAAGCGAAGCAGGCGGCCATTCGGAAAGCGTCGCTGCCCGTCGGCCAGATGCTGCTTCGAGGCGCGCTCGCCGGCGCGTTCCTCGGGTATGCCACGTCGCTTGTGATGGTGATCCTTTCGCAGGGACTGCCGCCGATTGTGGGCGCCCTCTGCTTTCCGGTCGGGTTCGTCATGCTCGTGCTCCTTGGGCTGGAGCTCGCGACCGGCAACTTTGCGTTGCTGCCCGTGGGCTACGCCGCCGGCGCGGTGCGACTGAGGGATCTGTGGCGCAATTGGACCTGGGTGTATGTGGGGAATCTCATCGGGTCGCTCGGCTATGCCCTGCTGTTCTATCTCGCGATCACCAATTACGGAACGTCGAACGGCGGCGTGCTCGGCGATCAGGTGCGGAAGGTGGCACAGGCAAAAACCCTCGGGTACATGGCTGTCGGCGCCAGCGGGTGGGCCGCTGCATTCGTCAAGGGCATTCTGTGCAATTGGATGGTGACGCTGGGCAGCATGCTGGCGTTCTCGTCCCGCTCGACGATCGGAAAGATCGCGGCGATGTGGCTGCCGATCGCCACCTTCTTCGCTCACGGCTACGAGCACTCCATCGTCAACATGTTCGTCGTTCCTGCCGGAATGTTCCTCGGCGCGCCTGTCTCCGTGTCGAGCTGGTGGGTGTGGAATCAGATTCCCGTCACGATCGGCAACATCGTGGCCGGCGTGTTCTTGACGGGGACGGCGTTGTATCTGGCCTACCCGCAGCCGGCCGCCACCGTCGCGCGGATGGCCGGCGAGCCCGGCGCCGAAGTGAAGGCGGCATCGTGAACAAGATCGAACAGTTCAAGAGCGAGAAAGACGGGCTCGACATCCTGCCCGACGTCCAGCGGCTCGCGCAGGAGGGTTGGGAAGCGATCGACGAAGGCGATCGCGAGCGCCTCAAGTGGGTTGGCGTGTTCTTCCGCCGGCAGACGCCCGGCCGCTTCATGATGCGCGTCCGCATCTCGAACGGCTTCACGAACGCGGCGCAGATGCGGGCGCTCGCCGACATCACGCGGGAGTACGGCGTCGGCTACGCGGACATCACGACGCGTCAGCAGATTCAGCTGCGCGGGTTCGAGATCGCGCACGTGCCGGAGATATGGAGGCGGCTGGAGAGCGTCGGGCTCGTGTCGCTCCAGACCGGCCAGGACAACATCAGGAATGTCGTCGGGTGTCCGGTTGCCGGTCTCACGCCGCGCGAACTGTTCGACGCGTCGCCCGTCGTTCGAGAATTCACGGAGTCGTTTCTCCGCAACAAGGCGTACACCAATCTGCCCCGCAAGTTCAACGTCACCATCACGGGCTGCACCGAGCACTGCGTGCACGCGGAGTCGCAGGACATCGGCCTGACGCCCGCGATCAAGTCGGTTCGCGGAGAGGACGTGAACGGCTTCAACATTGCGGTCGGTGGCAAGATGGGCTCCGGCGGGTACCGCGCCGCCTCGCCGCTGAACGTCTTCGTGACGCCCGGGGCGGCGGCGGCGCTGTGCGGCCATATCACGCAGATTTTTCGCGATCACGGACCGCGCGCGGCGCGGAATCGGGCACGGTTGGCGTTTCTCGTCGACGAGTGGGGCGTCGAAAAGTTTCGGAACGAATTGCGGCGCCGGGTCGGGACACGTTTGCAGACCGCGGGGCAGGACGCGCGGGGCCCTCGTACTACGGATCATCTCGGCATCGTCAGGCAGAAGCAGGCCGGGTTGAATTACGTGGGTCTTGTCGTCCCGGTGGGGCGGATTACCGGGGACCAGATGTCCGAGCTCGCGCGGGTCGCGGAGACTTATGGCAGCGGCGAGGTGCGGATCACCACCAGCCAGAACGTGATCGTTCCCAATGTGCCCGATCAACGCATCCCCGCGCTGACCGGCGAGCCGCTGCTGCGCGTGCTTCGACACGATCCGTCCGGGCCCATGCGTGGCCTGGTCAGCTGCACGGGCATCGATTACTGTCATTTCGCGCTCATCGAAACCAAGGATCTCGCGCTCGAGACCGCGCGTCATCTGGAGCACACGTTCCCGCACGGCCAGTCGCTGACGATGCATTGGTCCGGATGCGTCGCGGGATGCGGGAACCACGCGGCGGCCGACATCGGCCTGCTGGGCAAGAACGTCAGAGTCAACGGCGAAGTGATCGACGCGGTGGACATCTTCGTCGGCGGCAGGCCAGGTCCGAATGCAGTGGCCGGCCTCAAGGTGCTCGAAGACGTCCCCTGCAAAGAGCTTCCGTTCGTCCTCGAGCGGATGATTCCGTACCTCTCCACGAAGCGTGCTTCCGGGAGCAGCGCCGCGAGTGCCGGCCAGGCATCGATGTCGAGGCCGCTGCCGCCAGTCCATGCCATCGCTTAGAGGCGCCCGGGTCGCGCTCCTCGAGGCCCGCATGAGCGGTGAATTGTCGGCGCTGATCGAGCGGTTCGGCGGCGTGCCGTGCTCGGTGCCTGCCGTCCGGGAGGTGCCGCGTCTCGATCAGGTTCCGGCATTTCTCGATGAACTGTCTGCGCGCCGATTCCGAACGGTCATATTTCTGACTGGCGTCGGGGTCATGACCTTGTTGCGCGAGGCCGGACGCCTCGGACGCCTGGAGGAAACGGTGAACGCGCTCGGCGCCACCTTGATTGCCTGCCGCGGACCCAAGCCAGTCGCCGCGCTCACATCGCATCGAGTTCCCGTCCAGATCAAAGCTGTTTCGCCTCACACCACGACGGAGCTGCTCGATGCCCTGGGCGGCGTGGCGATCGCCGGCAGGGACGTCGCACTGGTGCATTACGGCGAGCGAAATCAGACCCTGGCTGACGCGTTGATCGCCCGGGAAGCTCGACTCGAGGAGTTGTGCTTGTACGAATGGCAGATGCCGCTCGACCACGGTCCGCTGACGGCACTCCTGGACGATTTGATCGAAGGTCGCGTCACTGCGATCGCTTTCACGAGCCAGATCCAGTGCCGGCATCTGTTTCAGCTGGCGCAGGAGCAGGAGAAGTCTGACGACCTCCTCAGAGCGCTGCGCGAAGGCACAATTGTGGCGGCGATAGGTCCCGTGTGCGCGGCGACGCTTCGGACCCACGGCGTCACGCCGGACGTTCTTCCAGCGCAGCCGAAGATGGGGCCTCTCGTGGCGGCGCTGGCCGATTACATCGAGTTGTCGGATGTCTCGCCGGAGGATCGCCGTGCGCTGAAGCCTTCGCACTCCACCGGCTGACGCCGCTCGGCTGAAGCCTTCGCGCTCCATCGTTTAACTTTGACGCCGCCCCGTCGCGAAAATCGTCTCGCCGAATTTTCGCGATCATTGTCCCGACTTCGGCGTCTAATAGAAAGGGAGGTTTTCAGCAGGAGGGTCGATGTCACTCGCGGTGCTCACCGTCATTGTCGCCTCATTGATGGCGGCGCAGCGTCTTCCTGGTCAGCCTGGCGACTCCGATGCGCGGGTCGCCGGCCAGGTGGTTGATGCGCTGTCGCGCGCCCCCCTTCCCGGCGCCACCGTGGTGCTCACGCCGATCGGGCCGGGGCTTCCGCCGCCAGTCGCGTATACGCCGCAAGCGGTCACCGATGCAAACGGTCAGTTCGTGTTCCAACGGGTCTTCTCCGGACGATATCAGCTCCAGGCGCAGAAGCCTGGCTTCGCGCCGCTGACCGGTCTATTCGAGCAGCGGACGCTGGACATCGCGGCCGGTCAATCCATTACAGGCCTCGAACT
>QHWJ01000005.1:0-9911 GCA_003222535.1 Acidobacteriota bacterium | reverse complement strand
GTCGCGGGCGAATTCCGGCTCGCCAGCCTGCCCGAAGGCAACTACGTCGTGATCGCGGCGCCGATGCCGCCACCGCCGTTCGCGCCGGCAGTCTCCGAGACCGTGCTGGCGCCGACGTACTACCCCGGAACGCCAGATAAAGATGCGGCCCAGGTGATCGCGATCGGCTCTGCACAAACGGTGAACGGGGTTCAGTTCTCGATGGTGTCGCTCGCCGCGCATCAGGTCTAAGGCGTCCTGGTCGATGAGGCCGGCTCGCCGCTTGCCGGCGCGATCGTCATGCTGATGATCGATCCGAAAAGAGGCGGTTCTCCGACACCGGCGTCGGGACTGACGGATGAAAACGGCCGATTCCAAATCGGTGGCATCGTGCCGGGCACTTACCGCGTGACGGCGGGGATGTCGTCGCTGCCGCCCGGGCCGCCGGTGGAAGGTGGTTCGGCTGGCGCTGCCCGTCGTGTCACAGGTGGCGTATTCGTCAGGGACACGAGGCTGTCGACCACGCCGCCAGGGATCACGCCGCTCGAGATCACCGTCGAGAACGCGGATATCACCGACCTCAGGATCGTGGTGTCCACTGGAAAGTGAGACAAAGCCAGTTTCCACCCAAAGAAGGCCGGGCGATGTGCCCGGCCCTCGTTTGTCCGGCTGAAGCCGGACACGACCCTCGGAGCGACCGGAGCGTTTACTGCTGTGTACTCGAGTCAGGTTGATCCCGTCTGCGGCATGACGATCGACGAGGCGGATGCGGTCGGCACACATCAGCACGACGGCGTGACGTACTACTTCTGCAACCCGAGTTGTCTGGAGCGTTTCAAGGACGATCCGAAGCAGTTCCTGGAGCCTGCCGCCACCGTTGCGTCTCCGCCGGCAGCGGGAGCGGCCTTCGTCTGTCCGATGGACACCGACGTTCGCTCGTCGCAGCCTGGAGTGTGCCCCAAGTGCGGCATGGCGTTGGAGCCCAACCTCTCTGACCCGGCGTCACTGACGAAGGTCGAGTACACATGTCCGATGCATCCGCAGATCGTGCGCGATGCACCAGGGTCGTGCCCAATCTGCGGGATGGCGCTCGAGCCGCGCACGGTCAGCGCGCTCGACACTCCCAATCCCGAGCTCGTCGACATGACCAGGCGGTTTCGGATCGCGGCGTTACTCGCGGCGCCTGTTGTCGCCGTCACCATGGCCGACATGGCCGGGGGCGGCCGCCTGGTCATGACATACGGCACGGTAGTGAACTGGATGGGCCTCGCGCTCGCGACGCCGGTCGTGTTCCGGGCCGGATGGCCATTCTTCGAGCGAGCCTGGGCGTCGGTCGTGAATCGCAGCCCCAACATGTTCACGCTGATCGCCATGGGTGTGGGCTCGGCCTACGTCTACAGCGCCGCCGCAACCGTTGTTCCCGGCGTGTTCCCGGCGGGCTTCCGCATGCACGGCGTCGTTGAAACCTATTTCGACACCGCCGCGGTGATCACGGTGCTCGTGTTGCTCGGACAGGTACTCGAGCTGCGCGCGCGCAGCCAGACGGGCACGGCGATCCGGCAGCTGCTCGGCCTTGCGCCGAAGACTGCTCGCGTCGTGCGCGATGGAGAGGAGCGCGCTGTACCGCTCGGCGACGTGAAGGTGGGCGACATCTGCCGCGTGCGGCCGGGCGAGAAGGTTCCGGTGGACGGCGCGGTCGTGGACGGGCGCAGCGCCGTCGACGAGTCACTGGTGACGGGCGAGCCGATCCCGGCGGAAAAGGAGCCCGGAGCGCTGGTGACCGGCGGCACGATCAATACGACAGGCAGCTTGTTGATTCGAGCCGAACGCGTGGGCAGCGACACGCTGCTCTCGCAAATCGTCCGCATGGTCGGCGAGGCGCAGCGCAGTCGTGCCCCGATTCAGCGCCTGGCGGATCGAATCGCGGGGTACTTCGTGCCGGCCGTTGTCGGCGTGGCCCTCCTCGCCTTCATCGTGTGGAGTGTCTGGGGACCGGATCCGCGGCTCGCGCACGCGCTCGTCAGCGCCGTTGCCGTGCTGATCGTCGCGTGTCCGTGCGCCCTTGGTCTGGCGACGCCGATGGCGATCATGGTGGGCACCGGCCGCGGCGCGACCGCCGGCGTGCTCGTGAAGAACGCCGAGGCCCTCGAGCGGCTCGAACGCGTCGATACGCTGGTCGTCGACAAAACCGGCACCCTCACGGAAGGAAAGCCGAAACTGATCTCGGTCGTGCCGTTTGGCAACCGATCGGAGATCGAGGCTGTGCGGCTCGCCGCCGCCCTCGAACAATCGAGCGAGCATCCGCTGGCCGCCGCCATCCTCTCTGCCGCGCGCGATCGCCGGATCAGTGTTCCTGCCGCCGCGGATTTTCGCTCGCTCCCGGGCAAAGGCATCGTCGGCCGGGTGGACGGCGTGTCCGCGGCGCTCGGCAACCTCGCGATGATCGAGGAAGCCGGCGTCAACACCGATGTCGCGCGCTCGAAGGCCGACGAGCTCCGCCGCGCGGGCCAGACGGTCATGTTCCTCGCTCTCGATGGTATGCTGGCCGCGCTGCTCGGTGTCGCCGATCCGATCAAGGCCACAACTGCCGAGGCAATCACCGCGCTGCACGCCGAGGGACTCCGGATCGTCATGCTGACCGGCGACAACCGGGTGACCGCCGAAGCGGTGGCCAGGCAGCTCCAGATCGACGAGGTTCGGGCAGACGTGCTGCCAACCGAAAAACGTGCGGCCGTTCAAGATCTGCAGCGCGGCGGCCGGATCGTCGCAATGGCCGGCGATGGCGTGAACGACGCGCCCGCACTCGCGGAAGCCGCAGTCGGGATCGCGATGGGAACCGGCGCGGACGTCGCAATCGAAAGCGCCGGCATCACCCTGGTCAAAGGGGACCTGCGCGCCATCGTCCGCGCGCGGCGCCTGAGTCGCGCGACGATGCGGAACATCCGACAGAATCTGTTTCTGGCGTTCGTTTACAACGCCATCGGCGTGCCTGTGGCGGCCGGATTGCTTTATCCGCTCACGGGCACATTGATCAGTCCGATCTGGGCAAGCGCCGCGATGACCTTCAGTTCAGTGTCGGTGATCGGCAATGCGCTTCGGCTGCGCCGGGAGCAACTTTGAGGAGGGCATGTGGTGACAGATCCTGTGTGCAAGATGCAGATCGACGAGAAGAAGGCCGCCGGCAAGAGCGAGTACCAAGGCAAGACGTATTACTTCTGCGCGCCGAGCTGCAAAACGAAGTTCGACGCCAACCCGCAGCAATACGCGAAGGGATAGGCCGGGTCCCCACAACGCGAACGAAATCTGGCCCGAGCATCACAGGAGATCAGGAGTCCAGGAGATTCTTTCCTGAACAACAAGACCCTCCTGATCTCTTGATCTTCTGTGAAGTTGGCGAGCCCTAACCACGAAAAACACGAAACCCACGAAAACACGAAAGAGATCTGTCGGGCCTTGCTATCGGATAGAATCGCTTTGATGTCCAGGCCGACGAGAATTGCCACAGCAGCCGTGGTCGCGCTTGCCGTCGCGGCGTTTCCGGCTGTGCTGGATCGATGCGCAGCGACGTGCGAGGCGCATCACGAGGCTATTGCAAGCACGCCGAGTTGCCACCACGTCACGTCCACGGCGTTTCGCATTGGACATGTGCCGACCCCGTGTGGTCACGACCATAACGCTCGATTGGCTCCATGGCCGCGGCTGTTGCCCTTCCGAGTCCATTCGCGCCGGCCGTGTCCGATCGGCGTGTTCTCGGGCACGCTCCGCCAGGACCTTCTGTAGCCGTCGACGGACGGTCTCTGCCCCTTCGCATTTAGACACACCTGTCAGCTGATTCTGTTTCCTGCGCATCCGAGCTGATGCGAGGTCGGACGACGTGTGTCTTGTGAAACGGGGTTTCGTATGGGTTTGGGTCGACGCCAGATCGTGCTGGCGTTGTGGTCGCTTGGCTTCTCGGTAATTCCCGCCGCGGCGGTGGCGCAGGACGCCGCACACGATCACATACAGATGAACATGCCGGCAAACGGTGGCTGGCAGCTCATGCAGGATGGCATCGTGTTCGCCGAGCTCAATCATCAGGGCGGTCCGCGGGGCGGCAGGGAATTCGTCGTGCCGAATTGGTGGATGGGCATGGCCAGCCGCGACCTGTCGCGGGGCCGATTGACATTCACCGGCATGCTGAGCCTGGATCCTGCGACGGTCGGCAAGAGCGGATATCGCGAGATCTTCCAGACGGGTGAGGCGCTCAACGGCCGGCCGCTCATCGATCGCCAGCATCCGCACGATCTGTTCATGCAGCTGGCAGCGGTCTGGCGCGTGCCGATGGGTGAATCAACAGGAATCACGCTGGCGGGAGGACCGGTCGGGGAACCGGCCCTCGGTCCCGTCGCGTTCATGCATCGCGCCTCGGCTGCCGACAATCCCACGGCTCCGCTCGGTCACCACACGCTCGACTCGACCCACATCGCGTTCGGTGTCGTCACCGCGGCGGTCGATCGGGGCCCCTTTGTCGTCGAGGTTTCGCTGTTCAACGGGCGTGAGCCCGACGAGAATCGATGGGATATTGAGGTCGGCCGGTTCGACTCCCTCTCGGGGCGCATCTGGTACCGGCCCGGCGACGAGTGGGAGCTCCAGGCGTCGAGCGGACGACTCGAGGACCCCGAGCAGCTCGAGCCGGGCATCATCATCCGCACGACCGCGTCCGGATCGTGGACGCGCAGGAACGGCATGGCCATTTCGTCGGTGACGGCGGCTTACGGCCGGAACAACACGGATCACGGCGCTCGAAGCGCAATGTTCATCGAAGGATCGCGTCACGGCGGCCTGAACACGGTGTACGGCCGGTTCGAAGCCGTCCAGGTCGAAACCTCCCTTCTGCAGACCGACGCCGTGGTGGAGGGACCGTCGGTGGAGCCGAAGAGTCCGGTTTTCGCATTGACCTTCGGCGGCGTTCGCGAGATCGTCTCATGGCATGGATTCGAAGGTGGCATCGGAGCGGACGTCACCTTCCATGGCGTGCCGGACGCGCTGCAATCGGTATACTCGGCTCATCCGATCTCATTTCACGTGTTCTTCCGCGTGCGACCGCCTGGCGGCTCGATGGGACGGATGTGGAACATGCGGATGTCGCAACCGACGGCGGGCCACAACATGGCGATGCCGATGAATCATTCGATGCACTGAGCATGCGTGGACCGGGGAGCTATGCGAACTGGCTATCTCGCCTTGGCGCTTGTGGGAGTCGGCACGGTCGGAGCGATCGCATTCGTGCTCACCCGAAGCGCAGGATTCAGCGCTCGCGCGGAACCATCGATGGCCGAGCGTCTCATCGCCCGCGCGGCGCGCCGATCTGCGGTGCCGCCGAGCGCGCGCGACGCTCGGAACCCGCTGCCGTTCACGCCCGATGTGTGGAGCGATGCCCGCGCGCATTTCGCCGATCACTGTGCGAGCTGTCACGGCAACGACGGTCGGGGCCACACTGAGCTCGGTCGAAATCTGTATCCGAAAGCGCCTGACATGCGTCTGCCAGACACTCAGCGTCTGACCGACGGCGAGCTCTATTGGATTATCGAGAATGGCGTGCGTCTGACGGGAATGCCGGCCTGGGGCAACGGCACACCGGACGACGTCGATACCTGGAAACTGGTGCATTTCGTGCGCCACCTGACGGATCTCACCGCGGAGCACCTCAAAGAAATGGAGGCACTCAATCCCAAGACGCCGTCCGAGATCGAAGAAGAGCGACAGGACCGGGAGTTTCTCGAAGGCAAAGGCGCCGACGAGCCGGCAGCGACCCCTTCACATCCTCATCAACACAAGGAGCAGCCATGAAGCGATTGATTACCCTCACGGTCCCGGCCATCCTCGCCGGAACGCTCGCCTTTGCGCACGGTGACAACGTACATATCCGCGGAGTCGTCACGCAGGTCTCGGCTCAGTCGATCACCGTGCAGACGGCGGCAAAGGCGACCAAAACGCTCACTCTGACCGACAAAACGACCTTCCAGCGATCCGGGAAGGCCGCGCGTCTCGACGATGTGAAAGTCGGCGATCGCGTTGTCATCGACGTGCCCGTGAAGACGACGAACGCGCTGCTGATCCAGATTGGCGCGACGGCGAAGCCAGCTCCGCACAAGTAGAAAGGCCGGGCGATCGGCCCGCCCCTCGTTTGTCCGGCTGGAAGAGCCTGTGAAAAAAATCGCGAGATTTACGCCTTCCGGAAGGTCGACGACGAATCAAACGCGCGCGACAGCACGCGGCTTCGCATTCGGGTTTTTCGCGAGAAACAGCGTGGCGAGCGCCACAACCGACAATCCGGCCGCCACGAGGAACGCCACGCGATACTCGCCGGTCGCGACAAACACGCGGCCGCCCAGAAACGGTCCGAAGATCGCGGCAACGCCCCACGCGAGGAGCAGCAACCCGTAATTGAAGCCGACGTTCTTCGTCCCGTAGAAATCGGCGCTCGTCGACGCGTACACCGACAGCTGCGTCCCGTAGCAGTAGTAGACGAGCGCCAGCAGCGCGTAGAACAGCGCGAGGTTCTCGCGCAAGGCGAACAGCAGCGGCATCGCGCACGCGGACACGAGCAGCATCACGCGCAGCGTGTTGAGCCGCCCGACGTGATCGGAGATCCATCCCGACAGCACGCGCCCCGACGCGCTGCCGATCGCGCCGACGGTGAGCGCAAAGGCGGCGACGGCCGCCGAGTGCCCGGCCGCTCGGGCGAACGGCACCAGCTGGCTGATGACCATCGTCCCCGCCGTCGTGCCGAGACAATACGCGATCCAGAGCGCCCAGAACGTCGGCGTCCGCACCATCTCGCTCGCCGCCACGTCGGCGCCGCCGCGCGCGGCCGCCCGGGCCCTGGACGGATCCCAGCCCTCGGGCCGATAGCCGGCCGGCGGATTCTGCAGCAGGTACGCCCCCGTCATGGTCATCGCAAGGAACACGAGCGACAGGATCTGAAACGTGCTGCGCCAGCCGACCCGCTCGATCAGCGCCGAAGCGATCGGTCCGAATACGCCGGACCCCGCGCCATAGCCGCCGACCATCATGCCGATCACGAGCCCCCGCTTGTCGGGAAACCATTTTGAGCCGACCGATGTCGGCACGACGTACCCGAAGCCGCTGCCGGTGCCGGCGATCACGCCGGCGGTCAGGTAGAACATCGGCAGCGACCCGGTGAAGCTGGCGAGAAAGAATCCGAGGCTGAAGAGCAGGCCGCCGACGACCGCGACCGGCCGTGGTCCGCGGCGATCCTGAATGTAGCCGGCGACGACGTACCACGCGGCGATCAGGGCAAGGCCGATCGTGGTCACCCACGACGTCTGCGCGCGCGTCCAGCCAAATTCCTTCTCGAGCGGCAGCATGAAGATGCTCATGCCATAGAACATGCCGAGCGCCATGTTCATCATCACGCCGCCCACGACGGGCAGCCAGCGATTCGGTGTGGTCATTTGCTGCCCGCCGCGTCTTTGCGCCACCACGGGTTGCCGTAGTTCCTGAACGGGCCGCCGTCAACCGACAACGTGGTCGCCACCTTGTAGTTGAACGGCGACAGCAGCCGCATCGCGTGCTTGATGCGCAGGTCCGGCATCTGCCCCTTCGGCAGCGGCGGCTTGTCGGTTTGCGGCTGGCCGGAAAGCGTCGCCGCGATAACGGCGACACCCAGGCTCATGAGGCTCGGCGTCGATCTCATGGGAAACGGAATGTACATCAGTCGGGAGTCGCCAGTCATCTGTCATCAGTGGAAACCGCCCTGAAAAAATTGCTGGGCCTGGCGCCTGCGCGACGGCTTGCATTCCAAATTCCTACTTCTTAATTCTTAATTCTATCGCCGGACCTGGCCGTCCGGCGCGCCGCGAGTCGACGCCCTTCCGCGGCCTCACGTGCGGCCGCTTCACGACGTCCCTGAGCGGCGAGCGCGTCGGCGAGGACAAAGTGTCCAAGCGGCGCCCATTCACCCGCCGGCTGCAACTCGAGCCCGCGGCGGGCGGAGTCGATTGCCTCGTCCAGCTTGCGCAGATCGAGAGACACCTTCGCCAGGAACAGGTGACCCTCCGCGAACCGCGGATTGCTGAGCACCGCGCCCGATCTGCATCGCGAGGTAGCGCTGATCGATCGCCTGGCCTGACCGGAGTCGTTCTAGGTCGTCCTGGCCGCGATCAACTCGGCGACCGCGCGATACGCCTGGTCCATCGCCTGATCGGTGTACGCGGCGGCGGCGGCATCCGAGTTGGCGATCGTGATCCGGCCGAACGGCTTGCGTCCGATTTCGCAGGGCGACTGTCCCTCGGGCCAGTCCGGATCCCACAGCGGGATCGAAGCCGCCGCCGCCCAGCATCCGCGCCAGTTGATCCCGAATCTTCAGCTCGAAGGTCGAGAACGGCGTCGTCAACAGATCGACGTGGCCGGCACGATGTTGATCCCGCGAGGGCAGCCCCGGCTTGCAGGGCGTCCGGGTCATCCGCACGAGGATCGGATCGTCAGGTGATTTCGGCGTCGGGTCGTAGCCGCCTATGACCGTCGGGGTTTCGAGGCGCGCGCCCGTGTGGTACATCCCCGGCGCCGACGCGCCGCCGATGCCGAGCTTCTTGAACGCGGTCCAGTTCTTCAGCGCCACGCTCGTGTAGACGAGCGGCACCTTGACTCCGAACTTCAGGGCTTCCTTCTGCTTCTCCGGAAAGTCCGGACAAAGGTACGGGATCATCGAGTTCCAGCACGCGAGGACCACGCCCTTCGCGCGAACGGTGTACACCTTCTTCCCACGGCCGTACGCGACCTCGACCTCCTTCGCCGACGCGATCGCGCCGACGTGGCGGACGCGCGCCACGGTGCTGCTCAAGCGGATGCGCACCGGCGACTGGACGCGATCGAGCTTCCCGTAGTCGGCCCTGGCCAGCACGCTGTCCTGTGCGGTCGTGCCTGGCAGCGCGTCGGGAACGAGCGCTCGCACGAGGAGACGGGCGACCGATGCGTTGCCGTCGGGAAAGTGGAAGTTGTACGGCGGCTTCGGCGTCGCATCGCCCCTGGCGGTGAAGCTCATGCGGCCGTTCGCGACTGGATCCAGATTCATCCCGTCGAAGCCTGGATAGTGATAGGCCCAGCACTCGAGCGCGCCGACCGCATCGATGCCGATGCCGTACAGACCGTGCGTGCGCGTTTGATAGAACGGAATCACGGCGGGATCCACTTTCACGACCTTCAGCAGGAAATCCCTGTAGCTCATCCTCGACAGCCTGTCCTTCTTTTCGACAGATGAGAGGCCGGGCATGTAGTCAACGCGCGCGGTCTCGAGCCGGGCGATGTCTTTCCGCGCTTCCGGCGACAACGGGGTGTTCGCCAGAAACTCTTCCCAAGTCATCGCCGCCGCGCCGCCGCGTCCGCGGCCACCGCGCCCGCCGCCCCCGGGTGTTCCAATCACGAGGCGATCGGCGCCGAAGGTCTCTTTGTCGAAGAAGGTGGCGTTCTGCAGCCCCTGGAAGATCGAGCGGTCCGCATTCTTGTCGGCTTCAGCCGCCAGCGCCGGCGGATCGATGCCGATGGCCTGCATCAGGCCGAACGCTTCCTTGCTGTAGGTGAAAGGCGAGGAGATGCCGGCCGTCCCGCCGTTCGCTATCCACAGTCTCCCGCCCGGACGAAACTCGTTGCGCTTCGCGTGGCCGCCGAAGTCGTCGTGGTTGTCGAGGATCAGGATGCGGGCGTTCGGATTCGTGCGCGCCCGATAGAAGTATGCGGCCGCCAGCCCGCTGATGCCGCCGCCGACAACCACGAGATCGTACGATTCGCCCGTATTGATCGGGCGGCCGGCCCTCGTCCGGAACGTTCCGTCGCGCAGCGCGTGCGACACGTCGAACGATCCGTCGTGGCTGCCGCGCATGCCGGTCAGCGCCGGCGGGTAGTAGCCGGCAGCGTCCTGGGCGAACCGAGCG
>QHWJ01000004.1 GCA_003222535.1 Acidobacteriota bacterium | reverse complement strand
CGCAACTTCCACGACGACTATTCGAGCTACCAGGCCACCGTTCGCCGTTGGTTGTAAGAGCGCAATCATCGCGATGGCGGCAGACGCGTGAATTCGCGCTGAAGCCTGACGCTTTCGAGCAGGTTCAGACGCACGGCACCGCGCATTTGCCGGAGGCGTTTGTCAGCTGCAGCACGTAGGATGCAGGTCGGAGCGATGGATCGCCGGGAGTCACACTGAGCGTCAGCGTTTGGCCCCTCAGGACGCCTGAAAACATCGCGGGCGGCGCCGGGCTGATGGTGATGGGACCCACCTCGATACGATACGTGCCATTGACCTCGAACGTGCCGTCAGCGTGAACGACCGGCGGCGGAAACTGACCGTGGCCGCAACCGACGACCAGATCGCAGCCGTCAACTGCGACAGACAGACACCCGCCGTCGCCGGCCCATCGGCCCGCGGGCAACGTGGAGTCGCGAGGCTGGGTCGGGGTTCCGGCGCAGGCATCAACCAGGAGACAGACAAGGCCGGCCGCGACCATTCGCGTCAGCCACGCTCCCGCGCCGGCCAACTTGACGATTCGCGCGACCCTTCGACGTTTTCCTTGCTCCTGACTGTAGCGCTCTGTCACGCCTCGAGGAACCCCGTCCACGCTGGCCTGTAGCCCTTTCGTCGCCGCCTCCTTCCGTTCCTGAACTCAGCGACAAACGATAAGGCTGATCTGCCGAACTGTTGTCGAAGAGGAACGCTTGATCGACAAAGGTGAGTGCTGGTGCAAATTGGCAAACGTGCGTGGGAATCGCGTCTGCGCCCGCACGACAAATCGGCACTCTCCAAGCCGATGAAGACGAGTACCACTGTGTACCCGTTCGACCGGCACTCCTTCACAAAATCGACCTTGGCGCCTCGAGGGTCGGCAAAGGCCGTCTCCATGCAGAACGAGACGCCTCGAGTCGCCGGATCGATCCGAATCCGCACCAGATCGACGCCGTCATCTTCGCGCTTCGACGTCTCCGCGAGGGAGGGTGCATCCTCGCCGACGAAGTCGGGCTGGGCAAGACCATCGAGGCCGGTCTCGTCATCGCCCAGAGCCGCGCCGAAGGCGCGCAGCGCATCCTGCTCATTGTCCCCAAGTCCCTGATTGGACAGTGGCAAAACGAGCTGCTGAACCTGTTCGGCATCCAGGCGCGCGAGGATCACGCGAACTTCGCCGCCCCGGGGGGCTATCTGGTCGGCCGTGAGTTCGCCGGGAGTGAACGCGGAGCGGAGCCGCTTGCCGCCTGTGCGCCTTTCGACCTTGTCGTCATTGACGAGGCGCACGAGATCTTCGCCGGGCTCCACAAGCGTTACGGACGCGATGGAACGATCCGATGACGGCGTTACGGGCGCGCAGGCTGCAGTTGACCGCAGCGCTGGATACCGCCCGTGCAACCGCGGCGAAAGCCGCGACGGAATGCACGCTGGCTGAGGAGCGAGGCCGGACGTCGCAGGCTGCGCTGGAGACGGCCACCGTCGCGCGAGACGCTGAATTGGCGAGATTCCCGGAGAGTTTGACGATCGAGTTGTCGGCAGCGCAGGCGGCGGCTGCCGTGGCTTCCGAAGAACAGAAGACTATCGCCACCGAAGTGGCGTCGCTCGAGAGCACCATTGCCGAGCAGACGGCCCGCATCGAGGCGGCGGTAAGCGGCGCGCGGGCAGCCGTCGGGCGAGCACACGCGGAGCTCGAGGTCGCCGAGGAAGCTCGAACAACGGTCTTGAAAGAGCACGCTGCCGAAGGCGGCCGACGCGAGGCGCTTCGGAAGCAGCGCGAGTCGCAGGATCTCCAGGGTGCTGAAACGAAGCTTCGTGAGGCATCGGATCGACGCGACGCCCTGCCAGTGCCGGGAGGAGTTGTAACGGAAGCTGATGTCACGGCCGCGCGCAACGCCGAGGCCGCCGTGAGGGCCGACCTCGAACGAATCGTGAGCGAGATCCACAAGACACACGGAGCGCTGGAGCAGGTAGGCGGCGCCGTCGCACGCGAGCGGCTGCGGGATGCGATCGAGGCATTCAATCTGGCCGAGTGCCACGAGCGCGAGATTGAGGCCGACTATGAAGCCTGGCTGCTCCTCCTGCAGCAGATGAAGGAGGCTGACGCGGCGCAGGCCAGCAACCTCGGGCAGGTGCTCGCGCCGGCCATTGCCGGGAAGTTCGAGGCGTTGACACGGAAACGTTATGAGAACGTCCGGCTCACAGCGCAGCTCGGGACCGAGGGCATCGTCGTCGGTGGAGCTGTCCGCGCCACCGATCGTCTGTCGGTCGGGACGCGGGAGCAGCTTTCAACGTTGTACCGTTTATCGCTCGCGGAGTATCTGGAAACGACGGTCGTTCTCGACGATCAGCTCGTCCAGAGCGACGACACACGGATGGACTGGTTCCGCGCGCTTCTCGCCGAAAAGGCGCGGGTGTTTCAGATCATCGTGTTCACGTGCCGGCCGGGCGACTACCTCCCCGCGAGCGGAAAGGCCTCCAAAGGAAAGGCCGCTCGTACGGGTACTGACGATTCCATTCGCGCAATAAACCTTGAACTGGCTATCCAACGCCGGTAGCGCTTTGGGCCGAACTATTCGTCAGTAACGAAGTGTCAAAGAAACCGCGCGTCATCGACCTTGACGAGCTAAACGCGGGCCTGTTTAGAGCCCATCTTGCGGGGTGCGCCGAACTCCCACAGGACGCTCGGAACAGCAATCGATCCGTCGGCCTCCTGAAAATTCTCCAGGATCGCGATCATCGCGCGCGCAGTGATCGCGGTGCCGTTGAGCGTGTGTACGGGCTCTGGCTTCCCGGCGCGACGAAAGCGGATCTCGAGTCGACGCTCAACTCCGCCTTGTCGAACTGATTATTCAACCGCGTATCCAAGCGCCCGTGCGTTGTCGCGGACACGGGCGTCTCGCGTCACGACGGTCATCAATTGCGGCGGTTCGCCGAGCAACTCCGCTGTTGCCAGGTGCACCGCATCAAGCGTGCGAATGGGTTCGACGGGAAACGGCCGGCGGACGCGCGCGAGCACTGCGTCCGTGACGGCGACGACGTGAGAGCGACGTTCAAATCGTCGAAGGGCACGCACCGCCGCACGTTCTTCATCGGCCGTCAGCCGGGCGCCGGCTCGGGCACGTAGAATCGCTCGTGCTGCCTCCGCGATTGTCAACGCCGATGTAACCTGGCGGCCCCTGGTTCGCACCGACTTCAGTGCCGCCGCATCACGCTCGAGCAGCGCTGCCACCAGCGCGCTTGACTCGATGTATCGAACACCCGCATTGTCGGTAGCCCGGGCGGGTGTGTCTGCGGGCCGCCGTGGCCGCGAGGCCCTGGTGCTACGCTTCGCCACGATCCGCGTCAATCAGTTCTGCTGCCGTCCCCGGAGGAAGCCGAATCTCCGGCCAATCCTCTGTCGGGTCGCCCGCCTCGAGCGGCGGTCGAATCACTCCGGCCGCAATGAGCTCGTCAAAGCGGCTTGGACCCCCGCCCTTCGCCTTCGTGCCGGGCGGAACAAGTTCGGCCACCACTCGGCCATGCGCGGTGATGGCGATACGTTCCCCTGCCTCGATCCGCCGAATGAAGCGACTCAAGTTGTCTTTGAGCTCACGAATACCGATGGAGGTCATGAACAAAGTGTAGCCACATGTGGCCACATTTACAATCGGGTCTCGCGCCGACCGCGCCATTACCTCGCGCCGCGCTTGATGTCGCACAAGTCGATGACGGTCGCGGCATGCACACGCCGGTACTGCTCTCCGTGGCAGACCGCGGGTCGGTCGAGATACATTCCAGAAGCCAGTCGTCGGTCACGAATCTCGTCCCGATGCGGTCAGGCTCGTCGTTTCTCAGAGGCGTACTCCGGTACCTGGACGCCGGCGACCTTCGCGAAGAGCACGTCAGAGTCGAGATCCGCGTTGTTCGGCCAGCATACGGTGCCCAGTTCCGCATTCACGCTTGCCTTGGCGAAGAACGCGGGCTCGCGGAGCGGCTCGAACACGCCGGAGAACTCAACCATCTGCGCCACGTCAATTGCCTCGGCTCGCGCCCGCTCGCCACTGCTTGCCGCGCAAGCTCCACAAAAGCCGCCACACCAAATTCGCACTTCTGCAAATTGTTCGGAAATCAGCGCTTCAGAGGCTGCTCCCCAGCTGGCCTTGGGCGCAGGGGGTCGCTGGTTCGAATCCAGTCGCCCGACCATTTTTCTCTCAAATCCTCACAACGTACAGAGCGCACGCGAGTTGCCTGAATCCTCGGCAGAGGCACGTGCAGGTTGACATCGACAGCCGACCGCGCGACCATCGCGGCCTGCATGATGTCCGCTCGATGCCTGCAGGTCCCGCCGATCGCATGGATCCTGATCGCGCCGTTGACGATGAGGGCGGTTGGACAGGAGCCTCAGGTCGGCACGCCGGATCCTGGCCCGCCCACCGCGATCGAGCAGGCCCTGATCGAACGCAGTTGCAGCGCGACGTTCACCGACGCGCACCAGGTCTGCCTCAGCTCTCAGCTCAACTCGCTCCGCGCCGACTTCGGCCACGATCTGAACCGGCTTTCGGGCGCCGAGCGGAGGGCGCTGGACTCGGCCTGCAACAGGATCCGCACGGAGCAGGGGCGGGAAGGCTATCTGGACTGCCTCGGCGCCCAGCTCGTGGCCTTGCGTAATCGCCGCGGCCCGAGGCCCGCTGCGACGGACGCGCCCGCGCTTCCACGTCCACCGATGAGCGTGCCTTCCGCCAAACCGACACCGCGGGCGGGCCCGATGTCTTCCGTGTCCGGCGTATGGACGGGCGTCGCCCTCGTGACGTTGTTCGTGGCTGCCGGCGGCGCTCTGCTGGCCGTGAAGGCTCGACGCGCAGCGCCACGCAAATGCCGTGTCTGCGGCGGCGACGCTCAAGCGGCGGGGGACCTGTGCCAGAAGTGCCATGAGGCAGCGGAAGCCTCGAGACGAGCCGCCGCGGAACGAGCGGATCAGAAGCGGGCGCAACAAGAGGAACTGCGTCGACGGCGCGAAGAGGAAGAGGAACAGCGCCGGCGCAAAGCGCGTCAGGCAGAGGAAGCGCGCCTGCAGCAACAAGAGGAAGCACGTCAGCGAGAGGAGAACGCGCGTCAGCGAGAGCGAGAGGAGGAGGACGCGCGTCGACGCAGCCAGGCTGCTGTCGTTTCTGAGGAAGCCTTCGACCCCTACGCCGTCCTCGGCGTGTCGAAACACGCCAGCAAGGAAGCCATTGGTATGGCATATCTCGAAGCCAGGTCGAAGTACGACCTGGACCATGTGTCGCACCTGGGCGTCGAGCTGCAGGAACACTACAAGGCGAGAGCTCGGGCCGTCGACCGGGCTTATCAGATGCTCACGAAATGAAGTAGGAAGTCTGAAGTTTGAAGTCTGAAGTCTGAAGTCTGAAGCACAACGAAGCTCGAAGTACGACGCTGAGCCTTACTTCAGACTTCCTACTTCAGACTTCAGAAGCCCATGGGGGACCGCGGAACCGGTGACGCTCGGCCAGCAGGTACCACGCGCTCAGCAGCACCGTCAGGACCGCCATGGTCTTTCCCGCACGGGAGTTGTCGGGGATCGCCAGGATCATCGTGATGAAGACCACCCACAGGATGGCGACGAGGTTGATGGCCGATCCGAAGCGTCCGAGGTGCCACGGACCTCGTGG
>QHWJ01000361.1 GCA_003222535.1 Acidobacteriota bacterium | reverse complement strand
CACGGTCAACAAACAGGCGGCCAGCAGCGGCAGCGCGGAGTTCTTGTTTCCTTCGACGTCGACGGCGCCAGACAGACGCTGGCCGCCTTCAATCAACAGCGTGGACATGAATAGTCGTTCGTCCTTAGTCGTTCGTCCTTAGTCGTTCGTCCTCAGTCGTTCGTCAGTCGTCGCCAGCGTAGCGAGTCCGAGATCGCCATACGCATCGCTCCTGGTGAGCTTGTCGAACCACGAGCAACACGGCTCATCCGTCGACAGGCTCAGGATGAGCGTGTTACGGAGCGTCAAACTCGCCACACTAGGAGCGTGTTCACATTTCTCGGACACGCTCCTCGTCGAAGGCGCCGAGATACACGATCTCCTCGCGCAGCTCGACGCCGAAGCGGTCGCGGACGGCGGTCCGGCACTGATCGATCAAGCGCCTGATGGCGGCGGCCGTCGCGTCCCCTTCGTTCACAATGAAGTTGCCGTGCGTCGTCGAGACGCGGGCGCCCGCGAGCGCGGCGCCCTTCATGCCCGCCCGATCGACGAGCGCGCCGGCCGACCAGGGGAGACCGTCCGGCACGGGGTCGCGGCCCGGGTCCGGATTCTGAAAGATGCACCCCGCGCTGGGCGTGTCGAGCGGCTGCGTCCGCTTGCGAAAGGCGAGCGAGGCGCGCGCGATGGCGCGGAGCGCGGCGGCCTCGCCCGCCGAGACGCGGAACACCGCCGACAGCAGGATCTCGCCCGTGTCCTGCAAGCGGCTGCGATCGTATCCGAACGCCATCGCCGGCGCAGGCGCATCGGCGACCGCGCCGTCCGGCCCGGCGAGGCGAGCCTCGGTGACGAGGTCGCCAATCAGACGGCCGGCGAAGTGCGCGTTGCCGAAGATCGCGCCGCCGACGGTTCCGGGCGTCCCGGCCCAGGCTTCGAGCCCGCCCAGGCGGTGGTTGATCGTCCAGCGGACGAGGCCGTTGATCGTCACCGCGGCATCGGCGCGCACGTGCGCCTCGTCCATCGCGCACACGCCGCCGCCGCGCGTCCGGATCACGAGCCCGCGGACTCCGGCGTCTGCGACCAGCACGTTGGATCCGCCGCCAAGCATTGTCACCGGCAGGTTCGCCGAGCGCGCGAGCTTCAGCGCCGTGACGATCTCGTCGCTCGTGCGCGTTTCGAGCAGCCAGTCGGCCGGGCCGCCGACACGGAACGTCGTGAACGCGGCGAGCGGCACGTGCGATCGCAGACGCTCCGCGCCGAACGCCGAGTGCATCGCGGCCACGAAGTCCGTCATGCGCGCCGATCCTCGACGGCCATCAGCGCACGCTCCTGAGCGATCAGCGCCGCCATCGCTTCGCGCGGCGTGCAGACGGCGAACGAAATCGAATCGGCCGGCCCCAACTGTCCGGCGACGGCGATGTCGGCGGCGATCACCGTCGCGATCTTCGGATAGCCGCCCGTCGTCTGTCGATCGGCCATCAGCAGGATCGGCTGTCCCGATGCCGGTACTTGCATGACGCCCAGCGGTGTGGCGTCGGAGATGATGTCGGCGCCGCGCGCGTGGGTCAGCCGCGGACCTTCGAGGCGGAATCCCATGCGATCGGAGTGGTGTCCGATCACATACGGCGCCGACTGCAGCACGTCGAGCGCGTCCGCGCTGAAGTACTCCACCTGGGGTCCCGGCAGCACGCGGATCGTCGCGTGGCCGTCGGGCAGCGGCACGATCGCCGTCTGCGGGGCCAGGGCCGTCCCCGGCACTCTGGTGGGGTCGCCGAGCGGCAACCGGTCGCCGGCTGTGAGCGCGCGTCCCCTGAGACCGCCCATCGCGCTGACCAGATGCGTCGATCGGCTGCCGAGCGTTGGAGGCACGGCGATGCCGCCCGACACGGCGAGATACGCGCGCGAGCCGAGGCGCCGCGCACCGAAGCGGAGGTGCGATCCGGCCGAGACGGTGAACGGCGCATTCGACGGGACGGAACGCCCGTCCAGCGAGAGCTCGAACTCCGCGCCGGCGACGGCGACGAGCCGTTCGTCCACGAACTCCAGCACCGGACCAAGCAGCGTGATCTCGAGCGCGGCGGCGGCGCGGTCGTTGCCGACGAGCGCGTTCGCGAGTCGATGCGAAACGGGATCCATCGGCCCCGCCACCGGCACGCCGCGCGACTGGAAACCCCACCGCCCGGCATCCTGAATCGTCGTCAGCATGCCGGCTTTGACGACCGACATCGTTGCCGGTGCGACGCCCGCGCTCACACAATCCCCCGGAGGCCCGAGCGCCGGGCCGCCGCGGCGGCCGGGAGGTGGTGCGAATCCGGCACGAGGCGATCGTACTCATCGCGCGCGATCGGATAGAACTGCACGGCATCGCCGGCTTTCATCAGAAATGGATCGTCGCGCGCGGGGTCGAACGGTTGCAGCGGCGTGCGGCCGATCACCTGCCAGCCACCCGGCGTTTCCGCGGGATACACCCCGGTCTGCACGCCGGCAATGCCGACGGAACCGAGCGGCACCCGGACGCGCGGCGTCGTATGTCGCGGCATCGCGAAGCAGAAAAACTCGATACACCGTTCCCGTGTGCACACGGACGACTTCGGCTTCCCGCATCCCTGCAAATGCCGCGACGCCGGGAAGATCAGGCCCGAGATCGCCGCCGTAGCAGACCGGGATTCGGACCGGCTCGCGCGCGATCGCCAGTTCGCGGGACGGCTGCGTCGCCTCACGCTCGACCGACGCCATCAGGGCGTCGCCGTCGGTCCGCAGCGGATCGAAGTAAATCGCGATGGAACGGTAGGTCGGCACCACGTCCCGAACGCCGCGAAGGTCGGCTGCCTGAATGGCGTCGGCGAAGGCGACCGTCCGCGCGTTGACGACCGGGTCGATTCGCTCGTCGAATTCGACGATGATCGCGGAGTCGCCGGCCGGCACGACGCGATACGTACCGGCGCCGTTCATCGCCCGCCCGGCTCCGCCGTTGCTCATGACGAGCACGTGATCGCCCGGCCGTGCATCCCGTGCGATCGATTCGATCAACGCGCCGAGATCGGTATGGATCTCGGTCTTGCCGTCGAGCGGCGACAGCGCGGCAGCGACGTCCCAGCCGAGATTGGCGGCATAGCAATAGACACGATCAGCGTCGCGCAGGCTCTCCGGGAGCGCTGCCTTCATCGTTCCAAGCTTCATCGTGTTTGAGCGAGGTTCGAGCACGGCGAGGATGCGCGAAGCGCCGACCGCGCGGCGCAGACCATCGATCGTTGTCGCGATGGCGGTCGGATGATGCGCGAAGTCGTCGTAGACCGTGACGCCATCGGCGATCCCGACGACCTCGAGCCGCCGCTTCACGCCCGCGAACGCGCGCAGCCCTTCGGCGATGCGCTCGACGCCGATGCCGGCCTCCGTGGCCACGGCGATGGCGGCCGTCGCGTTCCGCACGTTATGTGCCCCGACCAGCGGCACCTCGAAGCCGCCGAACGGCGCCGCGTTGCGGCGCACCCGGAACCGGGTCGCGGCGCCCGCCGGCTCGAGATCGTGCGCCTGCCAGTCGACATCGTCTCTGGTGCCGAATGTCTGGACGCGCGAGACGGCAGTGTCGGCGAGGGCGCGTGCGCCAGGACTGTCGGCGCCAATCAGCAGCAGCCCGCGCCGCGGCACGAGGGTCACGAGGCGCCGAAACGCCAGCGTCACCGCATCGAAGTCGGCATAGATGTCCGCGTGATCGAACTCGACGTTGTTGATCACGGCGATGTCCGGCAGATATTTCAGGAACTTCGCCGTCTTGTCGAAGAACGCGCTGTCGTACTCGTCGCCTTCGATCACGAAGTCGCGGCCCCGCCCGATCCGATAGCTGGATCCCTGGTCGCCGAAGTTGCGCGCGATGCCCCCGACGAGCACGCTCGGGTCGACGCCGCCGTCGGTCAGCAGCCAGCCCGCCAAAGAGGCCGTCGTGGTCTTGCCGTGCGTCCCCGCGACCACGATCGACCGCGCGCCCCAGAGAAAGTGCTCGCGGATCGCCTCGGGCAGCGAACAGTACCGGATCTTGCGGTCGAGCACTTCCTCCAGCTCGGCATTGCCCCGCGAGATGGCGTTGCCGACGACAACGAGGTCGAGATCGCTCGGGATGTGATCCGATGCGTACCCGGCGAGCGTCGGAATGCCTTCGGATGCGAGGAAGTCGCTCATCGGCGGGTAGACGTCCTGATCCGAGCCGCGAACGTCGTGCCCTTTTCGCTTCAGCATCGCGGCGAGCGTCGCCATGGCCGTGCCGCAGATGCCGATCAGGTGGATCTTCACTATGCCTGGTCCTTGATTCCTAGTCCCCAGTCCCCAGTCCCCAGTTCCTAGTCCCTACGAGTCTTGGTTCTCGGTACTCGGTCCGTCCCATGTCCTTGGTCCGTCCCTGGTCCTTGGTCCCTGGTCCGTGCGTACGAAGCACCAGGCACCAGGGACCACTCCCGCGTGCGTCAGCCAACGGCGGCCTCCTCGATCACAAGCCGTGGCTGCGGGCCGCCGATCGCGCGAGCCTTCACGCCGAACGGCAGCGTCATCGCGGGCGTGACGGTGTGGCCGGACGGAAAGCCGATGACGACCGGCCCCGGAAAGTCTGCGAGCAGCTCCGCCATCACGGCGCGCGCGGTGGGATCGCCCGATGGCTCGTCGCATTTCGGCAGCTCGCCGATGACGACGGCCGAGGCGCGTGCCAGCAGCCCCGTCTGCCGGAGCTGCGTCACCATGCGATCGAGGCGATAGGGACGCTCGCCGACTTCGTCGAGAAACAGCACGTAGCCGGGCGGCGGATCGAACGCGAACGGCGTGCCGAGCGACGCGAGGAGCTGCGTGAGCGTGCCGCCGAGCAGCGGTCCACGTGCCTCGCCGGGCCGAATGGATTCGAGTCCCGGCGGCGCCAGCTCGCCCATTGGCTCGGGCCGGCACAGCGCCCGCACGAAGGAGTCCAGGTCGTAGCCCTCCCCGCCGCGGCCCAGGCGGCCCGCGAGCATCGGACCGTGAAACGCGACGAGATCGCAGCCCAGCGTGAGAAACGTCAACAGCGACGTCAAATCACTGTACCCGACGAACGGCTTGCAGGCGCGCCGGGCCTCGTCGCAATCGAGCAGCGGCAGCACCTGCGCGCTGCCGTAGCCGCCGCGCGCGGAGACGAGGCCTGCGATCGACTGATCGCGCCACGCGGCGTGAATCGCGCCGGCCCTCAGTTCCGCCGGACCGGCCACGTAGCGCTGCCGCGCGAAGACCGAGCCGTCGTACACCGGCTCGAACCCGAGGCGGCGGATTTCGTCGAGGCCGCGATCGAACTCCTCGCGGGTGAACGGGCTGGCGGGGGCGACGACGGCGAGGCGATCGCCTGGGCTCAGAGCACGGGGCTTGCGCATCACAGGAAGCGCGCCATCTCCTCGGCGATCGCATGATGCTCTTCGCGGCCGATCGCCGCGCGCAACGCGCGGCCGGCGAGAGGCCTGGCCGAGACCGGCGACGCGAGAAAGCGCTCCTTGGCGCGCTGCTGTCGCAAGAGCGCGTCCTCGACGCGCGACCGCCGGAGATGCTCGTCCTCGACCGCTCGCACGAGCGCTTCGAGCGCCGCGGTCTGCGTCTCGTGGTCGCCGCTGCAGATCAGCACGCCGTCACAGCCGGCCTCGATCGCGAAGACGGCCGCCGCCGGGACCGCGTACTCGGTGGCAATCGCTTTCATCTCGAGATCGTCGCTGAGGATGACGCCGTCGTACTGCAGCTCGTGGCGCAGCAGGTCGGTCACCACGCGGCTCGACAGCGTCGCGGGGCGTTTCTCGTCGAGCGACGGCACCAGGACGTGCGCGGTCATGATCGTCGCCACGCCGGCCTGAATCGCCGCCTTGAATGGCAGGAATTCCACGCGGCGGAGACGGTCCGGCGGATGCTCCACGATCGGCAACTCGAGATGGGAGTCGGTGCTCGTGTCGCCGTGACCGGGGAAATGTTTGCCGCACGCCGCGATGCCCTCGGCCTGCAGCGTCCGCACGATGGCGCTGCCGAGCCGCGCAGCCTCCTCGGCCTTCTCCGCCAGCGCGCGATCGCCGATGACGGGATTCTTCGGGTTGGTGTGGATGTCCAGGACGGGCGCGTAGTCCAGCGTGACGCCGACGCTCTTCAACTCCATCGCGAGCGCCCGGGCGAATCGTTCGGCCAGCGTCACGTCGCCGCTCCGCCCGAGCGTCGCCATCGGCGGCCACTCCGTGAACGGCGATTTCAACCGCGCGACGCGCCCGCCTTCCTGATCGACGGAGACCCACACGGGGAGATCCGGCACCAGCCGTGCGGCATCGAACGCCAGCTCGGCGACCTGCTCGGGCTCGGCGATGTTTCGCGCGAACAGGATGACGCCGCCCAGCCCGAACTCCTTCGCCAGCGACCGAAGCTCAGCCGGAATCTGCTGCCCGTTGAATCCGGCTATCAACAGCTGACCAATCTGACGCCGCAGCGCGCTTGGAGACATCACCTCCGATTCTATCAGCGCGCCCGGCTCAAGGCGGTCCGATCGAGACACGGCGCAGCGCCCCGGTTGTTGGCGAGACCGCAAAAACCGCCCTGGCAGGCACGGCGACGTTGCTCAATCAATTGTGCGCTGTCGGTGTCCCACCCGACGGAGCGGTGATCGCGGACTGGTATGAAATATCAGCTGGTGGTGCGGCCGGCGCCGTGGGTGGTGTCATCTCGCTTCGCGCAGCGACCGAGCCATTTCGAGCGAAGTCTGAGCCGGCTATTGTTCGGCGCCCTCGCACTGCTAAGAGATCATGCTGTTTCGTGAGGTTCGTGAGGTTCGTGAGGTTCGTGGCTTTCGTGTCTTTCGTGGTGTCTTTCGTGGTGTCTTTCGTGACTTTCGTGGTTTTCGTGGTTTTCGTGGCTTTCCGTCTGAACGTCAGCCTCATGGACGAGTCCGGTCTGACAGTCGAAGGATGAGCGGCGAGTCGAAGCGCTCAGGACGAGCGGGTGTACTGAACCATCAGCCGCACGACACGAGCCGCAGACGCCTCTATAATCGCCGTGTGCGCACGTCGTCCTCTGCGCCGACGCGAATCGACCTCGCCGGCGGGACCATCGACATCTGGCCGCTCTACCTGTTTCACGACGGCGCATCGACGCTGAACGCCGCGATCAGCCTGCGCGCGCACGCGGAGGTCGCATCGCGACCCTCCGGCGGCGTCGAGCTCCGATCGCTTGACACCGATCGCACGGTGCACGCGCCGCGATGGGCGGACCTCGACGGCGCAGGCGACCTGTCGCTGCTCGCGCTGCTCGCCCGCCACTACCAAATGGAAAACGCGACGTTGACGACGCGCGGCGAGTCGCCCGCGGGTGCGGGCATCGCCGGCTCGTCGGCGCTGACGATCGCCGTCTGCGGCGCGCTCGCGCGCTGGACCGCGTCATCGTCGGATCCCGAGCACATCCTGCAGGTGGCGATGAACGTCGAATGCCAGACGATCCGGGTCCCAACCGGCGTGCAGGACTATCGTCCGGCGCTCTACGGCGGCGTCGCGGCCATCGAGCTCGGCGTCGCCGGGATCACCCGTGTGGTGCTCGACGTCGATCCGCGCGAGCTCGAGCGCCGCATCGTGCTGGCGTACACCGGCGCGCCGCGCAGATCCGGCACCAACAACTGGGAGATCATCAAGCGTCATATCGACGGCGATCGGCACATCTTCGATTGCTTCGAGCGGATTCGCGATACGGCGGTGGCGATGCGAACGGCGCTCCAGCGCGGCGACTGGGATGAAGTCGGCCGCCAGATTGGCATCGAGTGGGAAAACCGCAAGGGCCTGGCGCCGGGCGTCACGACGCCGACGATCGACGATCTGATGGCGCGCGCGAAGGCCGCCGGTGCGATGGCCGGCAAGGTGTGCGGCGCGGGCGGCGGCGGATGCCTGATCTGCTACGGTCCGGCGGGCTCGCGATCCGCGATCGCCGACGCGCTCGCGAAGGGCGGCGCGCGGCTGCTCGACTACCATATCGAGACCGAGGGCCTCCAGATTGGATAACCTCGCGATCGCGCGCATCCTCCGGGAGATCGCCGATCTCCTCGAGATCAAGGACGACAACCCGTTCAAGATCCGTGCGTACCGCAACGGCGCCGACATCGCCGCCAATCATCCGCACGAGCTGTCGCTCCTCGACGAAACCGGACTCCGGGAGATTCCCGGAATCGGCAAGGATCTCGCCGCGCGCATCCGTGAGATCGCCGGGACCGGGGACACCGCGTTCCATCGAGAGCTGATCGCCGAGTTCCCGCCCACGATCCTCGACCTGCTCCATCTGCAGGGTGTCGGGCCCAAGACGGTTGCGACCCTGTACCGCGAGCTCGACATCCGCACCCTGGAGGACCTGGAGAGCGCCGCGCTCGACGGCCGCATTCGCGCGCTCCGGGGCATGGGCGCCAGGAAGGAGGGGCTGATCCTCAAGGCGCTCGAGGAGCGGAAGCGCTTCGCGGGACGTCACCTGCTGCCCGATGCGCACGACGCGGCCGCCGCGCTCGTCGTGTATCTGCGGGAGCGCGCGCCGGACGCGACGATCGAGCCCGTCGGCAGCCTGCGGCGAGGGTGCGACACGTGCGGCGACCTGGACCTCCTCGCCTCGGGTGCGCCGCAGTCTCTCATGGACGACTTCGTCGAGTACCGCCTTGTCGAGCGCGTGCTCGGACACGGCGACACCAGGTCGAGTGTGCTGGTCCGGGGCGGATTCCAGGCCGACCTGCGGCTCGTCGCCGCCGACAGCCGGGGCGCCGCGATGCAGTACTTCACCGGATCGAAGGCGCACAATATCGCGCTGCGCGATCGCGCGATCGACCAGGGCTTCAAGCTGAACGAGTACGGCCTGTTCCGCACCGCAGACGATGTGAAGGTGGCCGGCCAGCGCGAGGAGGACATCTATGCCGCGCTGGGCCTCGACTGGATTCCGCCGGAGCTGCGCGAGATGCGGGGCGAGATCGACGCCGCCCGGTCCCACGCCCTGCCCCGCCTCATCGATCGCGGCGATCTGCGCGGCGACCTCCACATGCACAGCACCGAGACGGACGGCAAGGACGACGTGCGGACGATGGCGGAGGCGGCGCGGGAGGCGGGGCTGGAGTACATCGCCATCACCGATCACACGCGGTCGCTGGCCATGGCGAACGGCCTGGACGAGCGGCGCGCGATCGAGAGCGCGGCCCGCATTCGGGCCGTCGATGCCGAAGGCCTCGGCGTCCGGCTCCTCGCGGGTGTCGAATGCGACATCAAAGCGGACGGATCCCTCGATCTCGCCGACGACTGCCTCGCGGCGCTCGACATCGTCGTCGCGTCCGTTCACTCGGCGTTCACTCAGGATCGCGAGCAGATGACCGCCCGCCTGCTCCGCGCGATCGAGCACCCACAAGTCGATATCCTGGGTCACCCGACAGGCCGCCTCATCCTGAAGCGCCAGCCCTACCCGGTCGACATGGAGGCGGTGATCGATGCCGCAGCGCGCCACGGCGTGGCGATCGAGATCAACTGTCAGGTGCACCGCCTGGACCTCAACGACGTCCACGCCAAGCTGGCGCGCGACCGAGGCGTGCCGCTGGTCATCTCGAGCGACGCGCACTCCCGCCACGCCTTCGGCCGGCTGCGCTGGGGCGTGATGGTCGCACGCCGCGCATGGATTCAGCCCGCCGACGTCCTCAACACGAGGCCGTTCGAGGCATTCCGTGCCTTATTGAGACGGCATCGGAGACGGTCGTGAAGCTCCCGATGCTCAGCGCCGACGACAAGCTCGCGGAAATCCGCGCCCTGTACTTCCGGACGACACGCCGGTCGATTCAGAAGGACCTGACGAAAGCGCTCGATCTGCTCAAGTCGATGGCAAGCGAAGCGGAACGGGAGCGCGCCACCGTCTACATGGAAGGCATGGCGCAGATGAGGGCGGACTGGAGCAGGGGTAAGAAGAAAGTTAGAAGTCTGAAGTCTGAAGTCTGAAGTCGGAAGTCGGAAGTCGGAATTCTATTCCTTGCCCGATTGGTTCGCGACGCACTTCTTCCGCGCCGAGATGCGGAGCGCCTCCGCGACGTTTCGGTCCACCGAGAGTCTCTGGAGGTCTTTCGTGGTCAGCCGGTTCATCAGGTTCATCGACATCGCCAGTGGCGTCTTCGGGTTTTTGGCCAGGGCCAGGACGACGCCGTAGCTTTTCAGCCACGCGCGGTTGCTGCCGATGATCCGCAGCACGTCCTCCGAGACGTTCTGCATCCGCGCGAAGCTCTCGACTTCGGGAACGCTGACCTTCGGACTGCTGAGGACGGACGAGGCAATGAGCTTGTTCGGATCGCGGATCAGGATCGCGCGCATCTCGCGTGTGCCCTTCACGGCGGCCTTGAGGCGCTCGGGGAACGTCATCATCGCCAGCGCCTGAACCCCCGACTGGCGCCCCTCGCCGTCTTCCTCATCGTCGGACGACGCCGGCGGGTCGGTATCGATCAACGCGTCGTCGGCGTCGAACTGGATCGAGGGAATCTCAGCCGGAAAGATGCCGCGATCGCCGAAAAACTCGCGCAGGTCGACCGGCGCGTCCGAGCGCGCAAGAAATGCCTGCAGCGCCTCGACCGGGATCCGGTTCAGCGTGGCATCGGCGGTCTCGCGGATTTCAGCTTCCTTGTCCTCGAGAAGCAGCACCAGGATGGCCAGTTGTTCGTGCGCGCGCGGCGCCAGCGCGCCCTGAGCGGCCTGCAACCGCACCTCGCGCTCGACCTCGCCTCGCTTGAAGTAATCCAGGAGCGGCGTCAGGCTCATTACCGGCCCGGCAGGTAGTCCTTGAAGTTGGTGAGGTTGAAGCGCGCAGTGACGACCTCGCCCGACTTGCCGAGCGGTCTGGCTTCAACGCCATTCAACGTGAGCGCAATCGCGGACGCATCGCCTGCCGTGAGCACCATTTCCCGTCGCACGTCGATCGTCTGCCGGGCGCCGGGCTGCAGGAGGCGATCGATCGTCTTCCTGCCATCCACTGTGGCGGACACATAGCAGGGGCGCTTCACCGAGAGCGAGACAGAAAGGTGATCGCTGACGGGTGGCGTGACAGCGGGCGGCGGTGTCGCGACGGCCGGCGGCGCAGGCACTTTCGAAGCCGGCGACGCCTGCGCCGGCCCTGGCGCTGGCGCTGGCGTGGATGCCGGCGCTGGCGTGGATGCCGGCGACGGTGGCGGACCGGTAACCGGCTTTGCATCCGAAGCCGGCGCCGTCGCGGCGACCGCCGGCGGCGCGTCGGGCGCGGCGGTTCGACCGGCCGTGGCAAAGTACAGCACCGCCCCCGCGATCGGAATGCTGACGAGGATCAACCACAACAACGTGCCCGCCAGCCGCCGATCGCTTTCGACAGCCTCGTGGTCCTCGCCGCGATCCGTGGCCGGATGGCCCGCCGTCACCGAGTCGTTGGGAAACTGCGTGACGAACTCCTGGATCGTCGCCTCAGGATCGAGCCCGACCTCTATCGCGTAGGAGCGGACGAAGGCCCGGCTGAAGATGCCGCCGGGCAGACGCGAGATGTCGTTGCGCTCGAGCGCTTCGAGCGCGGCGACCGAAATCTTCGTGGCGTTCGCGATCTGGCGGAGGGAGACGCCGCGACGCTCGCGGGCCTCGCGAAGCGCGCCGCCGAAACCGCTGGACGTCCGATCGGCAGCCATGGAAGGGCGCGACAACCGCGCTTATGTTAGCAGCCCGTCAAGGAGCCCTCAACACCCTGTCAAACCGGGTCCGCGCCCGCTCCACGACGCCGTCGAGCGGAACCGCGCGGCAGACAGGCTCCCGGGTGCGCCCGTCGGCGGAGCGGGGCGCGATAAACAGACCAATGGCCGCGAACCCCATCGCGCCGGCAGCGGCAATCAAGTCGATGCGATCTTCGGTGATCCCGCCGATCGCGAGAACCGGTGCATCCGAAGCACTCACAATGGATCGCAGACCGTCGGCGCCGAGGGGCGGCTGCCCGGCCGGCTTGGATGCGGTCGTGAACACCGTGCCGGCGATCAGATAATCGGCGCCCGCTGCCCGTCTCGCGTCGTCGATCCCGTGAACGGAGCAGCCAATCAGGAACCCGGCGGGCGCCAGCCGGCGCGCCGCCCCCACCGGAATCGAGTCGCCGCGCAGGTGCACACCGTGAGCGCCGCACGCGAGCGCGACGTCCAGTCGATCGTTGACGACGACGCGGGTCGGGGTGCCGCGCGTGACGGCGAGCACGTCGTCGACGAGCCGCGCCAGCTCCGCGGCGTCGAGATCGCGCTCGCGGATCTGAATGAGGTCCACGCCCGCGCCCGACGCATGACGCGCCTGGGCCAGGAGGCAGCGGCGTGACGCGTCGGCCGGCGCGTCAGCCGGAACCAGACGGCGCCGATCGCTGACGAGGCAGATCGTCACCGGTGTCACCGGCGGCCGGTGCCGTCGCGCAGCGAGATCTCCCTCCGGTCGCGCGCCGCAAACAGCAGGGCGAGATCCACGAAGCCGGCGACGAGATTCACCAGGCCGAGACCGCTCACGGCGCCGCGCACGAAATTGTTCGATAGAAACATCCGGAGCGGCGGCCACGCGAGCACGAAATAGTTGTGTTCCCAGAAGGCGGGCCACCACGGCAGGATGATGAGCAGCAGGCCGACCTGGACGAAGAATACGACGTAAAGGAATCGGCGGAACAGACCCTACCCCCCGGCCTGTACCTTGGTGAGTCGATCGATCCGCTCGGCAATATCGCGGTACTCGCCGGCCTCGGACCGCAGCTCCAGGCAGACGGCGAGCGCACGCGCCACCTCGCCGATCTTCTCCAGCGCCTCCGCGAGCTCGTACAGCAGCTGATGCGAGTCGTCGACGTTGGACGCCGGCGCGTGCGAGGCGCGCTCGAGCCACTCGAGGGCCTCCGGCATCCTGTTGCGCTCGCGATAGAGGCGGGCGATCAGGCGGGCGGTGGCAAAGCGCAGCTTCGGCGCGCGCGACGCTTTTTCCAGGGCCTTGATGCACCCGTCGATGTCGCCGGCGTCGCGCAGCGCCAGCCCCCGCTTGTATTCCTTCTCCGCGTCGTCCAGCCCCGAGCGTCGAGAGGCCTCGCGCATGTTTCCGAAGACGGCGTCGAGGCCGCCCGACGCCGTCTCGGCGGGAGGCGGGGCCGCCGGCTTCTTGATGTCGTCGATCACGATACTGAGGTCCACTTCCACGCCTTCGGAAGCGCCGGGCGCCGACGCAGGCGCCGATTCGAGCTCACTCAAGAGGCTTTCGAACTCGACCGCATTGGCGCTCAGCTCGAAATGACGCTCCTCATGGCGGGATCTCTTCCGTGCCGGCTTCACGACCGGATCGTCGGCCACGGCGGCGGCCGCCATCAGGTCTTCCAAGCTCATGACATCAGGTGGCGCCAAGGCGCCGCCGGCATCAGCGGGCATCTCGTCGAGCTCATGGTCGTCGAACGACAGGTCGGTGCTCGTGAAGGGCGACTCCCCGCTCAATCGCGCGGCAATCAGCGCGTCCGGATCGGGTTCGCCCAGCAGCACGAGCGCCCGCCGAAAGCGCTCGACATTCGCCTTGTCCCACGGCTCTCGCGCCACGAGATCCTCGGCGATGAACCGCGCTTCCGTCGCGGCGCCCGCCGCGATATAGGCGTCGGCCAACTGTGCCTGCGCGCTGAACATCGTCGCTTCGAGTCCACCGTCGACGCACAGCTCGACCAGATGCATCAACGCCGGGATGTGATTCGGCACGCGGGTGACGAACTCCTGCAGCACCGCCGCGGCGCCCGGCCAGTCGCCTTGAGCGACGGCGGTTTCGGCAGCGAGCTCGACGACCTGAAAACCGGCTTCAGGGTGGCGCTCGGCCACAGTCCACCCCAAAAGCGCGATCTGCTCCCGGCGCGACGCATCCTCTTCGAGCAACCGCCGCACGATGACCAGGCCGTCCTCGACGCTTTCGCCGCGGAGCTTGATGTCGGCGACGGTGAGCAGCAACACCGGATCGTCGCCGGCCGTTTCCACACTGAGATACTCCGCCGCGGTCGCGATATCGCCGCGGACGACGAATGCGCGCGCGAGGTCCGCCTTCAGATCCGTGTCGGCAGGATTCTGGCTGGCTGCCTGGCGCAACGTCCCGAGCGCCTCGTCGACGTCTCCCCGTGCCTCGAACGCCGCGGCGACCATCCTGAACTGCTCGACAGTGGTTGCGCACTCCCGTGCATGCGCCAGGTCTCCGGCGGCGAAGTAAACGTCCAGGAGCCGCTCCCGAATCTCCTCGTCGTCGGGATGCAGCTTCGCGGCATCGCGCAGGACCTCGACGGCCTCGGCCTGCCGCCCTTTTTCGGTGAGCGCCGCCGCGATGTCTTTCAAATCGCTCAGGGCGCCGGCCTTGTCGCCCATTTCGATCCGCGCGTTCGACGCCGTCCGACGCCCTTCGTAATCCTCGGGATCGAGCGATCCGAGGCGGATCTTCGCCTGGAGCACGCCACGCACGTCCCCTTTGGCGCGCCGCAGCTCGATGAGCGTGTTCAGGTGAGCCCTCGCGTCGGCGTACAGCCCCTGGCCCCCCAGGATCTCGGAGACCTGCAGGAGCCCGTGCTCGTGATCGGGCTTGAGCTTGAGAATCTTCTTGTAGACCGCGCCGGCTTTTGCAACCGCGCCTTCGTCGTTGAGATTCCCGGCAATCTCCATGAGCTGCTCGACGGCTTTGTCGACCTTCCCGGCGCGGGCGTAGAGATCCGCGAGGGAATTCTTGCCGTTCCAGTCTCGCGGCTGATCTTCGACGAGGCGCACGAATTCCGCGATGGCGGCGTCGAGCTTGCCCTGCCGGATCAGCTTCTCGGCGTTGCGCAGTGTGACAGCGCGATCAATCGGCACAGCTAGTTGCCAGGTCGTGGGTCGCCAGTCGCCGGTCGCGAATCAATCGTATCAAACAGCGTCGGAGGGCGGAACGAGCGCCGGTGGATGTCCGAGTAGCCGAAGCGGGCGACGGCGTCGAGATGATCGGCCGTCGCGTAGCCCTTGTGGCGATCGAAGCCATAACGCGGGTCGCGGCCGTGCAGCTCGAGCATCTGCCGGTCGCGCGTCACTTTGGCGATGATCGACGCCGCCGCGATGGCCGAACACCGTCGATCGCCGTGCAGGACACCCCGCTGCGCCATCGGCAGCTCGGGCACCCGGAACGCATCGACCAGAACGATGTCGGGCAGCGGCGCGAGCGCGAGCACGGCGCGCTGCATCGCGCGCAGCGACGCCTGGTGAATGTTGATCCGGTCAATCTCGGACGGATCCGCCGATGCGACCGCCCAGGCGACGGCGTGGCGGACGATTCGGTCGTACAGCCGCTCGCGCTCGGCCGCCGGAACAGTCTTCGAGTCGCAGACGCCGGAGATGTGACGCTCGGGATGGAGAACGACCGCCGCCGCGACGACGGGGCCGGCCAGACAGCCGCGCCCTGCCTCGTCGACGCCCGCCACGTGCACGAACCCGACGCGGCGCAGCGCGTTCTCCAACGTGCGCATCGCAGGTACGCGCGTCATCGATCAGCCCTGGGGCTTGACGACGTCCTTCATGCGCGCCGCCTTGCCCTTGAGGTCGCGCAGGTAGTACAGCTTCGCGCGCCGGACCCTGGCCGACCGCGTCACCTCGACCTTCTGGATCGTCGGCGAGTGCAGCGGGAAGATGCGCTCGACGCCCTGACCGAACGATACTTTGCGCACGGTGAAGGACGCGCGCGTGCCGCCGCGGTGCAGGCCGATCACGACGCCTTCGAAGATCTGAACGCGCTCCTTGTCACCCTCGCGCACTTTCACATGCACGCGAACGGTGTCGCCCGCCTTCATCGCCGGCCGCTCGGCCAGTTGCGATCGTTCCACCAGCTCAATCGCGCCCATCACACCCTCCACGGCTGAAATTGCAGGATTGCAGAAGGGCGGGATTGCAGGAAGGGAAGGGCCTAAGACCCGTCCCCTTCCGCCTTCCCTTTCCGCAATTCTCCAATCCTGCCATCCTGCAATTCTCGAAGCATCTGCTCTTCTTCGTCGTCCAGGCTCGCGTCCTCCAGGAGATCCGGGCGCCGATCCAGCGTCCGGATCAGCGCTTCACGCTTCCGCCAGCGCCGTATCTCCGCGTGGTTCCCCGACAACAGCACGTCGGGGACCTTCAGCATACGCTCGGCTGAAGCCTTCGCGCTCCCGTCGCGCGTCGCGCTGACACGCGCACTCTTCGCGCTGCCAACGTCGCTGTTCGCGCGACCCACGTCGCGCTCGGCTTCAACGATCGAGCGACACGCGATCTCCGCTGGCCGCGTGAACTGCGGAAAATCGAGCAGCCCGCGGCTGAACGAATCTGCCGCCACCGATTGCCCGTCCCCGACGACGCCCGGCACGAAGCGAGCCACGGCGTCGAGCACGACGAGCGCCGGCAGTTCCCCGCCCGTCAGCACGTAGTCGCCGATCGACAGCTCCTCGGTCACCCGCTCGCGCACGCGATCGTCGAACCCTTCGTATCGCCCGCACAAGAGCACGATGTGCTCGAGACCGCTCAACCGCTGCGCCTCGACCTGCGTGAAGCGCATCCCCTGCGGCGAGGTCAGGATCACGGTCAGCGGCGTCCCGCGCTCGGCTTCGATCGCGTCGAGCGCGCGGAAGATCGGCTCGGGTTTCAGCACCATCCCCGGTCCTCCACCATACGGCACGTCGTCCACGACCCGATGGCGGTCGGTCGTGAAGTCCCGCAGATCACGAACCTTGACGTCCAGAGTGCCCCGCTCGATCGCCCGGCCGAGCACGCCAGCCGCCAGCGGCTGCTCGATCATCGCCGGAAAGATCGTGACGATGTCAAAAGTCATCGCAGCGAAGGTCCGGCTGAAGAGCGTGTGAAGAAATCACGTACAACGCAGAAAATGCGGAACCCGCAGAGAAAAGTGCTTAGGGGTTTTCCGCGAGTTCTGCGTTGAACGTCGTGTTTCCTCACAAGCTCTGAAGCCGGACACCGATACCGTCGATCTCACGTTCCGATCCCGCCCAACGTGCGATGCCGCCGACGGTCCGGCTGAAGCCGCAATACCGTTACTGCCCTCTCACGTTCCGGTAGTGTCCGGCTTCAGCCGGACCTCGTTCACCTCGATCAACCCCTCAGGCGGATCGATCACGATCCGCCTGGCGGCCGGCTCGACGACCGTGCAGATGTGCGACACCAGCGGAATCAGCACTTCGCCGTCCGCGCCGTCGACCACCAGCAGGCTGCCCGCCATCGTGCCCTCGACGTCGCTGACGAGGCCGACCGCCCGGCCGTCCCCTGTTTCCACCCGACACCCAATCAGGTCGTGCCGATAGAAAGTGCCGGGCGGAAGCGTCGCGAGCCGATCGATCGGCACGCGCAGCTCGTACCCGGCGAGCGTCTCCGCATCGTTCATCGTCTCGATGCCGTCAATCCCGATCACCGGTCGCTCCCGATGGAATCGGGCGGTCGTGACGCGAAGCCCTTCGACCCGCCCGGCGCGTTCAATGAACAGCTCGGCACCGGGCCGGAACCGCTCTGCCGGAAAGTCGGTCTCAGGGTTCACAATCACCTGACCGTGAATCCCGTGCGCGCGAGCCACGCGCCCGACGAGCGCCATCTCTTCCCACTTCGCCGCCATTGCAGAATTTCAGGGATTGCAGGATTGCAGAAAGGGAAACGAAAGGGGCCTTCAAGCCTTTCTTTCCTGCAATCCTGCCATTCTGTAATCCTGCAATCTCACCGCCTGTAATCCTGCCATCTCACCGGCTCTCCCGTATCTCGAGCGTGACCTGCTTCCCCTCTCGCTCTCCCGCGGTCGACGCCAGGGTACGCAACGCCGCCGCGGTCCGGCCCTGACGCCCGATCAGCTTGGCGATGTCCTGCGGCGACACGAACAGCTCGATGAGCGTCACCTGCTTGTGCTGCGACTCGGTGACGCGCACGTCGTCGGGACGATCGGCCAGCGCCTTCGCCAGCACCTCGACGACGGCGCGAACACCAGTCTCGGAACTCATTTCGCCACGGTCGCCGCTGCTGCCGGAGCGGCGATTGGCACCGGCGTCAGATGACGCGCGATCAGCGTCCGCACCGAATCCGACGGCTGCGCGCCCTTCTTGATCCAGAAGTCCACGCGCTCCTTGTCGACCTTCACGATGGCCGGTCTGGTGCGGGGGTTGTAATGTCCGAGGTTTTCGACGAACGAGCTGTCGCGGGCGGCGCGCGAATCGGTGACGACGACGCGGAAGAACGGGCGCTTCTTGGAACCGGCCCGGCGCAAACGAATGGCGACCATTGCGTTCTCCTGAATGACCTCCGGGGCTCGAACCCGAACGCCTGTTTCGCTGCGCGAGATCGGCGACCCTGAAAGGGTCGCCCTGCATCTGGCGACGTCAGCTCCGTCCATGCAGGGCGACGCTTTTCGGCGTCGCCGTCTTCGAGCGCCGCCGTTACCGGCGGTTGCGCAGCATTTCCACGGCCTGACGGCGCGCCTTCTTGCCGCCGCCGGCGAGCCCGGCCATCGCGCCGAGCGACTTCAACATCTTCTGCATCTGCACGAACTGCTTCAGCAGGCGATTCACCTCTTCGACCGACGTTCCACTGCCCTTCGCGATGCGTTTGCGGCGGCTCCCGTTGATGATGTGCTGCTTGCACCGCTCGTCGGGCGTCATCGAGTTGATGATGGCTTCGATCCGCGTAATCTGCTTGTCGTCCGGCTTGTTTGCGGCCAGCGCCTTGAGCTGGCCCATGCCGGGCAGCATCCCCATGATCTGCTCGATGGGACCCATCTTCCGGATCGTCTTGAGCTGATCGCGGAAGTCCTCGAGCGTGAACTCGTTCGCCCGGATCTTCTCTTCGAGGCGCTCCGCGTCCTGGACGTCGATCGCCGCTTCGGCGCGCTCGATCAGCGAGAGCACGTCGCCCATCCCCAGCACGCGGGACACCACGCGCTCGGGATGGAACGGCTCCAGATCCTCGAGCCGCTCGCCGCTGCCGGCAAACGCGATCGGCACGCCGACCACCGACACGACCGACAACGCCGCGCCGCCCCGCGCATCGCCGTCGAGCTTTGTCAGCACGACGCCGGTGACCCCCACGCGCCGGTTGAACTCGCCGGCGCTCTTGATGGCGTCCTGCCCCGTCATCGCGTCGGCGACGTACAGCCGATCCGACGGGTCCGTGAGGTCGCGAATCGCCACGAGCTCGGTCATCAGCTCGTCGTCGATGTGCAGGCGGCCGGCCGTGTCCACGATCACGGCGTCGAAGCCCAGCGTCGCGGCTTCAGCCACGGCCCCCCTGGCGCGCGTCACCGGATCCATCTGGCCCGCCGGGTCGTGCACCCGTAGCGACGCCTTCCGGGCGACGACGTTCAACTGCTGAATCGCGGCTGGCCGCTTGACGTCGGTCGACACGAGCAGCGGATGGCGCCCCTGCTTGGCGAGCCACAGACCCAGCTTGCCTGCGGTGGTGGTCTTGCCCGCGCCCTGAAGCCCGAGCAGCAGGATCACCCGCGGCCGCTTACTCGTCGTCTGAAGGCCGCCTTCGGCGTCGCCGAAGAGGGCCACCATCTCGTCGCGGACGATCTTGACGACCTGCTGCGACGGCGACAGGCTGCCCAGGACCTGCTGGTCCATGGCGCGATCGCGGACGCGGTCGATGAACGCCTTGACGACCTTGAAATTGACGTCGGCTTCGAGCAGGGCGAGACGAATCTCGCGAAGCGCGGCCTCGATCGTCTCCGGTGTCAGCCTGAACTCGCCGCGAAGCGTTTTGAAAACGTCCTGCAGGCGTGTGCCGAGGGAGTCGAACATGACCGCTACCCGGGCTTGGCGTCCATTTCGATCCGCAGGGCCTTCAGCTTCCCGATCGCGTTTCGAAGCGAGACCGACACGGCGTGTGTGGCGCCGACCTCGGCCTCCAGTTCGGCATAAGCCTGCTCGAGCACGCCGAGAGTGGTTTCGACCTCGCCGGACTTGACGTCCATCGACTGCCGCACCAGGTGTTCGACGAGATCGAGACAGGCTCGGAGCAACGTCGCCGCGCGTTCGTTCGGCGCCGCGCCGCGCGCCGACGCACGCATGCCAGCCATGAGGGAGTCCCGACACGCGTGAAGCTGGCCTTTGACGGTCATTGAGGGCGTCTGCTGAAAGACTCGAACATGATCCGCTAACCCGCTCTACCGCAAACCCTTATCGTAGCGAACGGGCTGTCTGAGTGTCAAACAATCACGTCAGTCGAGAAACCGCGCCCTCTCGTCCGCGGTTGGCACCAGGCACCCGTCCCGCCGGCCAAACCACTGGTAGCGGTGCCGCGCGACGATGTCGTACATCCAGTCGCGCAGCGGCCGTGGGACGGCGATCAAGCCGTAGACGAGCCGCCACGGCAGGCCAAGCCCGCGTGCGATCCGCAGCGCGGCCGTCGATTGCGTGAACACGCGATCGCCCTCGACGAGCACGACGCTGGCGGGCGACGCGCTACGGGCCGCATCAGGCTGACGGAGAAGCCGGCGCGCGGCGTCAGACTGAAGCGCCGCGAATCGAAAGCGTCCTGCGGGATCGTGGGCGATGACGAACTGTACGAACCCGCTGCAGAGGTTGCACACGCCGTCGAAGAGAATCACAGGTGAGAGTTGGTGAATTGGCGAGTTGGCGAGTTGGTGACTTGGCGAGTTGGCGAGTTGGTGAGTTGCTGCCATCGCCACATTCACCAAGTCACCAAGTCACCAAGTCACCAAGTCACACCGATGAGAGTTTGTGTCCGAGCTTTTCTTTCTTGGTCGTCAGGTATCGGCGCGTCGAATCAGAAGGGGCGATTTCGAGCGGCAGCCACTCGGTGACCGACAAGCCGTACCCTTCGATCCCCACCAGCTTGCGCGGGTTGTTGCTGAGCAGACGCATCGAGCGGACGCCCAGCTCGCGCAGGATCTGGACACCCATTCCGTAATCGCGCTGATCCGCTTTGAAGCCGAGCCGCTCGTTGGCCTCGACCGTGTCGAAGCCCTGGTCCTGGAGCTCGTACGCGCGAATCTTGTTCGCGAGCCCGATGCCGCGGCCTTCCTGATTCAAATACAGCAGGATGCCGCGGCCTTCCTCGGCGATCCGTTGCATGGCCGAATCGAGCTGGGCGCCGCAGTCACAGCGGATCGAGTGCAATCCGTCGCCGGTCAAGCACGACGAGTGGACGCGGACGAGGACGTCCGCGCCGTCCTCGATATCGCCGCGAACGAGCGCGACGTGCGTCTGGTGATCGACCTGATTCTCGAACGCGTGGACGCGGAAATCGCCATACTCGGTCGGCATCTTCGCCGAGGCGACGCGCTTGACGAGCGACTCCGTGCTCATCCGGTAGGTGATCAGATCGGCGACCGTGATCATCAGCAGGCCGTGCCGCCTGGCGAACCGCGCCAGCTGCGGCACCCGCGCCATCGTCCCATCTTCGTTCATCACCTCGCAGATGACCCCGGCCGGGTACAGTCCCGCGATCCGCGCGATGTCGACCGACGCCTCGGTTTGCCCCGTGCGCGCCAGCACGCCGCCGGTCCGCGAGCGCAGCGGAAACATGTGCCCGGGTCGGAGCAGATCGGAGGGCCGCGTCGCCGGATCGATGGCGGCGAGCACGGTGGCCGCGCGGTCCGCGGCGGAAATGCCGGTGCTCGTCCGATCCTTCGCTTCAATCGGAATGCAGAACGCCGTATCGAACCGCGAGCTGTTCTGCGACACCATCAACGGAATCTCGAGCTCGTCGAGGCGCTCCGGCGTCATCGAGAGGCAAATCAACCCGCGCCCGTACCGGGCCATGAAATTCACCGCTTCAGGCGTGATCTTCTCGGCGGCGATCGTCAGATCGCCCTCATTCTCCCGATCCGCGTCGTCCACGATGATGATCATCTGGCCGGCCCGGATGGCCTCGACCGCCTGGTCGATGCGCGCAAACGGCGTTTTCGTTTTCTTTGCGATCTTGAGTTTCTTCACATCGTCCTCTGCCTGTTGCCTGGTGCCCTTAGCCATCAGCCCTTAGCCATCAGCCCTTAGCCATCAGCCATCAGCCATTTCAATGCGTCACCTGTCCAGGCCGCGCCGTGGTGAATGTCAACCCGGCCAGCTCGGCGGCGCGGACGACGTACTTGCCGACCATGTCGCCCTCGAGGTTGACCCGATCGCGGATCTGGACGCGACTGAGGTTCGTGTGCGCCATCGTGTAGGGCACGACCTGAACGTCGAATCGATCGGCTCCGAGTCCGGCTACGGTGAGGCTGATGCCGTCCACTGCGATCGACCCCTTGTGCACGATGAACGGCGCGAGATACGACGGAAAGCTGATGGTCAGCCAGTGGAAGTCGGCATCCTGGCGGAGCTCCTCGATGTGGCCGATCGCATCGACGTGCCCCTGGACGAAGTGTCCGCCGAGCCGGCTGTCAGCCCGCAGCGGGCGCTCCAGATTCACCGTGCTTCCGCGCGGCAGCGACCCGAGCGTCGTCACGCGGACGGTCTCGGGTCCGATGTCCGCGTGAACCTCGTTCTGTTTGGCGAGGATGACGGTGAGGCACACGCCGTTGACCGCCAGGCTGTCCCCGGGTGCGAGCTCTGGCGCGAGCCGCGATCCAATCCGCAGGCGGAACCCGCCGCTGGTCGGCTTCCGCTCGACCAGCTCGCCGACGCCCTCAACCAGACCCGTGAACATAGCCCTCTATCAAGACATCAGGACCGAGCGGCGCGATTCGCCGATCGCGCAGATCCGCCGACGAAAAAGACCGTCCCGGAAGGAGTGCGACGCCGCCGGCGCCGAGCACGCGCGGCGTGACGTACAGCCGCACATAGTCGACGAGGCCCTCGTCCCAGGCGGCCGCGTGCACGGCGGCGCCCCCCTCGATCAGCAGCGAACCAACCTGCCGCGCGGCGAGACGCTGCAGGGCCGCGCGGAACGTCTCGTCTCGAGCCACCTCAACCTGCGCGCCGCGCGCTTCGAGCCGCATGCGCAGCTCGGCGCGCTCCGCCGCCGGTGCCGTGGTGACGATGATGACAGGCCCGGCGTCACCTGTCGAGAGCACTCGAGCATGCGGCGGTGTCCGAAGGCGCCGATCGAAGATCACGCGGACGAGCGGGCGCTCACGGTACGCGCCGCGCGGGGTCAACTCGGGGTCGTCGGTGAGAATGGTCCCGCTGCCGACCCCGATCGCGTCGATCTCGGCCCGGACGCGATGGGCGTGGCGATTGGCCGCCGCCGACGTCAGATGGGTCCGCCCCCCGGTCGTTCCGGCGATGCGGCCGTCAAGGCTGGTCGCCGCCTTCAGGACGACAAACGGCCGTCCCTCGCGCATCAGCGTGAAAAACGGCAGGTTCAGCTCGACAGCGGTCTCCTCCGCCAGACCGACGTCGACGGCGACGCCGCCCGACCGGAGAAACGAGAAGCCGCGGCCGCACACGGCCGGATTCGGATCTTCCACCGCGGCGACGACCCGCGCGACGCCCGCGTCGACGATGCGGCTGACGCACGGGCCGGTGCGACCCTGGTGACAGCACGGCTCGAGCGTGCAGTACAACGTCGCGCCCCGCGCCCGCGCACCCGCCGCCTCCAGCGCGTGGACCTCGGCGTGCGGCTCGCCCGCGCGCTCGTGGAACCCCTGACCGACGACGACGCCGTCCGCCGATACGACGACCGCGCCGACGAGCGGATTGGGACTGGTTCGGCCGCTGCCGCGCGCCGCGTGAAAGAGCGCCCGCTCCATATAGTGCAGATCGGCGCCGCTGAAGCGATGCTCCACGTCGCGCTGGACACCGGCGGGCTCTACCATTTCTCTTCGAAGAGGCCGTTCACGTACTCGTCGGCCGAGAACGGCACGAGGTCGTCGATGCCTTCGCCGACGCCGACGTACCGGATCGGCAGCTTGAGATCGTGGGCGATGGCGACGGCAACGCCACCCTTCGCGGTGCCATCCAGCTTGGCCAGCACGATACCGTTCACGCCGGCCACTCCCATGAACTCTCTGGCCTGGGCGACGCCGTTCTGACCGACGGTCGCATCGAGCACGAGGAGCACTTCCTGGGGCGCGCCCTGCACTTCGCGCGCGGCGATCCGCCGGATCTTCTCGAGCTCGTTCATCAGGTTCATGCGGGTGTGCAGACGTCCTGCGGTGTCGATGAGGATGGGATCGCGTCCTTTCGCCCTGCCCGACGAGATCGCATCGAACACGACGGCCGCCGGATCGGCGCCCTCTCGCGCCCGCACCATGTCGACGCCGGCGCGGCGCGCCCAGATCTCGAGCTGCTCGACCGCCGCGGCGCGGAACGTGTCGGCCGCGCAAATCAACGGCGTCCGCCCTTCGCTCTTCAGGAGGTTCGCCAGCTTGCCGACCGTCGTCGTCTTCCCCGTTCCGTTGACGCCGACGATGAGGGTCACCTGGGGCTGCGCCACGACGGTGATCGGACGATCGACTGCGGCAAACACGCTGCGGATCTCCGCCTTCACCAGATCGCGCAGGCTCGCTCCGTTGCGCGACTGCGTGGTGACAGCGGCGATGATCCGCTCCGTGGCGGCGACGCCGACGTCGGCCGAGATGAGCAGCTCTTCGAGCGCGGCGACGGTCTCGACGTCGACCGGACGCGACCGGCGCTCGGGGGCATCTGAGCGGCGGACGATGTCGTCGAAGCGTTCGACGATCTGCTGCGTGGTGCGCGCCAGCCCCTCACGGAGGCGGGTAAAGATGCTCACGTCACCAGATTACCCGATTACCCGATTACCCTATACCGACGTCAGCCTGTCTCCGCCTCCGCACGCTGCCTGCGCAGCATGAGCGCCTCGAGGGCGGTACGCACGTCGGTGCGCCCGCTGAGCACCTCCGCCATCTGGGTCGCGATCGGCAGCTCGACGCCGTACTGCGCGCCGAGCGCGAGCGCCGCGCCCGTGGTCAGCACGCCTTCCGCCACCATCTTCATCCCGTCCAGGATGTCGGCCAGGGCCCGGCCGCGAGCCAGCTCGATCCCGACGTGCCGGTTCCGGCTGAGAGTTCCTGTGCACGTCAGGACGAGATCGCCGAGGCCGCTCAGGCCGGCGAGGGTTTCGCGGCGTCCTCCGGCGGCGCACGCCAGCCGCGTCAGCTCCGCCAGCCCCCGCGTGATCAGCGCCGCGAGCGCATTGTGCCCGAGGCCAAGGCCTTCGACGACGCCGGCGGCGATGGCGATGATGTTCTTCATCGCCCCGCCGATCTCCACGCCGATCACGTCGTCGCTCCCGTACAAACGGAAATACGACCCGCGAAACTCCGCCTGCACCAGCTCGATCGCCGCGGCATCGCTCGACGCCGCAAGGACGGCCGTCGGCAGTTGGCGCGCCACTTCGAGCGCAAAGCTCGGCCCCGACAGGACGACCACCGGATGCGCCGGCCCTGCTTCCTGCGCGACGACCTCGGACATCCGGAACATCGTCGCGGCTTCGAGACCCTTGGTGGCGCTCACGATGACCGCGCGCGGCGCGAGCGAGCGCGCGGCGCTCTGAATCACGCCGCGGCAACCGTGCGACGGAATCGCCGAGACGACGAGGTCCGCGCCGCGAAGCGCGTCGGGCAACGCGTGCGTCACCGCCACGCTGTCAGGCAGCCGGATCTCGGGAAGGTAGACGGCGTTCGCCCGACGGACGGCGATTTCGTCGACCAGTGCGCGATCGCGCGCCCACAAGCGGACGTCATGTCCGATCCGCCCGAGATGCACGGAGAGCGCGGTGCCCCAGCTGCCCGCGCCGAGGACCGTGACGGTCCGCATCAGGCGCGCTCTCCGAGGCGGCGCTCCGTTCTCGCGCGCAGCCGCAGCACGTTCGAACGATGGCTGAAGATGATGATGGCCGACGCGCCGAGCGCCGCGAGCACCGCCGGCTCAGGGCTCCCCAGCGCATATGCCAGCGGAGGCAACGCGATCGACGCGAGGAGCGAGCCGAGCGAGACGTATTTGGTCAGCCAGACGACGGCGGCAAAAATCGCAACGGCCGGCGGGACCGCCAGCGGCGTCAGGATCGAAAACACGCCGCAGGCCGTCGCCACGCCCTTGCCGCCGCGGAACCGGAGCCAGACCGGATAGATGTGCCCGACGATCGCCGCGAGCCCGGCGGCCGCCGGGAGCGCGGCGCCAGTGCCGACCCGTTCCGCCAGCCAGACGCTCGCCGCGCCTTTGGCCATGTCGAGCAAGGCCACCAGCAGGCCCGCAGTCACGCCTGACGCGCGCATGACGTTCGCCGCGCCGAGGTTGCCGCTGCCGACGTGCCGCAAATCGGACTGCCCCCAGACCCGGGAAATCATCAGCGCGAACGGAATCGATCCTACGAGGTACGCGGCGAGAATGGCGGAAGCCATCAGCTACGCGCCAGAGTAGCACGCGCGTGCGCGACGTAAGTCGGACCGGAAGACGACAATCGGCTCTCGTAAAGCGTCGCGCACGTGACTCCGACCCGGGCGATCGCGCCCGAGGGCACCGCCGCAAGCGCTCTGTCGCGATCCGGCGGCCGCGACCTGCGCCAACGTCCCAGCGTGAGATGCGGATGGAAAGGCCGGTCCTCGAGCTCGATCCCGAGCGCGATGACGCGCTCGGCCATCAGGCGCTGCAGGTCGCCGAGCTCCGGCGCGCCGGCAGCGACGCCGGCCCACAGAACGCGTGGCGCGCCACGTGGCGGAAACACGCCCAACCCATCGAGGACCATGTCGAACGGCGGCCTGTCGACGTCGCGGCCGAACGCATCGACCACGGATGGCACAAGGGTGTCGTCGACGCGTCCCAGGAAGACCAGCGTCAGATGCGCGTGCTCGGCCGTGACCCACTTGAGCGACATGGGCGGGCCGCCAGGCGCGGCCGCGATCCGCTGCTGCAGACCCGCGATACGGCGCCTCGCGCCCTCCGACAGATCGACGGCGACGAACAGGCGCATGCTGGAACGTATCCCACAAACTTCAGGTGAACGCGACGTCCCTGGTCCCTTGTTCTTGCTACTCGGTCCGTTCGTGGCCTGCGGTCCGGCCCTGGTCCGCAGTCCTGGTCCGCGCACCAAGGACCGAGGACGTTGGACGGACTAAGGACCATTGGACGGACCAGGCACGAAGGACCAAGAACCGCGGACCCTACCTGCGTTCGGCCCACTCGCGCCCGCTCTGAAGCTTCGCCACCATCACGCGCGTCATGTTGAGCGCCGACTGCGCCGACTGAAACTTCACCATGTCGCGGCCGCCGAGGAACTGGAATGTGCGCACGCGCACCTCTTCGTCTGCCGCGACCGCGATCGCAACGGTGCCCACCGGTTTCTCCGGCGTGCCGCCGCCAGGTCCCGCGATCCCGGTGACCCCGATGCCGATGTTGGTACCGGATCGCCACCTGATGCCTTCGGCCATCGCCCGCGCGACCGGCTCGCTGACCGCACCATGCGCGACGATGAGCGCCTCGGGCACGTCGGCGAGCTCCGTCTTGGCGCGGTTGCTGTAACACACCACGCCGCGCTCGACGTACTCGGAACTGCCCGGCACGTCGGTGAGCCGTGAGGTCAGCAGCCCGCCGGTGCACGACTCGGCGACCGCGATCGTCAGCTTGCGCTCGCGCAGCAGGTCGCCGACGACGACTTCGAGCGGCCGGCCGTCGGTGCTGTAGACCGCCGGTCCCAGGGCGTCCTGCAGCTCGCGAACGGCCGCCTCGAGCGCTTCGTCCGCTTCGATCCGGCTCGCCGCCTGCGCCGTCAGGTGCAGCTCGATCTGACCGAGGACGGCCAGAATCGTCGTGCTGATCGGCACGGACTGCGCGGTCCATTTGCTGTAGACCGGCTGCGCCCGCGCATCGACATCGGACTCAGCCCGTCCGGTGATTTTCAGGACCCGCCGGAAGAGGCCGCGGCCGCCCGTCTTCGGCGCCAACCGCTCGCGAATCACCGACTCCAGCATCGGCGTCATCTCGCGCGGTGGTCCCGGCAGCAGCACCAGCGCGGTCTGGTCCCGCTCCAACCACAAGCCGGGCGCCGTCCCGTTGGGATTTGCGAGCACCGTGGCGCCGCGCGGCACCATCGCCTGCCGCCGGTTGATCTCCGGCATCGTCATGCCGCGCCGGGCGAACCTGTCACGAATCCGTTCGACGATCCGCTCGTCGACGTCGAGCGGCATGTCGAACACCCGCGCGACCGCGTCGCGGGTGATGTCGTCTTCGGTCGGACCAAGCCCGCCCGTCACGACGATGAGATCGGCCCAGGCGAGCGCCCCTTCCAGCACGCGCGCGAGCTCGTCGACGTCGTCGGCGACGACGGCCTTGAGGCGCACGTCGTACCCAATTGTGTTCAGCCGGTCGGTGATGAGCAGGGAGTTCGTGTCGACGCGAAACGGCGTCAGCATCTCACTGCCTATCGCCACAATGCAGGCCCTCATTTGGTCATCTCGTTATCCGGTCATTTGATCATTGGGCTGGCCGACCGAACAATCAATGACCATATAACCAGACGACCCGATAACCAGAGGCAGACGCGCAGCGTCAGATTGGCGTAGACCGCGGCCATTCCGTCGTCGGCCATGACCCCGACGCCGCCGTGCAGGCTCTCGAGGCGATCGGCGGGAAACGGCTTGATCACGTCGGCGATGCGGAAGAGGAGAAATGCACCGAGCGCGCCGCGCCATCCAACCGGGTTGAGAAACAGCGTGATGAGCATGCCCATCGCCTCATCGATGACGACGTGCCCCGGATCGGTGCGCCCGAAATGGCGCTCACAGACTCCGCCGCTCCACACGCCACCAGCAAACAGGACGACGATCGCCGTGCCCTGCACGACCGCGGACGGTCCGAGCAGCCACCAGGCGAGCAGACCTGCAGCCGAGCCGAACGTCCCGGGTGCGAACGGCACGTAGCCCACGCCGCCAAAGGTGGCCATCGCCAGCGCGATAGTGGTCGTGATTCGCGATTCGGGTTTGGGGGGTCGTCGATCCTCTGCGCGAATCACGAGTCCCGAATCCCGCCGTCACGCCGTCGCGCGAACGACGCGCGTCCCCGCGAAACGGTCGTGAAGGCCCCGATGATCCCGGCTGAAGAGGGCTGTCGCGAATCCCAGACCGGCGGGCACGGCGAGCAGCAGCCACATCAAGGTGCGGAGAAACGCGCGGCCGAGGTCGAGCGACGATCCGTCCCCATCCGGCACGACGCGGATCCCGACCGCCATCTTGCCGAGCGTTTGTCCGCCCGCGGTGAATGCCACCAGATAGCCCGAGTTCTGCACGAACAGAAACGCGAGGAGCGGGCCTTTCGGCAGGACGTCGATGTCCTTGACGTCGACGCCGCAGATCTGCATCGTGAAATAGATCACGGCGGCATCGATGACCATGAGAATCAGCAGGTCGATGACCACCGCGAGAAATCTCGCGCCAACGCCCGCATCCGGCGGCGCATCGTCGGCAGACCACGAATCCTGGCGGCTCATTTCACCGGGCGCACCCCGCATGAGGCCGGGCGTCGAGGCCGGGCCGTCGAGATCGAATGCGAGGTCGAATGTGGCCGCGCGAGGCTGCCCGGCGCGCGGTTTCGCCACTTCCGGCGTCGCGCGGCGGACGGCGAGTGGCGGACGCGGCGGCGACGCCCGGGTGATGAGCGGCTGATCGTCCGGAATTGGCGGACCGAAAAGCGGCAGCTCACCTCGGGGCCGTATCGGCGCCGACCGCACAGACGGCGCCGAGCTCGCCGGGGCCATGTCCTCCGGCCCGCCGAAGGCGTGGTCGAGATCGGCAACAATGTCGGATGTGCGCGCGGGCGGCCTCGCGGTCGCCGCGTCGACGAGTGACAAGTCGTCGAGCGGGTCGATCGTGCGCGTGTCGCTCCGGATGGAAAGATCCGGATCGGGCGCCGACGACGCCAGCGAGAAGTCGTATCCACAATTGCGGCAACGTTCGACGCGCTCGAAGCCGAGATAGCCGCATTTGGGGCACTTCATGGAACGCGGCGATCCCCTTTCTCGCCGTCCGGAGCCGCGGCAGACGGAACAGTCGTCAGGGCGAGCAACTGGCGCTGCATGTCGGCCGACAGCCGATCGGCTTCGGCTTTCTGCGGATCCGTGGAACGGATCGACTGAAGCAGCGATACCGCATCGCGCAGATGGCCGCCGGCCGCCAGCGCCCGCGCGCGGCTCAGGGTCATCTCGCCTCGCCGCGGCAACGGCAGGGAGGAATCCCGCGCGACGGCCACAGGAGACATCGACGACGGAACGTCGGCGCGTACCGCGCTTCGCGCCAGCGCCACCAGCGGTCGCCAATCGATCCGCACCTTCCACGCGGCAAAACCACCGAGGACCACAATCACCGCGGCCAGTGCGATGACGGCCACGACGCGGCCGATCGAGCGCCGCGGTCCGGGTGAGGCGGGCGGAACGCGCCCGCGGAGCGCCCGGCCCGATCGCGTGGCGGCCGCGGGAGTGCCCGCCGTTTCGAGGCGGTTCAACCGCTCGAGCAGGGCATGCGCCTCTTCGGAAGGCGCTCCGCCATCGATCGCCGCCTGCAGCAGACGACGGGCTTGCTCGCCATCGCCGCGGTGAAACGCCGCGACACCGTTCTGCAGCAGCTCTTCCGACTCGCGCTGCCCCTCGGCGAGCGCGCTGCGCGCCCGCTCGATGTAGGCACGCGCCCGGGCATGGCTCCGGTCGAGGAACAGCGCGCGCGTCCACACGTTGATGGCGAGCTCGTAGCGGGCGGCGAAGTAGTGATCGAGGCCGTCGAGCAGGAGCTGCTCGATTTTCGCGTCGCGATCCGAACCGGACGCCGTGCCGTGCGCGCGAGAATCGTCCGTACGAAACGGATCGGACATAGGGACTATCGCGAACCGCGGCGATTATAGCATCGTGGCGGAAGTACCGCGCCGCGCGCTAGAATCGAGCTCCGCCATGCTCATCGAGTGCGTACCGAACGTCAGCGAGGGGCGACGGCCCGAGATCGTCGCGGCGATCGCCGACGCGATCCGCGGTGTCGCCGGCGTCCGGCTCCTCGACTGCTCCTCGGACGCCTCGCACAATCGATCGGTCTTCACGTTCGCCGGCGACGCCAACGGCGTCGAGCAGGCCGTGCTGGCGATGTTCGAACGCGCCGTCGCCGACATCGATCTGCGCACGCACCGAGGGGAGCATCCCCGCATGGGCGCCGTCGATGTCGTTCCGTTCGTGCCAATCGAAGGCGTGACGATGGCGGAGTGCGTGTTGCTCGCGAAAAAGGTCGGCGCGTCGGTCGCGGACCGTTTCAGGGTACCGGTCTATCTCTACGAAGAGGCCTCGAGTGATCCGGCTCGCAGGAATCTGGAGGACATCCGTCGCGGCCAGTTCGAAATGCTCGCCGTCAAGATGGCGACGGCGGGCTGGACGCCCGACTTCGGTCCGGCGGCACCGCATCCGAGCGCCGGGGCGTCCGTCGTCGGCGCGCGCATGCCGCTCATCTCGTACAACATCAACCTCGCCACCAATCGGCTCGATGTGGCGAAGAAGGTCGCGGCCGCGATTCGCCAGAGCAGCGGCGGGTACCGGTTCGTCAAGGCGATGGGCATCACGCTCGAAGGCCGCGGGATCGTCCAGGTCTCGATGAACCTGACAAACTACGAGAAGACGCCCATCTTCCGGGTGTTCGAAGCGGTCAAGCGCGAGGCCGGGCGCTACGGCGTGGCGGTCCTCGAGAGCGAGATTGTCGGGCTGGTGCCGTCGGCCGCGCTGACCTCGTCCGCCGAGTTCTACCTGCAGATCGAAGGGTTCAACAAAGACCAGGTGCTCGAGAACAAGCTGAGAACCATCAACTCTCAAGGCTGAACTCTCAACTCTCGCGTCTGAAGAGCCACGAAAGACACGAAAGACACGAAACAAGATGATCTTTTTCGTGAATTTCGTGGTGTGGAGACTTGAGCGTTGAGACTTGCACGTCCGGGTTCACACCTGTTCCGGCTCTTCGTCGGCGCGTCGTGATGGCGCGATCCCGAACGCCTTCATCTTCCGATAGAGGTTGCTGCGCTCGACGCCGAGGACCTCCGCGGTCCGCGACATGTTGCCCTGCAATTCGGCGAGCGTCCGCAGGATGAGATCGCGCTCGAACTGGTCCCGCGCTTCGTGCAGCGTCCGGCGATCGCCCGAGGCATCGGGCGCAGGGCGCGTGAGGGCGCTCGGGTCGAGGAAGCTCAGGTCCGCCGCCGAAACCACGTCCCCAGGCACCATGATCATCAGCCGCTCGATCACGTTCCGCAGCTCGCGCACGTTGCCCGGCCACGTGTAGTGCTGCAGCGTCGAGCTCGCGCCCGACTCGAAGCGCTTGAGGCGCCGGCCGTATTCGCGCGCGAAGTCGGCCATGAAATGATCCGCGAGCAGCGAGATGTCTTCCTGCCGATCACGCAGCGGCGGGACGAAGATCGGGATCACGTTGAGGCGGAAGTACAGATCCTCGCGGAACCGCCCGCCGCGGATCTCGGCCTGCAGATCCTTGTTCGTCGCGGCCAGCACCCGGGCGTCGACCTTGATCCGGGCCGTACCGCCGACCGCTTCCATCGTCTGCTCTTGAAGGACGCGCAGCACCTTGGCCTGCGTCTTCAGGCTCATGTCGCCGATTTCGTCGAGGAAGATCGTGCCGCCGTCGGCGACCTCGAACTTGCCGCGGCGATCCGCCACCGCGCCCGTGAACGCGCCTCGGACGTGGCCGAACAGCTCGCTCTCGATCAGCTCCTCGGGAATCGCGGCGCAGTTGACCTCGACGAAGGCGCCGCTCCGGCGCCGGCTCAGCGCGTGAATCGCGCGCGCGACGAGCTCCTTCCCCGTCCCGTTCTCGCCGTAGATGAGGACGCGGCCGTTGGTCGGGGCGGCCATGGCGACCTGCTCGCGGAGCTGCCGCATCGCGTAGCTCTCGCCGACCATCGTCTGATGCCGATCGACCCGGGCGCGCAACGCGCGGTTCTCGGCTTCGAGATGGCGCTGATGCAGGGCGTTGCGGATGACGAGTACCGTTTTGTCGAGCGACAGCGGCTTCTCGACGAAATCGAATGCGCCCATCTTGATCGCGCGCACCGCCGACTCGATGTTGCCATGGCCGGAGATCAGCACGATCTGCGCGTCGACCTGCCGCTCGCGGAGGCGCGCCAGCGTCGCCAGCCCGTCCATGCCCGGCAGCCAGACGTCGAGCAGGATCAGGTCGACGGCACCGCGCGTGAGCCGCTCGAGGCATTCCTCACCGCTCGACACCGCCTCCACGCTGTAGCCTTCGTCGCGGAGCACGCCGCCCAGGGCGGTCCGCACGCCGGGCTCGTCGTCGACGATCAGGATCGTTGGTTTCACAGAACCTGTGTCATGGCTGACGGCTGATGACGTTTGTCATGGCTGATGGCTGATGGCTATGGCCAATGGGCCGCGTATGGTTGGACGACCATCAGCCCTCCGCCCTCAGCCCCTAGCCATCAGCCCTGTCAGCACGGTAACTCGATGGTAAACCGTGTTCCCCTCGGCGCGTTATCGCCGACCTCGATGCTGCCGCCGTGTTCGGCGATGATGCGCCGGACGATCGCGAGGCCGAGCCCGCTGCCCCGCCGTTTCGTCGAGTAGTACGGCAGGAACAGCTTTTCGCGCTCGGCCGGCGGAATCCCCGGTCCGTCGTCGGCCACGATCAGGCGCACGACGCTGTTCGCGGCATCCAGCTGCGTCTCGACGACGATCTGTCCGCGGCGTTCCATCGCCTCGATCGCGTTGTCGACGAGATTGATGACGACGCGGCGGATCTGCTCCGCGTCGAGCTGGCCGAGATCGGTCGGGACCGTCCGCGGGGACGGCATCCGCGCGAACTGCGAGAACTCGTCGACCAGACCTTTCAGCGATTCCACCTCGCCGACGATCGTCTGCGTGCATTCGTCGACAAGGGCTTTGGCCTGCGGAGGCGCTCCCGCGAAATGCCGGCGGAGCCGCTCGGCGGACAGCTGAATCGGCGTCAGCGGATTCTTGATCTCGTGCGCGAGCCGCCGGGCCACTTCGCGCCACGCCGCCACTTTCTGGGCCCGAATCAGCGGCGTCACATCGTCGAGCACCAGGACGCCACCCTCGGGCGCACCGCTGTCGCCGACAAGCGCCGTCGCGACGGCCGCGAGATGGAGCTCCTGGCCCTCGCGCGCCAGCGCGATCTCGTGCGCCGCCGGCTCGGCCATCCCGCGCTCGGCCCCGGCGAGCAGACGGCCAAGCGGCTGCAGATCCGCGCGGGCGAACACCGCCATCGCCGGCTGACCCACGATCCGGCGATTGAGGCTGAGCAGCCTCGCCGCGGCGGTGTTGATCGTGGTGACGGCTCCACCCGCGTCAATGGACACCACACCGGTCGTGATGCGCTCGAGGATCGTCTCGATGTAGCGGCGCCGGCCTTCGACTTCGACGTGCTTCCGCTCGAGGTCGATCGTGCCGCGGTCCACCTTGCGGCGGCTGGCCGCGAGCTCGCTCGCCATGGAATTGAATGCCTCCACCAGCGACCCGAACTCGTCGTTGCTCTCCGGCTCGACGCGCTGGTCCAGGCGGCCCGCGCCGATTTCGCGCGCCGCGGCGGACAGCCTCAGCACGGGCCGTGTGATGCGCTTCGCCAGATACGACCCCATCCACGTGGCGCCGAACAGAATCAGCAGCGTGACCATCAGGAAGAAGGACAGATACAGCCCCGTCAACGGCCGCTTCAGGACGCGAAGCTGGTTGTAGCTCTCGAAGGCCTGCGTCATCCGGCGCGATCGGGCCGCCAGATCTCCGGTCAGATACGCGGTCGCGACCACGACGCCCGCCGGACGGGCGTCCTTCCCCCGGATGATCGCCGCCGCGTGGAGCAAGTCGCCCGACGTGCCGAGTGTTTCGATCGAACGGGTTTCGGCCGAGCCCGCCAGCGCCTGCGCGGCCAGCCGGTCGACCGCCGCCCGGCTGTAGCCGGACGGCAGCGCCGGCGCCGCGACGTCGATCACCGGCTCCAGGCTCGGGAGCGACCCGGTGGACGGCACCACGCGGTAGACCTCCACCATCTGCACCCGCTGCAGCGTCACGTCCGGCGCCAGCACATCGCGTATCGGGCGCACGTCCACGGTCGTCAGGTCGACGGCCGCCAGCGTGCGCGCGAGACGGTTGGCGTGATCGCTCGCCCGCATCTGCTGCTCGTGGTAGTAGTCGCTCGCGATCTGATTGGCCGACGACAGAATCTCCGCCATCGGCGCGTTGAACCACCGGTCGATGTTCGTGCGGATGAGCTCGCTGCCGACGATCAGCACGAGCACCGTCGGCACGAGCGTCATGCCGAGCAGCAGCGCGACGAGCTTCGCGCGGAACCGGGCGAAGGGCAGCGCTCTCCGCCGCTCGACGACGAGCTTGATGATGTTCCGCGCGAGCACGAAGAGGAGCGCGGCCAGCATCGTGAGGTCGGCGGCCGACAATCCGTACAGCACGAACTCGCTGAGGAAATCGGGAGAGAACCGGGACGTGCCGCCGGCGATCACCAGCAGCGCGATCAGCGCGGCGACGAGCACGCCGATGCCGGCGAGGATGAGGCGTGGATTGTCGCGGAACGGCCGGCGGTGCGGGGCGGGAGTCCGGCTCGGGCCACTCGTGCGTCTCGGCGTAATCGACGTGACGGTTGCCGGCATACCTGCTCATTCTTTCGGATTCAGCAGCTGTTTGAGCTCGTCGGCGAATTCGTTGATGTCGCGGAAATGACGATAGACCGACGCAAACCGGACGTATGCCACTTTGTCGAGCTTTTTGAGCTCCTCCATCACAAAGGCGCCGATGTCGGCCGTCGCGATTTCCTTCTCCGGACGCTCCTGGAGCGTCGCTTCCACGCGGTCGGCGACCGCCTCGAGCGCCGCCACGGCGACCGGCCGCTTCTCGCACGCCTTCAGCAGGCCGGTAATCAGCTTCTGACGGTCGAAGCGCTCGCGCGTGCCATCCTTTTTCACCACCATATACGGGATCTCGTCGATCCGCTCGTAGCTGGTGAAACGCTTGCCGCAATCGAGGCACTCGCGGCGTCGCCGGATGACCTCGCCTTCCTTCGACTCGCGCGAATCGACGACCTTGTCGCCCAGGTGCGAGCAGTAAGGACACTTCATACAACTCTCAACCGCCAAACTCAACGGTCAAGAGAGTCTCCGCCATGGCTGAGCTTTCAGACTTGAGACTTGAGACTTGAGACTTGCAGGTCATGCGGTGTTGCCCTGCTCGGCCTGACCGGCGAGCCGCCGCATGCCGCCGAGATTCAGCCCCTCCTGGGCCGCGAAGAACAGCCCAAACAGCAGCGACGGCCCGATCGAAAACAGGTGCAGCACGATCGCGGCACCGACGGCCGCAGCGTCCGGCGCGCTGTAGAAGACCGTGGCGCCCACGCGAAACGCCTCGTGGAATCCGCCGATCGCCCCGGGCGTCGGGACGGTCACGCCGAGCACGAGCAACGCGAGCAGCAGGAACGATCCGGTGAACGGTATGGCGAAGCGGAAGGCCATCGCCACTGCCCAGATTCCGAGACAAATCGACAGCCACAGCGGAAACGACCACGCGAGGGCGATCGCCAGTCGGCCCGGCCGGCGAATGGCTCCGAGCCCACGTGCAAACTTCTCCGCGACCCTCGCAATCAATCCCGCGAGCGCCGACGGCAGCACCTGCTCCAGCCGCGTCATCGTCCGGCCGAGACGCTCCGGATCACCCGCGAGGACGAAGAGCACCGCAAGCGCGGATGTCGAGATGGCGCCGGCGCTCGCACCGGCCCACTTCACGATGGCAAAGCCGGTCGGGTTGACGCCGGCGAGGTCCTTGCCGAAGACGAAGACGAAGGAGGCGAGCAGGACGAGGACGGTCACGACGTCCAGCAGGCGCTCGAGGATGATGGTGGCAAACGCGCCCGTCGCGGTCATGCGCCGGTGCTGGTCGTGGCGCGCCTGCCTGGCGAGGAAGTACGGGCGAATGACCTCACCTGCGCGTGCCGGCAGCACGGTGCTTGCGGCGAACCCGACGGCGGTGGCGCGAAACGCGCTCGCAAACGAGGTGTGCCCCAGCGGCTCGAGCAGGTACTTCCAGCGCAGGGCCCGAATCGCGAGGTTCACGACCATCGTTGCCAGCGAGAGCGCCAGCCACTCGGGACGCGCATGGGCAATAGTCGTCATGACACCCCAGAGATCGACGTTGTGCAGAAACACGGCGATCAACGCGAGGGCGATCGCCAGTACGATGAGGGTGCGGATGTGGGAACGCATTCGGCTTGAGCGTCCACTACTATAACGCCCCTACATGTTGTTGTTGTCAGCGTGTCACGCAGCCTGTAAGATTCAAAACTTCTTCGCAGAGGATTTTGTTGCCGCTCGCCCCGCCCATTCTTCAGACCACACTCGCTGACCGACGTCCGGATCGCCAGGGCAAGGTCCGCGACATCTACGATTTCGGCGACCGTCTGTTAATCGTCGCCAGCGATCGCATCTCGGCGTTCGATTACGTGCTCGGGTCGGGAATCCCTGACAAGGGCAAGGTCCTCACGCAGATGTCCGCGTTCTGGTTCGCCCGCACGCAGACCATTGTCGCCAACCACGTGCTGTCCACCGACCCGGCGACCTACCCCGGCGAGGCGCGCCGCGCCGCCACGCTGCTCCGGGGCCGCTCGATGCTCGTCACACGCTCCGAACCGCTGCCGATTGAATGCGTGGCCCGCGGGTATCTGTCAGGGTCGGGCTGGGCGGACTACGCGGCCACCGGCGAGATCTGCGGCGTTCGCCTGCCCAGGGGTCTGCGCGAATCGGACCGGCTCCCGGAGCCCATCTTCACGCCGGCGACGAAAGCTCAGAGCGGCCACGACATCAACATCAGCGAGAAGGACGCCGCCGATCTCGTCGGCCGGCGCGTGCTCGACCGCCTCCGCGATCTGACGCTGCGCCTGTACGCCGAAGGCGCCGCGCACGCCGAGTCGTGCGGCATCATCGTCGCCGACACCAAGTTCGAGTTCGGCCTGCTCCCCGACGAGGGCGACAGCCGCACGATTGGGGATCGCGTCATCCTCATCGATGAGGCGCTCACCCCCGATTCGTCGCGCTTCTGGGCCCGGGATGAGTACCACCCGGGCGGTGCGCAACCCAGCTTCGACAAGCAGTTCGTGCGCGATTATCTCGAGCGGATCCGCTGGAACAAGCAGCCGCCCGCGCCGTCGCTCCCCGACGACGTCGTGACGAAGACGCGCGAGAAATACGTCGAAGCGTTTCGCCGTCTGACCGGGCGGGAGCTCGACCAATCGTGATCAGCGACCGGCTCGATCGCCTTGTCGAGGAGATGGTCGACCGCGGCGTCCAATTCGAGGATGCCGTCCGCGAATTCGAGAAACGGTTCATCGCGCGCATGCTCGGCCGGTGCGACGGCAGCCTGACGAAGACCGCCGGCGCGCTCGGCATGCACCGCAACACACTCACGCGGAAAATGGGGGAGTACAAGATCAAGCGACGGTAAATCGGCGATCGCCCGATCGGCGATCTCCGATCGGCGATTCGGGGTCTGGCACTCCCCCCTTGACAGTGCCAACAACTGCCATATACTTAGCAGTCGTGCTCGGCGAGTGCTAACCGGCAGGGCGCGGCACCGATCTTCAGGTCATCGGGAAGGAACCTCCAACTTAACGCCTCACGGAGTACAACGCATGAACGTCAGACCGCTGCACGACCGCATCATTGTCCATCGCATCGAGGAAGGCGAACAGAAAATCGGCGGGATCATCATTCCCGACTCCGCCAAGGAAAAGCCCATGCAGGGCAAAATCATCGCCGCCGGCAACGGCAAATCCAAGGACGACGGCAAGCGCGTGCCGCTCGACGTGAAGGCCGGCGACCTCATCCTGTTCGGCAAGTACTCCGGCCAGGAAATCAAGCTCGACGGCGAGGAATACCTCATCATGCGTGAAGATGAAGTCCTGGCCGTCATCGATGAGGCCGCCGGGACGAAGAAGTCCAAGAAGTAAGAATCCAGTCGGCAGTCGGCATTCGGCACTCAGAACTTGAGGAGTCTATCGATGGCAAAACAGATTGTGTACGGCGAGCAGTCGCGCCAGGCTATTCTGCGGGGCGTCAACCAGCTGGCCGACGCCGTGAAAGTGACGCTCGGTCCGAAGGGTCGCAACGTCGTCCTCGACAAGAAATTCGGCTCGCCGACCATCACCAAGGACGGCGTGACGGTCGCCAAGGAAATCGACCTGAAGGACCCGCTCGAGAACATGGGCGCCCAGATGGTCCGCGAGGTCGCCAGCAAGACGTCGGATACCGCGGGCGACGGCACCACCACGGCCACGGTGCTGGCCCAGGCGATCTACCGGGAGGGCGCGAAGAACGTCGTGGCCGGCGCAAACCCGATGGACATCAAACGCGGCATCGAGAAGGCGGTCGACGCGATCACCGCCGAGCTGAAGAAGATGAAGAAGGACGTCGGCGGCAACATGGTCGCGCAGGTCGGCACCATCTCGGCGAATAACGACGAGACGATCGGCAAGATCATCGCCGAAGCGATGGACAAGGTCGGCAAGGACGGCGTGATCACCGTTGAAGAAGCGCGGACGCTCGACACCTCGCTCGAGGTGGTCGAAGGCATGCAGTTCGACCGCGGCTACCTCTCGCCCTACTTCGTGACCGATCCGGAGCGCATGGAAGTCGTGCTCGAAAACCCGGTCATCCTGATTCACGAGAAGAAGATCAGCTCGATGAAAGACCTGCTGCCCGTGCTCGAGCAGGTGGCGCGCCTCGGACGCCCCCTGCTCATCATCGCGGAGGACATCGAGGGTGAAGCCCTGGCCACGCTGGTCGTGAACAAGCTGCGTGGGACGCTTCAGGCCGCCGCGGTGAAGGCGCCGGGCTTCGGCGATCGCCGCAAGGCGATGCTCGAGGACATTGCGATCCTCACCAACGGCAAGGCCATCACCGAGGACCTCGGCCTCAAGCTCGAGTCGATCAAGCTCGACGACCTCGGGAAGGCCAAGAAGGTCACCATCGACAAGGACAACACCACCATCGTCGAGGGCGCCGGCACCTCGGAGGCGATCTCGGGCCGTGTCAAGCAGCTCCGCGCACAGGTCGAGGACACGACCTCCGAGTACGACCGCGAAAAGCTGCAGGAGCGGCTCGCGAAGCTGGTCGGCGGCGTCGCCGTCATCAAGGTCGGTGCGGCCACCGAGACCGAGATGAAGGAGAAGAAGGCGCGCGTCGAGGACGCGATGCACGCGACCAAGGCGGCCGTGGAAGAGGGCATCGTGGCGGGCGGTGGCGTGGCACTCATCCGCGCGTCGAGGGTGCTGAAGGACCTCAAGCTCGGCGGCGATCAGCAAATCGGCGTCAACATCGTCTCCCGCGCCCTCGAGGAGCCGATGCGGTGGATCGCCACCAACGCGGGCCACGAAGGCTCGATCGTCGTGCAGAAGGTACGCGAGATGAAAGAAACCGAGGGCTTCAACGCGCTCACCGATACCTACGAGGATCTCGTCAAGGCGGGCGTCATCGACCCGGTGAAAGTCGTGCGTTCGGCGCTCCAGAATGCCTCGTCGATCGCCTCGCTCCTGCTGACGACCGAGGCGCTCATCTCCGAGATTCCGGAAGAGAAGAAGGATGCGCCGATGCCGGGCGGCGGCGGCGGCGGCATGGGCGGTATGTACTAAGATGAAGAATTAAGAATTAAGAAGTTGGAATTTGGAATTTGGAATTCGTATTCCAGATTCCAAGTTCACCATTCCACATTCAAAAAGGCCCGGCGAGCCGACGCTCCCGGGCCTCTTGTTTACCGACCTGCCCTACCCGACCTACCTGCCCTACCCCGCTCTTAGCGAAGCGTGAACGTGAGCTCTATCGTGATCAGCACGGAAACCGCCTCACCCAGCCTGGTGCCGGGAGCGAAACGCCACTTCCGTGCGGCGGTGACCGCCTGCTGATCGAGGCCGAACGTCGGATCGAGCGACCGGATCACCTGCACGTCGCCGACAGTTCCGTCAGTCCGCACAACACATTCGAGCAGCACCGTCCCCTGAACCTTCGCGCGCATCGCGTCGGACGTGTACTGCGGACGTTCCTCGTGCAGCACGCGCGGCAGGGTGACGCCATTGCCAGGCCGATAGACCCCGCCGCCGGTGCCTCCACCGCTCCCGGGGCCGAGACCGGATCCTGTTCCAGGTCCCACGCCCGTCCCGATGCCCGTGCCGGCGCCGCCGCCGCTGCCTGACCCTTGCGACAAGGTCGGCGGTCCGGGCGGTGCTTCGATCGCGCCGGGCAGGGAATCCTGCGCGGCTGCCAGGCTTTTGGCGGGGATGTTCAGCTGAGCCACCGGGTCCGGTTCTTTCTTCGCCTCCTGCATTTCGAGCTTGGGCGGTTTCGAAACAGGAACGGTGATCTTGTCCTTGCCCGGCAGCTCGGCTTTGCGCGGCGGTTCCTTCATCCGGTTGCCACCGCCGCCGCCGCCCCCGCCCGGCCCCGGCTGATTCAGCCAGGTGATGTTGACGTTGGGCTGTTCAGGCAACAGGGCCGCCGTGGTTGAGGCGGTCGAACCATAGCGGACCAGAAACAGCGCCAGCAGGCCGAACGCAGCGTGAGAAACCAGCGACCCGGCAAATGCAGGCGCAATTCGCTTTTCGGGCTGTTCGAACAGAAATGCAACCTCGACCGGGTGCGCGCCCTCGACGTGGACGGACAGGTGGCCGGCGGACTCATTCACGCGTACTCCTGCCGTCTGGTTGGGCTGGGCCATCGGGAATGCCAGCGGGCTCGCTGAGATATTGTTGCGCACCGGTCTGGCCGCTGCAACTGCAAAAGGAGTGCCTCGAAACTCGTGCGTATCTAATTGACGGCTTGGCTTCGACTCGGCCGGCTGTCCCCTTCAGAGGGGTCATCAGACACGGCCGGTCCAGGCACCAATCGCGGCGTTGCCTCCGCCGTAGGAATGAAGAAGCGCGATCGCATCGGCCGCGCGCGGTTCGTTGCGGATGGCGACCAGAATGCCACCCCGCCCCGACAGCGTCTCGAAGATGCGCGCATCATGCGCCTGAAACCCGACGCGTCGCATCGTCCCCGCCAAACCGAGCTTCGAAAGATCGCCGGCGGCGCCTTGGAGCGCGGCCACCAGCGGCCCGCGCACGACGATGGGGCCGAGGCCCGCCACGTCGAGACGTTCTCCGGGCGAGCCGAGTGCCTTTTCGATGAACGCCGATGCCTCCGGGCTGTCCTTCGCGAGAATGGTCAACGACTCAGCCGCAAACCCGGCGCGTGTAAGCGCGTCGAGCCCTTTTGCCGCCCACGCGAGATCCTGAAACACTCCAATCGTGAACCGGCCGACGTCGACCTGAACCATGGGCGTGTAATGTATCACGAGGGTGGAGAGGTGGAAGGGGCGACGTGCGAGAGTGCGAGCGTGGAGGGTGCGAGGGCGGGATGCCGAGGATGAGAGGGCGGGATGCGAGGGTGCGAGAGCGCGAGCGTGGGGACGTGCGAGCGTACGGTGTGTGACATGCAGCGTGTGAGCGTGCGACGTGCGAGTGTGCGGCGTGCGAGTGTGCGGCGTGCACACTGACGTTGCGATTGTGGGTGCGGGACCGGCAGGTGCACGGGCGGCGTACGTGCTCGCGCGCCATGGCGCCCGCGTGACGCTCTTCGACAGGTCGCACCCGCGCGAGAAACCGTGTGGCGGTGGCGTCACCGGCCGCGCGCTGGCACTGGTCGCCGATACGTTCGACGCGGCCGACTGCGCCGCCTCGGTGATCCGTTCGGCTCGCTTCATTGATTCGCGTCGGGGCCAGTCGGCGTTTGTGCTGCTGGACGGTCACGGCGCGAGTGCCGGGAGCGCGCTGCTGGTCGCGAGCCGCGCGACCTTCGACGCCGCCCTGCTGGCGGCCGCCGAACGCGCCGGCGCGGTCCTGGATCGATCGCGGGTCGTCAACGTGACGGTCGAGGCCAGCGGCGCGTGCCTCGAGACGACCGGTGGCAGGCGTCGCGCCGCGTTCGTGATCGGCGCCGACGGCGCGAACAGCCTCGTCCGCCGCCGCGTCGAGACCGCGTTCCGCCGCGACCAGCTGTCGATTGCTACCGGGTTCTTCGCGCACGGCGTCACGAGCGACGAGATCGTCATCGAGCTCACGTCCGATCCGCCGGGCTACATCTGGTCGTTTCCGCGTCCCGATCACCTCGCCGTCGGCATCTGCGCGCAGGCGGATGCCGGCGTCACCGCAGAAGCGCTGCGGTCGAGGATCGCCGCGTGGATCACCGCGACCGGAATCGCCGGCGGGGGACGGCTCGATCCCTACTCCTGGCCGATTCCGTCGCTGAGCGCGCGTGACTTCGACTCGCTCGATTTGACCGGCCCGCGGTGGGGCCTCGTCGGCGATGCCGCCGGGCTCGTCGATCCGATTACAAGGGAGGGCATCTACTTCGCGCTCGCATCGGGCCAATGGATCGCCGATGCGCTGATCGCCGGCGGCTCCATGAGCGTCTACGGGTCGCGCGTCCGGGATGAGGCCGGGTCCGAGCTCGGACGCGCCGCGCGGCTGAAGGCGGGGTTTTTTCGTCCGGCGTTCATCGGGCTCATGATGCGCGCGCTGCAACAGAGCGCGGGCATCCGCGCCGTGATGGCCGATCTCGTCGCCGGCCGCCAGCCTTACGCAACGCTCAAGTGGCGGCTGGCGAAAACGCTCGAAGTCGGTCTTGCGTGGCGGGCACTCCGTTCGGTCCGGCTGAAGAGCGTGTGAAGGATCACGGCCCGAAGTAAAATCCTCTCGATCCTCCGGTCCGCGCCCGCCCCGGACGCCCGGAAAGTTCACCACCACGCTCAACCAGGTTCACGCCCGACGTAAATTGCGCATAAGGCGTCGTGGCGAGCGAGACGAGAGGAGCGGCGACGAAGAGTGGTACAATCTGCGCCAAGCGAAGGAGCACTCGTATGCCGCGAATTGGATTCCCGGAGCTCGTCGTCGTTCTGCTGATCGTCATCGTGATCTTCGGCGCAAACCGCCTGCCGGGCCTTGGCCGGGGCATCGGCAACGCGATCAAGAATTTCAAAGACGAAATGAAAGACAAAGACGACAAGGGCGACCAGAACCGAAGGGCGTCATAGCACGACGCGGCTCTCGCCCATGCGGCGCGTGACGCGCTCGCGGTCCAGGTACTCGAGCAGCGGAATCGCGAACTTCCGCGTGACGCCGAACCGCTCCTTGAACGTGGCGACGTCGATGCGCGCCCCGGCGCCCGCCGAGGTCTTGAGCGCCGCCACTTCCGCTTTCAATCGTTTCAACGCCTCGTCGTGGAACAAGAGCACATCCACGCGCACCAGGACCTTCTGACGTTGGAGTAACTTCAGCATCCGGTCCGCGGCGGCGGCGGGCACACCGGTGGTGGTCGCGATCGACGCCGCGTCCGGCGGCTTGAGCCCGCCGTCGCGGTACGCGCGCTCGATCGCGGCGTGCGCGCGCGCTTCTTCCGGCGACAGCGCGACCCGGTGCGTCGTCAACGCAATCCGATCTCGGACGCTGATCGTGCCGGCGGCCGCCAGATCGACCAACACGCCGTCGAAGACGGCTGGATGGGCATGCGCGGCGAGCTGCTCGCGCAGTTCCTCGCGCGGCACTCCTTCCGAGAGCGGCTGGGCGCGGTGATGCTCGGTCAACGCCGCGACGATGGCGTCCTTCAGCTGCGTGACGATCTTCGACGCGACGAGCACGTCGTCTGCGCGGACCGCGTGCCTGGCGGCGACGAGTGAATCGGCGCGCGCGTTCACGTTGCGAGGATCCACGCTGGCGCGAGAGGTGAGCGCAGCAAGCGGGAGCCCTGCGGGCCCAGCGTCTTCGATCATCACCGCGGCGGCACGCTGTTCCACGTCAACGGAATCGTCCGACGCCGGATCGAAGTCCAGCCTCCGGCATCGCTCCAGCGCGGCCGCGCTCCGAATCGGCATCCGCGGCGGGCGCGGATCGAGAATGAGCCCGCCGGCAATCGTGACCGGCGGCGAATACGCGCGCAGGATGTAACGGTCGCCGCGCGCAATGACCGCCGGCCCTTCCAGCCGCAATCGCGCGAACGCGCGCGCACCAGGCGCGATCACCGGCACGACGCGCTCGCGTCCAGGCCGGCCGACCTTCGTCCGCCCGGGAGGCCGCCTGCGCGGATCGAGCGCTTCCGCCTTCGCTGAAGCTTCGGCGGACTGCCGTAGCCCTGGCGGAGGCTGGGCGGCGAGCCCGGCCTCGGCGGCGGCGGGAGCTGCCTCCGTCCCTGCCGGCCCGACAAGGGCGACGCGTCCGAGAATCTCCGCCGTCCCCTGATGAAACCGCACGCGCGCGCCGTGCTTCAGCGGCCTGGCGCCGGGCAGCACTTCGACGACGACGTCGACGACTCGCGTCGCTTCGAAACCACCGGGAGTGACGAGCGCCTGCCCGCGGTCGATCTCGTCGACTTCGACTCCCGCAAGGTTGACCGCTACCCGCTGGCCGGCGATTGCCTCGCTCGCCCGCTGCCCATGCACCTGCACGCCGCGCACTTTCACCTGCCTGTCGCCTGGCGCGACAGCCAGTCCGGCGTCGACGGCAATCCGCCCCGACACGAGCGTGCCGGTGACGACGGTGCCGAAGCCTTTCATCGAGAACACGCGGTCGATCGGCAGACGCGTCACGCCGTGGACGGCGCGGCCGTGCACGGACTTCGAGACGCACCAGCTCCAGCGTGTCGGCGTCGACCAGGTCCGCCTTGGTGAGGGCGACAAGGCCGGTCGGCACCCGCAGCAGCCGGCAAATGTCGAAATGCTCACGTGTTTGCGGCATCACGGACTCGTCGGCCGCGACGACGAGCACGACGAGATCGATGCCACCGACGCCGGCCAGCATGTTCTTGACGAACCGCTCGTGGCCCGGCACGTCGACGAACGCGAAGTTGATGCCGTCGATGGTCTGGTGGGCGAACCCGAGGTCGATGGTAATGCCCCGGGCTTTCTCTTCCTTGAGGCGGTCGGGATCGGTGCCGGTCAGCGCGCGCACCAGGGCGCTCTTGCCGTGATCGATGTGCCCCGCCGTTCCGACCACGACCGACTTCATGTGCGCCGTCGCCCCTTGACCTTCTGTCTTTCGTTCCTGCCCGGTCGCCGCTTGCGCCGCGTGTCGTGCTTCGGGGCGGCCTTGCCGCGCCGCGGGCCACGCTCGCCTTCTCTGACGCGTTCGAGGATTTCGACGAGCCCGAGCTCGATCTGCCGCATCTCCATGTTGACGCGCGTGACCTGCACCTTCACCTTGTCGCCCAGGCGATACACCTTCTGGGTGTTCTCGCCGCGCAGCAGGTGCGCGCCCTCGATGAACCGGTAGTAGTCGTCGGCCATCGTGGAGACGTGAACCAGGCCTTCGACGAAGTGCTCGACGAGCTCGATGAAGAGGCCGAATGCGGCGACACCGGTGACGTAGCCGTCGAATTCATCGCCGACCTTGTCGGCCATGAACTTCACTTTCTTCCATTGCAGCAGCTCGCGCTCCGCATCGTCGGCGCGGCGCTCCATTTCGGAGGTGTGCCGGGCGACCTCGGGGAGCTCCTCGTTCCACTCCTCACGCGCTTCGGCGGTCAGGAGACCGTGGCGCGCGGCGCGCAGCGCACGATGGACCACGAGGTCCGGGTAGCGGCGAATCGGGGAGGTAAAGTGCGTGTAGCTCGGCGCCGCGAGCCCGAAGTGGCCGAGATTCTCCGGCGCGTAGCGCGCCTTCTGCATGGTCCGCAACATCAGGAATGCGATCGGCTTCGCTTCGGGCTTCCCGTGAATCTTCTCGAGCAGCTTCTGAAAATGGCGCGGTCGAAGCGCATTGGCGGGAGCCGCGAGGCTGTACCCGAAGCCGGAGATGAACTCCTCGAACTTCGCCACCTTGAGGATGTCCGGATCCTCGTGGATGCGATAGAGCGCAGGGGCGCTCTCGGCCTCGAGGTAGGAGGCGACGGTCTCGTTGGCCAGCAGCATGAACTCTTCGATCAGGCGATGCGCGACGTTCCGCTGGAGCGCGATGATCCCCTCGACGATCCCGCCCTCGTCGATGATGACCTCGGCCTCGTTGAGGTCGAAGTCGATCGAGCCGCGGCGGCGGCGCGCATCGTTGAGAATCTGGAACAGCTCCCGCATCTCGTCGAACATCGGGACGAGCGCAGCGTACTGCGCCAGCAGCGCGGGATCGCGATCGGTGAGGATGCCGTTCACGGCGGTGTAGGTCATCCGCTCGCTGCTGTTGATCACGCCGTCGTGGAACTCGTGCCGGACCACCTGCCCGCGGCGGTCGACCTCCATGAAACAGGACTGCACCAGACGATCGACGTGCGGATTCAGGCTGCACAAGCCGGTCGCCAGCTCGGACGGGAACATGTGCACCGCACGCTCGGGAAAGTACACCGACGTGCCGCGGTCGTACGCCTCGCGATCGAGCGCGCTCCCGTCCTGCACGTAGTGCGAGACGTCGGCGATGTGCACGCCGAGCCAGAAGCTCCCGTTCCGCAGTTTTTCGAGAGTGATCGCGTCGTCGAAATCACGCGCATGTTCGCCGTCGATCGTCACCGTGAGCAGGTCGCGAAAGTCGCTGCGGCCGCGAATGTCGCGCTCCGATACCGTGGTCCCCAGGCGGACGGCCTCGGCGATCGCGTCGGCCGGATGGGCGTCGGGTATCCCGAAGGTGCGAATGATGATTTCGGTGTCGACGCCGGGCGCGTCGATATCGCCCAGCACCTCGGCGACGCGACCGATCGCACCCCGCGTGGCCGTCGGCCAGCGCGTGAGCTCGGCGACCACCATGTCGCCGGGCGACGCGCCGCCTTCCTGTCCGGGCGGGACGACGAGGTCCATCAGCACGCGGCGATCGAACGGCGCGACGTGGCCCATGCCGGCGTCGTCGCGGTCGTAGCGGCCGACGAGCGACGTGTTGCTGCGCTCGAGCACGCGGATGACCCGGCCTTCGGCGCGCCCGCCTTCCTTGATGCGCTCGATGCGGACCACGACGCGGTCGCCGTGCATCGCCTCGTTGAGGTGCGGATTGGAAATGTAGATATCGCCGCCGCCGGAATCGAGGGGACGCTCGGGCGCCACGAATCCATATCCGGCCGGATGGGTCTGCAGGCGCCCGACGTAGAGGTCCATCTTTTCGGGCAGCCCGAAACGATCACCGCGGATCTGAATGAGGTCACCGGACGCGACGAGGGACTTGACGTGGCGCTTGAACGACGTCCGGTCGTCCTTCGGGACTTTGAGGACCTGGAGCAGCTCGCGCATGCCGGCGGGATGATGGACCCGTTCCCGCATGAGGGCGAGGACTTGATCGTGTGAAAACATCTGAATTCAGGCTAACAGAATTATTTGAAGGTCGCCGACATTGGTGCCGGTCGGACCGGTGTGAATGAGATCGCCCAGCGCGTCGAAAAACGCGTAGGCATTGTTGTCTGAGAGATGGCGATCGGGCGAGAGCCCGGCGGCTCGCGCACGCTCGAGGGTCGTCGAATCGGCGACCGCTCCCGCGGCGTCGGTCGGACCGTCGATCCCGTCGGTGCCCACGCTCGCCATCACGACAGCGGCGCCAAGCCGGGCGAGCCCTTCCGCCGCGGCCAGCGCGAATTCCTGATTGCGGCCGCCTTTGCCGCCGCCGGTGACATGGACCGTCGTTTCACCGCTCGAGATGATACAGGCCGGGCGCCCGACGCCCGCGGCGCGCTCCAGCACCGCCCGAAGATGCGACACCGCGGCCGTGCGCGCATCGCCGATCACCGCGTCGTCCACCCGCAGGAGGTGGTAGCCGAGCGACGCCGCTTCTCCCGCCGCGCCGGTCATGGCATCCAGTCGTGAGCCGATGACGGTCGTCGTGGTCCGAGCCAGTCGCGGATCGTCAGGCTTCGGTGTCTCGGGAGCGGCGCCGGCCGTGCTCCGAGCGCCATTGCGCAGCCGGCCGACGACCGCGGGCGGATACGCGGCCGCTCCGCCAAACCGCTCGAGCACGTCGAGTGCGTCCTGAAAGCGGCTGGCGTCGCCGACAGTCGGTCCCGAGGCGATGACGCTCAGGTCGTCGCCCACGACGTCTGAAATCGCCAGTGCGCGACACGCGCCGCGCGTGTGCGCGGCCAGCCAGCCGCCTTTGATCGCTGAGAGATGCTTCCGCACAGTGTTGAGGGCGTGAATGTCGGCACCTGCCCGCAGCAGTCGCTCCGTCGTCGCGCGCTTGTCGTCGAGCGTCACGCCACGCGCGGGGACGGCCATCAGCGCCGACGCGCCACCCGAGAGCAGCACCAGCAGCCTCTCGTCGGCCGCCAGCGAGCCGGCCAGGGCGAGCGCGCAGCGTCCGGCTTCCTCGCTTGCGGCTGTCGGCAGCGGATGACCACCGACAATCTGCTCGAAGCCGTGCGGACACGGCGCCGGCGCCGCGCCAATGACAAGCCCGGCGCGAATGCGCGAACCGAGACACCGCGCCGCCGCGGCCGCCATCGCCGGCGCCGCTTTGCCGGCGGCGATGATTCGTACGTTAGGCATCCCGGCACCGCTAAAGCGGTGCCCTACGCGGCGCCTTACGCGGTGCCCTGCGTCCCCGGCGAGCGCGCGGTCGACGAGTGCATCCGCCGCGGCCGCACGAATGCCGGCCCGGACAATCGCCAGGACGTCGTGTCGAAGCTGCGTGTGTGAGCGGGTCAGTGTGACTGCTTGGGGTCCGACCAGGCCGAGAGCCCGGTCACGACGTCGAATTTCTTGAGGAGGGAGCTGACCAGTTGCGGGGCGTTGTCTCGCGTGGATAGATGTTCGAGCTGTCCCATGACTTTCGTGAGCGCCGCCTCAACATCGGTGATCGCGCTCTCGGAATAGTACGCCCGCTGCCGTTGCAGGCACCGGTGATGCTTCAGGAATTCTTCCCTGTAAAACTCTGCAATCGCGTGCTGCGCGCTGATTGGCCTCGAATCGGGAACGAAGCGTGGCATGCAGGTTCCTCAGGCTGAGTTCAGTTGTCAGATGGTGCTCTCAGTGTAGCGCCGCCGCAAAACGAGTGTCAAGATTCCGTAAGACCTAGTGGCTGGCGGTTCGGATATGTTCATCGCGGACGCCAGCGGCGCGAGATACCGGTCGCGCAGGGCGAGGAAGGCCCCGCCGAGCGCACTCAAGGCGACGAGCGCACCGATGCCCCCCTGGAGAACACCCTCCATCACGAACGGGCCGCGGATATAGGCCTGCGGCGCGCCGACGAGCTGCATGATCTCCAGCTCGTCCCGCCGCGCGTACAGCGCGAGGCGAACCACATTGGCGACCGTCACCGCCGCCGCGACGGCGAGCACGGTTCCCAGGACCAACCCGACGCCGCGGATGATGCCGATTGCCGTCAGCACCCGGTTCAGCCACTGCCGGTCGTAACGCACGTCGGCGACGCCTGGCATCTGGCGCAACCGGTTCCCAAGGCTGTCCACGCCGGCGCCCGCGCCGGGGCCCGGTCGAAGGCGGACCTCGACCGACGCAGGCAGGGGGTTGTCGCCAAGACCGTCGACGGCTGCCGCGAGCTCGCCGAAGGTCTGCTTGAAACGCACCAGCGCGTCGGCCTTCGAGACGTACTCATGCGATGCAACGATGTCGCCCGGCGACAGCGCGGCCTCGACGGCGCGACGCTCGGCCGGGCTGACCTCGTCCTTGAGATAGACCGACAGTTCCGCCGCGCTTCCCCATTCAGCGCCGAGCCGCTCCAGATTCGCGGTCACGACGAGAAACCCCCCGAGAACGAACAGCGCCAGCGCGATCGTCGCCGTCGACAGCAGACCGGCTTGACGGCCGCGCCAGAGGCTGGCGACGGCTTCTTCGACCGAGTAGCGCAGCGCACGCATCAGGCGAGCTCGACCGCCCGGCCATGATCGAGCGTCACCGCACGACGACCGACCCGCCGAATGAGCTCGCGGTCATGCGTGGCGACGACCACGGTCGTACCGCGCGCGTTGATTTCACGGAACAGGTTCATGATCTCGAGCGACAGATCCGGATCCAGGTTCCCCGTCGGCTCGTCGGCCAGCACGAGCTGCGGGTCGTTCACCAGCGCGCGGGCGATCGCAATCCGCTGCTGCTCGCCGCCCGAGAGCTCTTCGGGATAGGCGTTCATCCGGTGCTGCAGGCCGACCCATTTCAGCACCTGAAAGGTCTTGCGTTGCTGGGTCGACAGCGGGAGGCCGAGCACACGCATGACGAACGCGATGTTCTGGAACACCGTAAAGCGCGGAATCAACCGGAAGTCCTGAAACACGAAGCCGACGTTGCGGCGGTAGGTCTGCACCTGGGAAGGGCGAAGCGCCTTCAGATCGCGGCCGAGCACCTTGAGATCGCCTTCGCTCGGCAGATCTTCGCGCAGCAGCAGGCGCAGGAACGTCGACTTGCCGGCGCCGCTTGGACCCGTGAGAAAAACGAACTCGGCTTTGTCGATCGTGAGCGTGAGGTCGCGCAGCGCGTAGACGCCGCGGTTGTAGAACTTCGAAAGGTGGGAGGTCTCGATCAATTGTCGGTGAAAGGACTCGGAGTATATATCACGCCTCCGGGCACCATCGCCAGTGCGGTATGAGGCCGCCGACTCATCCACCAACGGCCGCTCGTATCGACACTGACGCGCTCGCTCCCGTGGGGATTGACGGTCAAGTCGGGCCGCGCGCGGCTGCCGCCGACGCGCGAGGACACCTGGATGAGTATTTCGCGGCCACACGGTCGCTCATGTGTCGAGCGCGCGCTTCAACAGATCGTTGACGCGTCTGGGGTTGGCCTTCCCCGCCGCTGCCCTCATCACCTGACCGACCAGGAAGCCAAAGGCCGAGGTCTTGCCGCCGCGGTACTGGGCGACGGCGTCCGTGTTTCGGTCGATCACCTCCGCTATCAAACCGGTGATCTGTGATTCATCGTCGATCTGTGCGAGCCCTTCGGCGGCGACGATGGCGTCCGCCGCCCGGTCCGTGGCGAACATCTTCTCGAAGACGTCTTTCGCCATCGACCCGCTGATCGCGCCCTTCTCGATAAGGGCGATGAGACCCGCCAGCCGCCCGGGGCCCAGCGGGGACGAGGTGATGTCGGTATTCCGTTCTTTCAGCGCCCTCGCGAGCTCACCCATGATCCAGTTGCTGGCGGCCTTCGCCGGGGCGCCTCCCGCCACGACCGCCTCGAAGTACTCGGCGAGGCCACGCGTCTGTGTGAGTTGCCCGGCGTCGTATTCGGGCAGGGCGTAGCGCTCGACGAACCGGCGGCGGCGCGCCTCAGGCAGCTCAGGCATTGCCGCCCGGATGCGCTGCTCGCGCTCGGGATCGACGATCGCCGGCGGCAGGTCGGGTTCGGGAAAGTACCGATAGTCGTGCGCTTCCTCTTTGCTGCGCATCGACACGGTGCGGCCGGCCGCCGAATCCCAGAGTCGCGTCTCCTGCACGACGCGTCCGCCGCCGCCCAGGACCTCGATCTGCCGGTCGATTTCGTGCTCGAGCGCTTTCTGCAGGAACCGGAACGAGTTGAGGTTTTTCACTTCGGCCTTCGTGCCGAGCGGGGTCGTACCCTGCGGGCGCACCGAGACGTTGGCGTCGCACCGCAGGCTGCCCTCTTCCATGTTGCCGTCGTTGACGCCGAGCCAGACGAGGAGGGCGCGCAGCCGGCTGAAGAACTCGGCGGCATCGGCCGCCGACCGAAGATCCGGCTCCGTCACGATCTCGATGAGCGGCACGCCGCTGCGGTTGTAGTCGACGTAGGTCTTCCGGTCCGAGTCGACGAACCCCTCATGCAGCGACTTGCCGGCGTCTTCCTCGAGGTGGACACGACGGATGCCCACGCGGCGCGGCTCGCCGCGGCTCTGGAGCTCGACCACGCCGGCCGTCGCGATCGGCAACTCGTACTGCGAGATCTGATAGCCCTTCGGCAGGTCCGGATAGAAGTAGTTCTTGCGCGCGAAGATGGATGTCCGGTGAACCGCGCAGCCGAGAGCCAGCGCCGCGCGAATCGCGTAGTCGACCGCGGCACGATTCAGCACCGGCAGCGCGCCGGGCAACCCGAGGCAGACGGGACAGACGTGTGTGTTCGGCTCCCCGCCGAAGGCGGCACTGCATCCGCAGAAGATTTTCGACGCGGTGAGAAGCTGTGCGTGGACCTCGAGCCCGATAACCGGTTCAAAAGACATGGTTGGGGACTTGACGACTTGGTGACTTGGTGACTTGGTGACTTGGTGACTTGGCGACTTCAACTCGCCAACTCACGAACTCGCCAACTCACCAATTTCACGCGTTGGGTCCTGCGGCGCGGACGTCGGCGGTCACTCCCGGCTCGAACGTCTTGAAATTCTCCACGAACATGCGTGCGAGCCGGGCGGCCTGCTCGTCGTACCGCGCGCCGTCGGTCCAGGTGTTGCGCGGCTTGAGGACGCCGGACGAGACGTCCGGACAGATCGTCGGGATGTCCAGGTTGAACACCGGGTCCTTTTCATACGCGACCCGATCGAGCGCGCCGGAGAGTGCCGCACGAATCATCGCGCGCGTGTGCGCAATCTTCATGCGGTTGCCGACGCCATACGGGCCCCCGGTCCACCCGGTGTTGACCAGCCACACGCGCGCACTGTGCCCCGCGATTCGCTCGCCGAGCATCCGCGCGTAGCGGCTCGGCGCCAGCGGCAGAAACGGCGCCCCGAAACAGGTGCTGAAGGTCGCCTTGGGCTCGGTGACGCCCTTTTCGGTCCCCGCCACCTTTGCCGTGTACCCCGACAGGAAGTGATACATCGCGGCTTCCGGCGTGAGCCGCGAAATCGGCGGCAGCACGCCAAACGCATCGGCCGTGAGCATCACCACGTTCTTCGGATGGCCGCCCTGGCCTGACGGCACCGCGTTATCGATGAACGAAATCGGGTAGGCGGCGCGCGTGTTCTCGGTGTAACGCTCGTCGGCCAGATCGAGCTCGCGGGTCTTCTCATCCACGACGACGTTCTCGAGCACGGTCCCGAACCGTCGGGTCGTGGCGTAAATCTGCGGCTCCGCCTCGGCCGATAAACGGATCGTCTTCGCGTAGCAGCCGCCCTCGAAGTTGAAGATCCCGTGATCGCTCCAACCGTGCTCGTCGTCGCCGATCAGCCTGCGGTCGGAATCGCTCGACAGCGTCGTCTTGCCGGTGCCCGACAGCCCGAAAAAGAGGGCGACGTCGCCGTCCTTCCCGGCGTTCGCCGAGCAGTGCATCGACAGGACGTTTTCGAGCGGCAGGATGTAATTCAACACCGTGAAAACCGACTTCTTCATCTCGCCCGCGTAGCTCGTCCCGCCGATCAGCACCAGCTTCTTCCCGAAGTTGACGGCGATCACAACTTCCGAGTTGGTGCCGTGGCGCTTCGGGTCGGCCTTGAAGCTCGGTGCATCGATGATGGTGAACTGCGGCGCCGCGGCCTCTGCCGCCGCCGGCTCGTCGATGAACAGGTGGCGGCAGAACAGGTTGTGCCACGCGAGCTCGTTGATAATCCGCACACCGAGCCGATACTTCGGGTCAGCTCCCGCGAAGCAGTCCAGGACGAACAGCTCTTTGCCCTGCAGCGAAGTCACCACATCACGGTGCAGCAAATCGAACTGGGCCGGCTCCATCGCTCGATTGACCGTGCCCCAGGCAATCACCGCCTCGCTCGACGGCTCGCGTACGAGGAACTTGTCGTTGGGCGAGCGGCCGGTATGCTGGCCGGTCAGGCACGCCAGCGGACCGTTGGCGGCGATCAGCCCTTCCTGGCGGCGCACCGCTTCCTCGAACAACGCGGCGGTGGGCAGGTTCCACTGCACGCGATCGGAAAGAATGCCCTCGCGCTCGAGCCCTCGAGCCCGGTCAACCTCGATACTCATCAAACACTCCCTAAGATATGAGGGCCCAGCAACATAGGCCGAACCGGTGGATCGTACTCTCGGAGATCGATCCAGTCAATAATTCCGGCACTTGCAGTAGACTGTAAACACCAACCCAGGCGCATCGTAATGCTTCCATGAGTAGTGATGTGCGAACCGCGCCCGACGGAATCGTGGCCAGCCCGGCTCACGCCGGCCCCTTGGATCTGGGCGTCCCGCCCTCCGCCGCTGCGGCCGCGCGGCGGGCGGTGGGGGCGCCGCCGTCCGAGGACTCGCAGCTGGCGGTCGACATCCGAGGTCTGGTCGAGCGCGGCAAGATGGACGAGGCGCGGGAGCGGTTCGGCGAGCTCGTCGCGCTTCACCAGCGGCGCGCGGCACGCATTGCGTATCAGTACCTTCGTGAGGCGTCCGAAGCCGACGAGGCCGTCCAGGACGCATTCGTCAAGGTGTTTTCTCACATCACGTCATATCGCGAAGCCTGGCCCTTCGAGGTCTGGTTCACGCGGATTCTCATCAACGGCTGTCTCGACCGCCGCAAAGCGCGGAGCCGGCGCGATCGCTGGTTCGTGGACGGCGAGGCCACGAGCGCGGACGAAGCCCGCGCCTCGGCGACGGGGCCGGCGACCGATCCCGAGCACCGGCTCCTGGCGCGTGAGCGGCGCGCGCGCATCGCGGCGGCCATCGACCGGCTGGACGGCCGCCAGCGGACGGTGTTCATGTTGTGCCACTACGGCGATTGCACGCCGCGCGAAGTCAGCATCATGACGGGCCTGAACGAGTCCACCGTGCGTGTTCACCTGTTTCGGGCCGCGCGCAAGCTGCGCGGCCTGCTCGGAGGCAAGCCGTGATTCACCGCGCGCACCACCTCCAGGACGAGCGCCTCTTCGACTCCTACATGGCCGAGCGGAAGGGCGAGCCGGTCGACCCGCCGATCGTGGAGCACCTCGCCGACTGCGAGTCGTGCGGCGCCCGTTACGCGGAGCTCACGGCCTTCATGGACACGCTGCGCCACGCAGGAGACGCCGAAGCGGACTCGATCTTCACGGTGGATCGCCTCCGCGTCCAGCGTCAGCAGATCGCGCGCCGCATCGAGCACGCCGCGCGGCCGGCGCGCGTCATCAGCTTCCCGGGACGGCTCGTGCGTCGCACGATCAACGCCTCGACCGCCCGCACGGCTCCGCGATGGAGCGCCGCCGCGACGGCCGCGGCCTTGTTTCTCGGCGCGGCGATGGGCGCGTCCTATCAATGGGGCGCCCGTCGCGGGCAACGGCTCATCGTCCCCGACACGAGTACGGCGCGAGTCGCGCGCATGACGTCTATCGCCCCGCGAGGCACAGACCCGGCCGACGTCGCGGCTGACGATGCGTTCCTGTCGGATCTGGAGATCGCGCTCGAACGGCCCCATACCCTCGAGCTGCAGGCGTTCGACGCGCTCACGCCGCACATCAGGGAGATTCGCGATCAGCGCTGACGCGTCTCCTTCCTTTCGATGTTCAAGGTTCAAGGTTCAGGGTTCGTTCAGGTTCTGGGTTCTGGGTGCATGGTTCAACGTTCACGGTTCCGGGTTCGCCTCGGCCGCGGGATGTCGGAACCCGGAACGCCGAACCCCGAACGTCGAACACCGAACCCCAGAACCCAGAACGAGAACGAAGCTTGAACCCTGAACCCTGAACCCCCCTGTTCCTGATGCCCTCCCTGATCTTCCGCAAAGGCCTCGACCTGAAGCATGCCGTCGCCGGTATGCTGGCCGAGAACTATCACAGCGCGATCGTGGAGCGGATCAAGGCCGAAGACTTCACGTACCGCGTGGGCCGGCTGACGATCCATCTCGCCCGCGAATTCGGCTTCTGCTATGGCGTCGATCGCGCCGTCGATTACGCCTACCAGACGCGCAGGCGCTACCCCGACCGCGACGTATTCCTGACGGGCGAAATCATCCACAATCCGCATGTCAACCAGAAGCTTCGTGCGATGGGGATCCGTTTCCTGACCGACGCGGAGGAGGAGATCGATCGGCTCGGCCCGTCCGACATCGTGATCCTGCCCGCATTCGGCGTTACCGTGGCGATGCTGGAGCAGCTCGATCGCCGCGGCTGCACGCTCATCGACACGACCTGCGGCTCCGTTCTCAACGTCTGGAAGAACGTGCGCCGCTACGCCGAGGGCGGCTATACGTCGATCATCCACGGCAAGGTGTGGCACGAGGAAACACAGGCGACGGCGTCGCAAGCCGTCCAGTATGGCGGCAAATACCTGGTCGCCTTCGACCGGGCCGAGGCCGGGCTCGTCTGCGATTACATCCGCCACGGCGGCGATCGCGGCACGTTCCTGGCGCTGTTCGACAAGGCCGCGTCCCCCGGCTTCGACCCGGACCAGGACCTGCAGCGGATCGGCCTCGCAAACCAGACGACGATGCTGATGACCGAATCGCTGGAGATCGGCGAGATGATTCGGAACGCGATGCGCGGCCGGTACGGCGACGCCGCTCTCCCGGAGCGCTACCAGGCGTTCGACACGATCTGCAGCGCCACTCAGGATCGCCAGGATGCCGTCGTCGCGCTGCTCCGGGACAAGCCGATCGATCTGATGATCGTCATCGGCGGGTACAACAGCAGCAACACCGCGAACCTTGCAAGGATCTGCGCGGCTTCAGGTCCGACGTTTCACATTGCGGATCCGGAATGTCTGCAATCGATCCACGAGATTCGCCATCGTCCCGTGGGATCGAAGGTGGAGGCCACGGCGACCGCCTGGCTGCCGCTGCCCGAGAAATGTGAACACGCTCCGAGGCCTGGGCAGGTCGACTCCGCCGACGGAAAACGGCCGGAATTTCGCAAGTCGTTCCGCGCGAAGCGCGGCTACCAGGAGCCCGTGAGGCATTACTCAGACGGGCTCCTGGAGTGGAGCTCGTTTTCCAGCCTGGCCTCTTCGTAAAAAGTTGTCTCCCATTAAACGCATCCGAGCAGCCCGTCGTATTGCCTCAAGTAACGACTTTCCAGAGGTTTGCGCATGAGGCTCACATGGGCTCGCCGGCTGTTGCCGCTGGTTTTCGGGCTGGCGCTGGCCGCCTCGATTCATGGACAATCGTTTGGTTTTGCATGGTGGAGAGACGCCCAGTTCCAGCGGGAGCTTGGCCTGTCCACCGAACAATCCGCCAGAATCGACGCCATCTTTCAGGCAGCCATTTCGCAGCTCCGCCCGAAGAAAGAGGAGTTGGACAAGCAGGAAGATCTGCTGTCTCAGCAGATCGCGGCGGGTGCCGATGAGGCGCTGGTCACCAGGCAGGTCGACAGGGTCGAGGCCATTCGGGCTCACATGAACAAGATGCGGACGCTGATGCTCCTGAAAGAGCGTCAGGTTCTGTCGCCCGAGCAGCGCGTGAAGCTGAACAAGCTCCACGAACAATGGGAACGGGATCACAAGCGGCCGTCACGGGGAGACGCCAGGTAATGGAGAGACAGGTCATGACACGCAACGGATCGATCTGGATGCTGGCCACCGCGCTGGCGCTGGGGGCCACGACGATAGTCGCGGCGCCCGCCGGCGCGCAGCAGATTTCGGAGGCGCGCATTCACGAGCTCATCAAGCAGGCCGCCGATCGCGCGAC
>QHWJ01000003.1 GCA_003222535.1 Acidobacteriota bacterium | reverse complement strand
TCAGCGTACGATCCGAGAATCTCAAAGTGCTCGATCCGAAGCTCGCAGCGGACAAGCGAGCCGACGTGCAGGCTCGTATGCTCGGCCGCGAGGTCCTCGACAGCGGGAAGTTTCCCGACATCACATTCAGATCGACGGCGATTGAACCGGCGGGCGCCGAGCGATGGACGGTGACGGGCCGCCTCACCATTCACGGCGAAACGCGGCCGGCGACGTTCTCGGTCGTTCGCCAGGATGGGCACTATCGCGGAAGCGCGGCGCTGAAGCAGCGCGACTTCGGGATCGAACCGATCAGCATCGCCGGCGGCACGGTAAAAGTGAAGGACGAATTGAAAGTCGAGTTCGACATCGTCGCGCTGAAGTAATCGGTCGGATTGTGCGTGCGTCTTCTTTCATCGAGGAGATATCCATGAAGCGTTGCGTGTGTCTTGCGGTGCTTGCCTTGCTCGCCTTCGTCTCGTTGACTGCACAGGCCCCAAAGGGCTGGCTGCTGCGTGCCGACAGCAGCACGGCCGCATCGGACCCCGATGCTGCGGGCGCCATCAAGTTCGTAACGATGGGGACGGGGTTCCACGCCACCAACCCACAGGCGGCCGTCTACTGGAACCCGGCGAACAAGGCGGCCGGGAACTACTCGCTCAAGGGCACTTTCAAGCTCATGAAGCCGAGCGGCCACACGAACTACTACGGCCTGGTGTTCGGCGGCAGCGGTCTCGAAGGCCCGAAGCAGAGCTATCTCTATTTCCTCGTCGCGCAGGACGGGACCTGGCTGATCAAGCGCCGGGACGGTGACGTCGCGACGCAGGATGTATCGAAGGCGGCGAGCGCTGCCGTGAAAAAACCCGACGCCGGCGGCCAGTCCACCAATGCGCTCGAAGTGCGCGTGCAGCCGGACAAGATCGAGTACGTCGTCAACGGCACCGTCGTCACCACGACGCCGAAGACCGGGCTGACGGCGAAGACCGACGGGATCTACGGCATCCGCGTCAACCACCTCCTGGAGGTGCACGTCGACGGATTCGGGGTGTCGAAGGGGACGTAGAGCAGGGTGAGCTTTTCAGGCTCGCCCCGCCTCGGCGACCCTGAAAGCGTCGCCCTACGTGCGCTTGATCGTGGCGCCTGGCACCGTCAGCGCCCGTTCGACGACGGCAGCGTCGGGCGGGTTGTCGACGCCGACGAGAATCTTGCCGTCCATGATTTCCGGATCGTAGAGCGCCGGCCTTCGGCGGGGAAGGCCGGCGGTCACGAACATCGTGACCACCGCCGCGACGATCCCGCCGAGCATGGTCAGCTCGAACATGACGATCATGTTCGGCCACCACGCGACGATCGGCATGTTGCCGGTCCTGAGCGGCCACGCCACCTCGGTCATGCGCGTGAGCCACGCGGCAGACGCCAGCCCGATGAATCCGCCGGCGCTGGCGATGTACCACATCCAGGTCGATTTGTTCACATCGAAGAACTCGTGGTCCTCGAGGGGCTCGCCGCTGATCACCGTAATGGCGCCGGTGGAGAACCCGGCGGCGCGCAGCCCGTTCACGGCTCGCTGAGCCGACTCGCCGTCCGGATACAACGCATAGACGGCGCTCATGCGTGAGTTTCTCCGAGCGCGTGCTCGCGCGTCGCGGCCGGAAACAGCGCGGGCGACGGGTGCTCGCCCGCCTTCATCTCCCAGATCGAGATAATCGGCACGAACTTCGAGAAGAGCGTGTAGAGCAGCGTCATGGCCGCGAAAGTCGACATCGTGATGATGATCTCGACCGGGCGCGGGCGGTACGTGCCCCAGGCATACGGCAGGTATTTGTGGCCGAGCGACGGGACGACGATCAGGAAGCGCTCGAGCCACATGCCGATCAGCACGCAGAACGACGCGATGACGCAGCCCGCGATCGTCCGCAGCCGCTTGATCGACATGATGAAGAACGGGACCACGAAGTTGCAGACCACCATCGTCCAGTACAGGGGCGCGAAGGAGCCCTTCTGGGTCACATTGAGGACGGCCACCTCGCTCGATTCATTCCCGTACCAGATCGTCAGGCGCTCGGCGAAGACGAAGTAGCTCCACAGCAGGCTCATCAGCAGCAGCAGCTTGCCGAGGTTCTGGAAATGCACCGGGTGCAGATACTCCTCGAGATGGAGGAACTTCCGCAGCGCCGCCATCGCGACGATGAGGCCGGCGATGCCGCTGAAGATCGCGCCGGCGACGAAGTACGGCCCGAACATCGTCGAGTGCCACATCGGCACCGGCGCCATCGAGAAGTCGAAGGAGACGATCGTGTGGACCGACACGGCGACGGGGATGATCGCGATCGCCATGATCGACATCGCCGACTCGAGGCGGTGCCACTGCTTCGGCGTCCCCTGCCAGCCCAGCGCGAGCGCGGCGTACACCTTTTGCCGGACGCCGGTCGCCTTGTCGCGCACGAGCGCGAAGTCCGGAATCATCGGCAGCACGAGAAAGAGGACGCTGCCGGTCAGATACGTGTTGATGGCGAAGAAATCCCACACGAGCGGCGACCTGAAATTCGGCCAGATCTGCCGGTTGCTCGGATACGGTATCAGCCAGAAGAACAGCCACGGCCGGCCGAGATGAATGATGGGAAACAGCGCGCCAATCATCAGCGCGAACACGGTGATCACTTCCGCGCAGCGCGTCACCGGCCGCCGCCAGCCGGCGTTCACGAGCCTGAGGATCGCGGAGATCAACGTGCCCGCATGGCTGATGCCGATCCAGAAGACGAAATTGGTGATGTAGAACGCCCAGAAGATCGGGTTGTTGATCCCGGTGATCCCGAAGCCGTTGTACACCTGGTACGCCCAGGTGCAGAGGCCTGTCAGGACGATGCTGCCGAGGAATGCGACGAGCGCGTAGAAACGCCACGACGTCCGCAGCAGCGGACGCAGCAGATCGTCGCCGAGCTTGCGCGCCGAGGCTTCGCTCATACCTGCGTCTGGCGCTCGAGATAGGTGACTTTGGGCAGCGTGCCGACATCCTCGAGCAGCTTGCTGCCGCGCGGCGAGCGCGAGAGCCGCGAGACCTCGCTTTCGGGATCGTTGAGATCGCCGAACACCAGCGCCCTCGCCGAGCACCCCTGCACGCAGGCCGGCTTCACGTCGCCGTCCTTCAGCTCGCGCTTCTCGGCCTTGGCGTCAATCTCCACGGCGCGGATCCGCTGCACGCAGAACGTGCACTTCTCCATCACGCCGACCTCGCGGACCGAGACGTCCGGGTTGAGCTGCAGATGGAGCGGCTTGGGCCACTGCGGGTTGAAGAAGTCGAAGAAGCGCACGCTGTACGGGCAGGCGTTCGCGCAGTACCGCGTGCCGATGCAACGGTTGTAGACCTGGGCGTTCAACCCTTCGTCGGTGTGATGGCTCGCGTACGTCGGGCAGACCGGCTCGCACGGCGCCGCGTCGCAGTGCTGGCACATCACTGGACGGAACGTCAGCCGCACGTCGGGGAAATCGCCTTCCCAGTAGCGCTCGACCCGCAGCCAGTGCATCGCCCGCCCGCGCGCCGCCTGCGCGGGGCCGACCGTCGGGATGTTGTTCTCCGCATGACAGGCCGTCACACACGCGCCGCACCCCGTGCAGCGGTCGAGATCCACCGCCATGCCCCACTTATGCGGCATCAGTCAGCTCTCAGCCAGTTGCTGGTTGCTGGCTTCTAGTTGCTGGCTGTCAGCAACCGGTATCTAGCAACTAGCAACGAGTAACTAGCAACGAGTAACTAGCAACTACCGAGTCTCGTGCTCATGCGGATGCTCGCGCATCTCGCCCGCAAACATGATCAGGCTGCCGTTGCCACCGCCGGCGCGGGCGATTTTCACGCGCGTGGCAGCCCAGGCCAGCGCACCGGTTTCCGCGTCGGTCGCGGGCGCCAGGATGCCGATAGGATTCACGCCGCGGTTGCTTGCGTAGCGCGTGAACGTTTCGTGGCCCTGGCCGACCGGCATCGCGATGACGTCCGGCGCCACGCCCGGGAAGATCATCGCCGGCGCGCGCACGACGCCGTGCGGCGAGGTAATGTCGACGAGATCGCCCTGCGCAATCTCGAGCCGCTCCGCCGTCTGCGGGTTGATCTCGACCCAGCTGCTCCACATCGCCGACGTCAGCGGATCGGGCATCTCCTGCAGCCACGGCAGGTGCGCCGTCGATCCGTCGCCGAACTGCTGCGACATGTAGGGTAAAAAATGGAACGGGTACTGGGCCGCGTCGCCGTCGAAAACGGGCTCGCTGTACTTTCGGAGCGCGAGCCTTTCAGGCGAACGAGCCGCCGGCGGGGACTGGGGACTGGGGGCTGGGGGCTGCGATTTCGCGACCTCTTCCGCCGTTTTCCACGGCAGCGCGATCGGCGATTTCAACTTCCCCGCCACCTCGATCAGCACGTCCGCCGTCGCGCGCGTCTGGTACAGCGGCTTCATCACCGGACCCGCAACCGTCGTGACCGCCTCGAGCGCACCCGACTCCGGCGTGCTGTCGACCCACGACTCGAGGAACGAGTGGTCCGGCAGAATCAGATCCGCGAGGCTGCTCGTCTCGTCGAGGAAGCTGCTGAAGCTCGCGATGAACGGAATCTTTGCCAGCGCCTCGCGCACCTTCCACGCCTTCGGCGCGCCGAACACCGGATTCACATCGTCGACGAGCAACACCTTCGCTGACAGATTCTGCAGGGCCTGGGGACTGGGGACTTGGGGACCGGGGACCGAGGGCTGGAACCCCGGCGTGAAAAAAACTCCACCCGGCTGTCCGACCGCGCCAAGTAACCCGTTCAGCGCGTTGACGGCGAGCGCGTGAAAGAGCCCGTTTGTGTGCGCGAGCGGCGCGCCGCCGATCATCGCGACGGCAGGACCGAGCTCGACGAGCTCGCGCGCCAGCCGGTCCACGCGCTTCGCCGAAACGCCGGTGACCTGCTCGACGCGCGCGGGCGTGTAATCGGCGAGACCGCCGGACCATCCGTCGATCGCCGCACCGGCACGTCCGGCGGCGTCCGCGGGTCGCAGCTTGTTCGAGAGCATCACGTGCGCGAGGCCGAGCGCGAGCACGCCGTCGGTGCCCGGCTTCACCGGCACCCACTGGTCGGCGTTGGCGCCCGTGAGCGACATCCGCGATTCGACCTGCACGAACGCGCCGCGCTGTCCCGGGCGGCCCTGCCGCATCGCGCCGTACGCGGCGTTCTGCGCCACCGGCGAGTTCCACGTGCCGAGAAAATCGGCGCCGAACGCGATGACGAAGCGCGATCGCGCGAGGTCGAACGTGGGCAACTGCTCGTGGCCGAAGCTGATCGCGTTCGCCCGGCGCAGCACTTCTTCGCCGAACAGCTCGAACGGCACCGGAGCCGGGGCGCCGAACCGGTTGAGGAATTCGGCGGCGAGAGCGAGCCGCCGGCCGCGCCGCGGACGGGTGAGGAACGCGAGCGATTTCTGGTCCTGGGCGGCGGCGAGCGCATCGAGATGGCCGACCAGCTCGGCGATCGCCTCGTCCCACGTGACTTCCTTGAGTTCGCCGGCGCCGCGCGCGCCGCTGCGCTTCAGCGGATGCGCCAGCCGATCGGGGTGATACGTCACCTGAATCGCGGCCTGTCCTCTTGCACACAAACCGCCCTGGCTGATCGGGTGCCCCGCCTGCCCCTCGAGCTTCTTCGCCACGCCCATCTTCACGACGCCGGCCTGCCCGTTGCGGACGGTTTCGACGTCGGCTTCCATCACGCGCACGCTCAGCCCGCATCCGGCCGCGCACAACGGGCACACGCCTGGCTTCCACTCCGCGACGCCCGGCACGAGGTCCTCGTCCGGCACGAAGCGGATGAGCTGATGCTCGGAGTTGCCGCAGCTGGCCAGCGTGGCACTCGTGCCCGTGACGGCGGTCAGCTTGATGAAATCCCGTCGATCCATGCGTACTGCTCATGACTGGCAGGTCGAATAGGTCGAATAGGTCGAGTAGGTCGGGTAGGTTGGGTAGGTTGGGTAGGTTGCGTAGGTCCGGCCCACCAGCCCTATGTG
>QHWJ01000002.1 GCA_003222535.1 Acidobacteriota bacterium | reverse complement strand
GCTGAAACAGGCGAAAGTGAACTTCCGATCGTCCTTCCTCGAGAACCTCGAAAGCGGATCGGGCTTTGGCCGCGCGGATCTGCTGGCCGCGCTCGCGCTCTACGACGACGATCCGAACAGGATCAACACCATTCTGAGCGATCTGGACAAGGTGACGACGGCCGACGTGCAGCAGGCGGCGAAGAAGTACCTCGTGCCGGCGAACCGCACGTCGATCGATCGGCGCCCGGCGGGAGGTGCCCGATGAAGGTCCTTCGTCCTTGGTGCTCGGTGCTTGGTCCGTCCCTGGTCCTTGGTCCGTGCCTGGTCCTTGGTCCGTCCCTGGTCCCTGGTCCGTGCCTGGTCCTTGGTCCGTCTCTGGTCCTTGGTGCGCTGGCGGCGACAGCCTCGGCGCAGACCTCGGAGCGTCCGGCGGTCGGGCCGGAACGGCCGTTCCAGCTTGCGCCGCGCGTCGAGCGCACGCTGCCGAACGGGCTGCGCGTCATCGTCACGCGTCAGGCCGCCATTCCCAAGGTCTCGATCACGCTGACCGTCCTGTCCGGCTACTCGAGCGATCCCGCGGATCTGACCGGTCTCGCGTCGCTGACCGCCGGCCTCATCCAGGAAGGCACGAAAACGAAGAACAGCCGCCAGATCCGGCGCGAGGTCTTCGGCATGGGCGGATCGCTGACCGCGGCCGCGTCGCAGGACTACACGTCGGTGTCGGCGCGCGGCCTCTCAGAGTTCGCGACGCGGCTGATCGGCCTCGTCGCGGATGTGGCGATGAACCCGACCATCCCCGAGGACGAGCTCGCCATCCTGAAGCAGCAGCATCTGCAGTCGGTGGCGCAGCAGAAGGCGTCGCCGCAGTTCCTGGCCAACCGGACGTTCCGCCGCGAGCTGTTCGGCTCGCATCCGTACGCGCGCACCAGCGAGACCGAGGCGTCGTTGAAGGGGATGGATCGCGCGAGGCTGGTGGCGTTTCACCGCGATCATTACCGCCCGAACAACGCGTTCCTCCTGATCGTCGGCGCGATCGATCCCGACGCGATGGTCGCCACCGCCGAAAAGGCATTCGGCGGGTGGACGCGCGGCGAGGTGCAGCGTCCCGCCTTCGCGCCGCCGCCGGCCCTGAGCGGACGGCGCGTCGTCTTCGTGCAGCGGCCGAACAGCATCCAGTCGTCGATCGCGCTTGGAAACATCGCGGTGAAGCGGAGCGATCCCCGCTGGTACGAGCTCACGCTGGCCAATACGATCTACGGCGGCGCGTTCAACTCGCGGATCGTGCGGAACATCCGCGAGGAGAAGGGGTACACGTATTCGCCGCAGTCCGCGCTCACCGGATTCTCCGACGCGGGGTTCTATCTCTTCGCCGCCGATGTCCGCAATGAAGTGACCGGGCCCACGCTGACCGAAGTGTTCAAGGAAATCGACAAGATGCGCGCGGACGGCAGCGATGGCCAGGAGCTCCAGGGCGCGAAGCAGTATCTGCGCGGCATCTTTCCGATTCAGACCGCGACGCAAACGGGGCTCTCCGCGACATTGAACAACGTATACGTCTTCGGGCTCCCGAAGGATTATCCGGAGACGTTCCGGGCGAAGATTGCCGCCGTCACGCCGGGGCAGGTGAAGAGCGCCGCCGCGACGCTGTTCAGCTCCGAGAGCTCGGTGATCGCGATTGTGGGCGACTATGCGAAGGTGAAGGATCAGCTCGGCGTCTTCAAGGACATCACGTTCCTCGACGTCGACGGCAAAACGATCCTGCCGCCGCAATGAGGGCAATCAACGATGGCTCGTGGTTCGACAGGCTCACCACGAGCGCTCATCATGAGCCCTTCGACTCACCGCTCACCCTGAGCCCGTCGGAGAGTGAGCGCATCGCTCAGGACACGCCCGTTGAAGGATGAGCAATCAGTATCAGTTCGTGTCGCGGTGGCGGGTCGAGGCGACGTGCGGCGAAGTCGCCGACGTCCTCGGCGACCCGCTGTCGCTCGCGCGCTGGTGGCCGTCGGTGTATCTCCGCGTGGAGGAGCTGCGGCTCCCGGACGCGCGTGGGCTGGGCCGCCGGGTGCGGCTGCGGACCAGGGGCTGGCTGCCGTACACGCTGCAATGGGAGCTCGAGGTCGTCGAGTCGTGCTATCCCCAGGGGCTCACGATCGTCGCGAGCGGCGACTTCGACGGCCGCGGAGTGTGGACCTTCGAGCAGGACGGCCCTTTCGTGAACGTCACTTACGACTGGCGGCTGCGGGCGGAGAAGCCGCTGCTCAGGAATCTGTCGTTTCTGCTGAGGCCGCTGTTCGAGGCGAACCACCGCTGGGCGATGGCGCAGGGGGAGCAGAGCCTGGCGCTCGAGCTCGCGCGGCGGCGGGCGTCGTCTGAGGCGGCGCGCGCGCGCGTCCCACCGCCGCCCGGGCCCGTCACCTACGCCGGCGTTGCCCTCCTCGCCGGCGCGGCCATCGTCGGGGCGGGGCTGGCGTACCTGTTTCTGCGATCGCGGCGACGGTCCGGCTGAAGCCGGACACTACGTCTCGTCTGGCTGTGATCGCGCAGAGGCTCCGACTAACGCCATTCATCAGGCGCGTGACGCGCTCCTTTCAGGGCAAAAACACGGGTTCGAATCCCGTTGGGGACGCCACACTTTGTACCAATTCTTCCGGCGCGCGGAATCGCGTCATCCACCGGGGTTTCGGATCCTTGAAGATAACTAGAGGCAGTTCTAGGAACTGCCTCTAGGACACGTCGCGCAGCGACGATGTGCGTCGACCGCAAGACACTCCGCCAATCGCTGCGACGGGGCTCCAGGGCGGCTGCCACGGCCTGTTTGTCGGCGCTGATAACGGCATCTGCAACGCGTGGGCGATGACCGTGAGCCTGTCGCTGCGCTCTCGCAGCGCGGCGGCCAACGCTTGAACGTCACCACCTGCAGTCGCCACCGCCACGAGGTTCTTGACCTCGTTCTCAAGCCTCGCGTGTTCTTGAACAAGCGAGTCACGCTCTGCGACATGGTCGACCGAGCATACACCGTCGACCACGCGCTGGATGAACTCCTAGGACCTGACGGTGGCTTCGAGTGCGTCGAGAAACACGTTTTCCGTGGCGTCCGGGTCGAACGTGAGCGACGACGTGCAGACCGACGTGCCCTTACGTCTGCGCGTGGCGCAGACGTAGCGTCCCCGACGCACCTCGAACGGTGCGCCGCAGGCGCAGACGATCATGCCGACAGCAGGTGCATTGGTTCGGTGGGACGGCCGCCTGCGGAAGTGCGGCGGCCCTTGAGCTTGGCGTCGACTTCATGCGCGAGTTTCTCGCTGACGATGCGCAGATCAGGATGCTCGATAGTTTCCCACGTCGTTTGTCGTTGATTCTGGCGGTCGCCGAGCTTGTTGCGCTTCTTCGTTTTTCCGTAGGACAGTTCACCGCGGTACGCTTCGCGGCGCAGGATCGACCGCACGTTGCCGGAGTCCCAAGCACGTCCTCGGGGTCCGAGGACATGGTGCGCGTTCAGGCCGTGCGCGATGGACTTGAAGCCACGCCCAGACACATATTCTGAGAATATGCGTCTGACTACGGCAAGCTCGGCCGCAGTCAAGGTGGGTCAGTTTGAAAATCTGGGTAGTGGGTCAGTTTGAAATGGTGTTGGCCGGCTAGTTGGGCTGACATCGCCCCGGCCCGTGCATCGGATCTTTCAGGAAGATGTCCACGGTTCTTGGTTTCAACGAGCCCAGCCGCCGCTCACACGCAGCCATGTCGCCCGTTCGAGCGGTGAACTTGACCCATTCGTCCCCAGCCACTCTCCTAACGCGCAGATGGAACTTGCCTGAACGGTCGGTCGTCGCGGTGGTGGCATCCCAGTCGTTCGATACTCTGGCTCCACTGACAGGAGCGACAGGCACGGCCTTGATTGGGTCGAGTTGTTCGTAAACGTGACCCTCGATCTCGACATACGAGGGACGGCGCGAGCTAAACAAGATGGCGCCGAGCAGGAGCACCAGCACCACACTTGTGATGGCCAGTTTGTTTCCCATACGAACCCTCTATTTCAATAGCCCGACGATTTCCTCCGATTTCCTCAATCGACCAGACGTGATCGCTGATGTCCGCTTCCATCGCTGGCGTTCACCTGGAGCGTCTGATGCAACCGAGCGAAGTGCAATATCCCATCCTCGACTTTCGTGCCCTTTGGTCGCTCGGCTACGCGAAGCACGTCGACAACACGACGTACGTACTCGCCGGCCGCGAGATTGACGGTGGTCATCTCATCGGAGGAGATGCTCGCAGGAACTTCGTACTCGAGAAGTACATAGCAGTTCAACGCGCCAAGGTGGTCGTGCAGGAACAGCCCGGCGTGTTGACCGATGCGAGAGATCACCGCGCTACAGAGCGCATCGGTCGGGTACCCGACCACGACTTGAAATGGCCGGTCGCACCAACTACGCGCTACCAACCCATTCCGCCGCGTCGATCGGCGACGACACTGATCGTTGCCTCGCGGGAATCGATCGCCACCTTCGTCCCGGCGAGGCCGAGAACCAGGAAGCCAGTCTGCGGGAGACGCTTTGGTCATTGAGACGCCCCGTACACAGAGAACTCATGTCACCTGTCTCGAACACGCTTCAACAGACGATTACTCCCGGTCGCGAAGAACGGCCGCCATAAGTCGCGTATTGCGGCGGCCGTGAAACACTGCGAGGACCCAAAGCGGCTTCTCGGCAGGTGCGTAGGCGATGAGATACTCATCGCGCACGACATGGAATCGTAATGGCCGCGTGGTCAGGTCCGGGCGTCGATGTCCCATCTGTGGTGATTCTGCGAGCGTGGTGAGGGTCGAATGGATGTCGGCGAGAACCCGGTCGGCGGCATCGATGTTGTCTTCCGCGATGTATTCCCAAATCTCGTCGAGATCTGCGAACGCATCCGGATGGAAGGCGTAGCCGCTCATCCGCCCGATCGGCGGCGCTCGCTCTTTTCGCGCAGCTTTCTGAATGCCTCCTCGCCATCGATCGGTTTCACCCGACTGCTCTTGAGATCATCGTAACGGCTGTCGAGCGTCTCCCGGGCTAATGCCATCTCTTCCAAGTACCCGGCAAGGGCAACCTCGACGATTTCTTCGGGCGCACGTCCGCTGGTCGTGGCGAGATCATTCAGTTTCTTGGCCGTTTCCGGCGTGACGTGCACTTCCATGCCACCACTGTACGGCTTCGGAGACTGTCCGGCAAGTGCTCAGACCGCCTGGCGCAAGCTCTCAATCTGTTTGAGCCAGCTGGCGATTTGGCGGAACCATCGAAGCCAGTGGAATCCGAGAACGCTGCGAAGCCCGCGAAAGTGAACACGAACAGTGACCTGCCTTCAGTTGACGTGCGCCCTACGATGCCCCTGGGCACGTCCGCAGCGTCGATGCTCTTTCGGTTGGCGGGATACGCGTCCGAGCTGACGTGACGGCTGGCTGCTTCTTCGAGGCGCTTGGTCACTCAATGCAAATAGAACGAGGACTGCGACGGCATGCGCACTGTCGAGCGTTATCGCCGTTGCACGGCAACGGATGCACGCTCGCCTGAAAGGTTCGCGCTCCGCCTCTCCCCTTGAGGGCCGCGAACGTGGGGCTGAAAGCCACGCGTGACCGCGGAGTGAGATCGGTTCCAACGCCGGACCACCTCGCGAAGCGTACCCCGTAAAATACAGCGACGCCGAAGCGGGTGGCCGCGAACGGGGCCGCCCCAAGGCACCGCAACGCGGCTGCCGCGTTGGGGACCCCACCGCCGGGCGCGGAGCCGTCGGCCGTGACAGGTGTAATTCGGCGAGCACCCCCGGGGTCCCCGCCGCGCGGCTTTTGCGCGGTGGGGTGGCTCGGTGGGGCTGTTCGCGGACAGGCCCCGCGTTCATCGCTGTGGTCCGCGAGCGGACATCGAACGAGGACGCGTCGCAGAATCGTTGCTGGACCTAGAAATCCACGAGCCGCAGGCTCACGTCGGCGTGCTTCCACGCGTCCCTGAACTGCTTTTCCGTGACGGCCGCCGCCGGGTCCTTTCCCTTCAGCAAGAGCGTCTGCCACAAGCCGAAAAGCGAGCGGCCGTTCCTCGGATTGCGCGCGAGATCGGCTTTGAACACCTGCTCGGCCTCGCCGAGGCGCCTGGCCCGCAGCAGCGCGGCGCCGAGCGATTCGCGCGTCGGGTAGAACCAGTCCGGCGGCTCGTCGTATTTGAGCGCGTCTTCGGCGGCCGTCGCGCGCTTCCAGGCCTCGATTGCGCCCGCATCGTCTCGCCGCGCCCGCGCGATCCACGCGTCGAGCGCGGCGTCGGTGACCGCGAGCAGCTCCGTCGCCTTGTTGTAGCCCCAGTCGCCGTCGGGCGGAATGGCCTTGCGCGCGGTGGCGTAGGCGGTGCGCTCACCTTCGGCTTCGTCCGCGTTTCCGCGCGCGGCGTGCGCGACGCCGCGGCCGAAATGGAAGAGCGTGTTCAGCACCGCGTGCTTCGGATCGGGCTGCGGCAGCCTGAGCACATCGTCCCACCGCGCGAAGCGGAGGAGGACGTACAGCTTCTTCGCGCCGAACGGCTCGAGCATGGGCATCTCGGCCAGCATCGGTACCGCGTTCGCGACGACCATGTCCGCGGCGCGGCCGGCTTCCTTGAACTGGCCCGCCATCATGGCGGCCGACGCGAGGAAGTCCAGGTTGTGGTTGTAGTACATCATCGGGTACACGCCCTGGGCGCTCGTCGCCTTGATGTACTCGCGGTCGACGCGCGCGGCCTTCGCGTTGGCCGACACCGCCGACATGTAGTCGCCGGTCCGCATGTAGATGTGCGCCGGCATGTGCACCAGATGACCGGCGGCGGGCACGAGCGTATCCAGCCGGCGCGCGCTGTCGATCGCGCGCCCGGGCGACCGCGACGCCTCCACGGCGTGGATGTAATAGTGGTTCGCTCCGACGTGCATCGCATCGCGGCGGAGCACCGACTCGAGCGTCGCGACGATCTCCTCGGTTCCTTCGGTCGGCGTTCCGTCGCTCGACCAGAGCTGCCACGGATGCAGGTCCATGAGGCTCTCGGCGTAGAGCGTCGCCGCGTCGAGGTCGTCGGGATACTGGCGGACCAGCGCGCGCATCGCGTCCCTGTATTGCACCGCCAGCGCCTTGAGGTCGGCCTTCGGATCGATCGAGTACCGCTTGACGATCGCGTCGACGTACGCGCGCTCGTTCGCGGGGGCGCCGGCGGCGAGCGCCTGCGCGCGCTGCGCTTCCTCGTACGCCGCCTTCTCGCGCTCCGGGTCGACATCGAGATTGATGTTGGGGCCGAGCGCCAGCGCGATGCCCCAGTGCGGCATCGGGGATCCCGGATCCAGCTCCGCCGCGCGCCGGAACGACCGCACGGCTTCGTCGTGATTGAAGCCGTAGACCAGCGTGAAGCCCTGATCGAAGAACCGCTGCGCCTCGGCGTTCTTCGTGGCGATGGGATGATGCAGGCGCCCGAGCCCGGACAGGAGGACCGCCCGTTTGTCGGCGGCAGGCGCTTGCGCCTCGTGCTGCTGCGCGTCCGCCATGAACAGTAAGAGCGCGATAACGAGCACCATGGGAGACCTCCTGTGCAGCTCCGAGCCCCTCAAGGACTAGCTGGGGACTAGGGGACTAGGGGACTAGGGGACTAGGGACTCTACGGGACTGGAGGACTAGAGGACCTGCGACTCCCAGTCCCCAGGTCCCCAGTCCCCAGGTCCCCAGTTTATTTATTTCTCCAGCAAAGATTTGAGCGACTTCAGCGAGTGACCCCAGCCGAACCCGATGACCTCGTAGTAGCGCCGCCAGCGCAGGCCCTCCTCGAATCCGGTTTGCGTGACGCGCACGCGCGTGCCGCCCGCGGCCTCGGTCCGCAGACTGACCTCGAGCGCCATCGGTCCGATCGGATCGCCGTCGGGCGGCAGCCAGAAGGCGTCCGCCACGGAGAATCCCTGCCCGGGGTGAAACTCGACGACCGTGCCCCTGAAGACGCCGCCCAGCGGCCCGAGGACCTCGTCTCGAAAGTCGGTCGGCGCCCACTCGACGGCGTACGGCCCCAGCATCCGCGGCGTCGTCACCGAATGGGTGACCTGCCACCAGACGTGAAGCGCGTCGGCGTCGAAGAACGCGTTCAGCACGCGGCCCGCCGGCGCCGCAATGACCGCGCTGATGTCGAGGCTTGGAGACTTGCTCATTGAGTCATTGAGACATCTGGTTATCTGGTCCCAGATGATTCATGGCTGCCCGGCCGTCGTGGTGACGCGCTGCGCGCGGGCGCGGGCGACCATGTCCTTCACCTCGCGCATCAGCGTCGGCACGTGGTACGGGATGCCGTCCTTGATCGTCCACTCGATGCCGCCGCCGCGGGCGCTCTGCACGCGGTCGTTCGGTCCGAGCGGGGAGTAGTTGGACGCGACGCGTCCGTTCAGCAGCATCACGTCGGCGCCGTACGGATTCAGCAGCTTCAGGTTCTCGAGCGGGTTGCCGTTGACGATCACGAGGTCCGCGATGAAGCCCTCGCGAACTTTGCCGATCCGATCGTCCATCCCGAGCAGCTTCGCGCCGTTCCAGGTCGCGTGCTCGATGACCTCGAGCGGGTGGAAGCCTGCTTCTTCCTGCAGCTCCAGCTCGCGCGAAATACCGAAGCCGTACATCGAGTAGATGTAGCCGGCATCGTCTCCGGTGGTGACGAGACCGCCCTTGCGCGCGAACTCGCGGACCGCGTCCATCCAGATCCGGTACTGCTGCTTCCAGCGCGCTTCCTCGGTCGAGGTCCAGCCGAAGAAATACGAGCCGTGGTTGTCGAGCGATCCCTTGAAGTACTCTTCCATCGACGGATGCAGGTAGTCTCTGAACCACGGCTGATTCTGCGCGCGGACGAGATCGCGGCTCGCCTCGTAGATCGAGAACGTCGGGTCCCACGCCACATGATGCTCGACCATCAGATCGATGATCTTGTGCAGCCTGGCCGGATCGGCTTGCGCGTAGAGCTCGCCGGCGCGGCCGAAGCGGTGAATTTCGTTCGAATAGCTCATATCGGCCGGAAAGTTCTGGATGCCGTTCAACGCCGCGTCCGCCACGCCGTAGAAGTGCTCGATCGAGCTCACGCCGAGCTCGGCGTAGTCCTTCGCGGTTGTTTCCTCCACCGCGATGTGCGTCGCGGTGCGCATCCCGAGGTTGTGCGCCTCGTCCATGATCGCCTCGAGCTGATCGCGATCCATGCCGATGATCTTCAGGCCGTCGGCGCCCTTCTGCCTGATGTCGCGGATCCACGCGCGGATCTCGGCCGGCGATCCGGTGCGTCCCTTGCTGACGAACGGATAGACCAGGATGCGCGGAGCGACGATCGTGTGCGCATTGCTCTCGGCCTGCCAGCGCTTCGACTTGTCGAAGTCGCCGCCCACCTCTCGTGCCGTCGTGACGCCGGCGGCGAGGTACAAATTGCGCTCGTACTGAATCGGCTGCGCGATGCCCGGCTGGCGTTCCTCGTGCCAGTGCATATGCGCGTTGACGATGCCCGGCATGACGTACTTGCCGGCGGCATCGATCACCGTATCCGACGAACGCTGCGACGTGCGTCCGGCCGCCGACGAGCCCGGGCCGTCGTCCGGACCGATGTACGAAATCAACCCGTCCTCGACGACGATGTCGACGGGGCCGTACGGCGGTTTGGCGTTGCCGTAGATCACCATCGCGTTCCTGATGACGAGACGTCTGGCCGCCTTCGCATGAATGAACGGCGTCGCCGGCGTCGGCTGCTGGGCGGCGAGGCCGAAGGAACACAGTGCGGCGAGCGTGAGCCCTTTGATCGTGACATTCATTCGGCGACCGCTCCTCTGGGGACGCGGAATCATAGCATTCTGGTGGTACATTGGCCTGTATGTCGCAGCAGCCGCTCGCGTACCTCTATCCCGAGTTCCTCGAAAGCCCCGAAGCGCGGCCCATTCGGATTCTTTCGGAGTACCTCGAGCCGCTCCGGCGTTTCAGGGAGCAGAAGATCCAGGATACCGTCGTGTTCTTCGGATCGGCGCGCGTCGCCAGCCGCGAGCGCGCGGAGCTGGCGCTGCGGACGCTGCGCGCGCGCGGCGTGAGCGACGCCGACGAGCAGTACATCAAGGAGCTGAACAAGATCCGCCGCGCCCTCGAATGGGCGCGCTATTACGAGGACGCGCGCGAGCTGGCCCGGCTGCTCACGGCGTGGACCCTGAGCCTGCAATCCGAGAATCACCGCTTTGTCGTCACGTCCGGCGGCGGCCCCGGCATCATGGAGGCGGCGAATCGCGGCGCGCGGGAGGGCGGCGGCAAGACCATCGGCCTGAATATCCGGTTGCCGTTCGAGCAGAGCGCGAATCCGTACATCACGGAGGGGCTGCATTTCGAATTCCACTACTTCTTCATGCGAAAGTTCTGGTTCGCGTATTTATCGAAGGCGCTCGTCATCTTTCCGGGCGGCTTCGGCACGCTCGACGAGCTGTTCGAGATCCTCACGCTGGTGCAGACCGACAAGCTGTCGAAGAAGATCGGCGTCGTGTTGTACGGCCGCGAGTACTGGGATCAGGTGCTGGATCTCAAGCCGATGGCCGAGTGGGGCGCCATTGCCGAAAAGGATCTCGAGCTGCTTCATTACGCCGACACGCCCGCCGACGCGTTCCAGCACCTGCGCGATCATCTGATCGCGCACCATCTGCAACCGACGACCGAGGAGGAAGCGGCGACGCCGGCGATTGCCAAGACGCGCGGATGAATCGGGTAATCTGGTAATCTGGTAGTCTGGTAATTGAACTGGGCGATTGGATGGGCAATTTAGCAATCCAATTTTGTTCAGTTAGCCAATTCAATTA
>QHWJ01000001.1 GCA_003222535.1 Acidobacteriota bacterium | reverse complement strand
GAATTCACCGCGATGCCGGCCGCACAGTCGAGGAAGACGTTGCCGTCGACGTCCTCGACCATCGAGCCGCATCCGCGCTCGATGACGAGCGGGTACCCGCGTGTGTACGACGGCGAAACGACGCTCTTGTCGCGGTCGATGATGGCTTTCGCTTTGGGTCCCGGGAGGGGGTTCTTGATCTGTGGCGTGTTGGTCATGGTGTCGAGGCGGGTCGAAAAGGGCCCGCCCTGGGCGCTGTGGCTGAGGCGGTCGAGCAGGGGACCACCCTACTTTCGTTTCCACCGGGTACCCCCGGTGCCGTCTTCGAGAAGCACACCTCGTGCCGCGAGGTCGTCCCGGATGCGGTCGGCGGCGGCGAACTCGCGACGGCGCCGGGCCCCCTGCCGATCCTCGATCAGGCGCTCGATCTCCTCGACCGGCACAGGCGGCTGGTCGTCCTCGGCGAGGCGGAGGCTGAACACGCCGAGCACCCTGTCGAATTCGTCGAAGGCCTGTCGGATTCCGGGCACATCGCCAGTGCCGAGCTGGCCGGCGTCAATCGCGGAACGCAGCGACCGTACCAGCTCGAAAACCACACCCAGCGCGGCCGCCGTGTTCAGATCGTCCTGCATGGCATCGGCGAAGTCCCTGCGCGCCTGCCCGACCCGCGCGGCGATGTCGCCGGACGCGCCCTCTCGCGCCACCGTACCCAGCCGCACAAGAAAATCCGTCAGCCGGCGCAGCGCTTCTTCCGCCTGCCCGAGGCTCGCCCAGGTGAAATTGAGCTGCTTGCGATAGTGCGCCGAGAGCAGCAGATAGCGGACTGCCGACGGCCGGTAGCCGCGGATGACGACGTCGGGAATCGTGTAGGTGTTGCCGAGCGACTTCGACATTTTCTGCTCGTCGACAATCAAGTACTCGACGTGCACCCAGAAGCGCGAGAACGGCTTGCCGGTGGCGCACTCGCTCTGCGCGATCTCGTTTTCGTGATGCGGGAAGATCAGGTCGACGCCGCCCGCGTGAATATCAATCGGCGGCTCGCCGAGCAGCCGCAGCGCCATCGCGGAGCATTCGAGGTGCCAGCCGGGCCGCCCCGGCGGATCGACGAGGTCCCATGCCGGCTCGTCCGGCTTCGAGGCCTTCCAGAGCACGAAGTCCCGCGCATCCTCCTTCGCGTAGGTGTCGGCATCGACGCGCGCACCCGGCTTCATCCCCTCGTGATCCAGATGCGCCAGGCGCCCATAGCGGGGCATCGTCGATATCTTGAAGTAGATCGACCCGTCGCTGACGTAGGTGTGGCCGTTCTTTTCCAGCAGGCGAACGAGATCGGCCATCGCGTGCAGGTTGGCTTCGTCGGTCGCACGCGGCGACTCCTCCACCTCCTCGAGCCCGAGCGCACGGGCGTCGTCGCGAAAGTCCGCGATGTGCCGCTCGGTGTAGGTGCGCAGGTCCATGCCGGCCTTCTTCGCACCGATGATGGTCCGGTCGTCCACGTCGGTGAAGTTCATCACCTGCTTCACCCGATAGCCGAGCAGGTATTTCAGCGTGCGGCGCAGGACGTCCACGCAGATGAAGGTCCGGAAGTTGCCGATGTGGCCGCGGGCGTACACGGTCAGCCCGCAGGTGTACATGCGGACCGTGTTGTCGGGACCCGGCGCGAAGTTCTCCTCGCTGCGCGTCAGCGTGTTATACAGGCGCATGGTGACTCAGGGGCCCGGGCAGGGGCGCGTGGTCCGCCACTCTGCGGATCCGGCGCGCGCGACGACGATCTGCAGCTCGCCGTCCCGCGCCTGAAATCGCACGTCGCACCGCCGCCGCCCGCCGGCCGCGCCATCCGCCAGGACGCCGCGCACGGTCGTGGTCAGCTCCTCGATGGCCGGGGCCGCGTAGCCGACATGGCCGAGCACCGCGGTGACGAGCTCGCCGAGCATGCGGCCTAGCTCCGATTCGTCGGACATTTCCAGCGCGAAGAAGAAATCGTGGTCGGACACGATGCGGGATTCTATAGCGAAAGGCGATCGAACAGCGCGCGCGCGCGCCGGCAATCGGCCTCGATCTGCGCGCTGAGCATGACCAGCGACTCGAACACCCGCTCGTCGCGAAGCCGCTGGACGAACCCGACGCGGATCGACTGGCCGTACAGATCCCGATCCAGGTTGAAGATATGCGTCTCCACCACGGTGCGGCCCGACGAGTCCACGGTCGGACGCGTGCCGATGTTGGTGACCGACGGGTGGACGATCTCCCCAATCCGCGTCGTCGTCGCGTACACGCCGTGCGGCGGCAGGAGCTCGTTTTCCGTGCACAGGTTCGCCGTCGGAAAGCCGATCGTGCGGCCCCGCTGATCGCCGCGCGTCACGGTGCCGTCGATCACATACTGATGGCCGAGCAGCGCGCCCGCCTCGTCCACGCGCCCCTCGCTGACGAGGCGCCGGATGCGCGTGCTGCTCACCACGAAGTCCTTGTAGCGGACGGGGTCGATCTTCTCGGTCTTGAAACCGTAGCGCCCGCCGAACACCCGCAGCATCGAAAAGTTGCCCGAGCGGTCCCGGCCGAACAGAAAGTTCGCGCCTACCCAGACTTCGGCGACGTGCAGCCAGTCCACGAGCACGGTGCGGACGAACATTTCAGGATCCCACCGCGAGAGATCCGGCGTGAAGCGGACGATCGCGGCGCCGTGCACGCCGGCGTCGGCGATCGCCTCGAGCTTCTGCTTCTTGGTCATCAGCAGCGGCGGCGCCTTGTCGGGCCGCACGACCCGCGGCGGGTGCGGGTCGAAGGTCATGACGACGGAGGTCGCGCCGCGCTCGCCGGCGACCCGCCGCATGCGATCGAGAATCTTGCTGTGGCCGCGGTGCACACCGTCGAAGTTGCCGAGCGCGAGGACCGGCTGCGCCCATCGCACAGGGCGCGCGTCGTCGGGGAAATGGATGACGTCCATGATTACGTCAACGGCAGAGCACGCATGGTTCGACAAGCTCACCATGAGCGCGACCAAGCTCACCATGGGCGCTCATCCTGACCCTGTCGAAGGAGGCGTTGCCGGCGATCTCCGCGGTTATCCGTCCACCTCGATCACGAGCCCATCATAAGCCAACTCGACGCCGGCCGGCAGTTGTGCGCACGTCTCGGCGTGCGCGAGATCGTGGCAGATGTGCGTGAAGTACGCGCGCTCGACGCCGAGCCGCGCGACGACGTCCACCGATTCGGCGACGCTGAAATGGGTCGAGTGCGGCCGGTGGCGCAGCGCATCGAGGATGACCGTCCGCACGCCGTCGAGGAGCGGCCACGACTCGTCGGGGATGAGATTGCAATCGGTCAGGTACGCGAACGATCCGATCCGAAAGCCGAGCACGGGCAATCGCCCGTGATAGAGCGGCACCGGCACGACCTCGACGCCGCCGAGGGTGAACGGTCCCGCGATCCGGAACGGTACCAGCTGCGGGATGCCGCCGCCCGCCTGCCGCGGCGGCTCGAAGACGTACCCGAACACGCGCCGCAGGTTGACAAGCGTCTCCGCATCGGCGTAGCAGGCAATCGCCGCCTTCTGCATCTGGTTGTATCGGCGCACATCGTCGAGGCCGAAGACATGATCGGCGTGGCTGTGGGTGAAGAGGATGGCGTCGACGCGACGGACGTCGTTGGCGAGCGCCTGCGCGCGCAGGTCCGTCGAGGTGTCGACGAGGATCGAGCGGACGGCGCCGGCAAACGGCGACGGCGGCTCGGAACGCGCTTCGATCAGGATCGACGGCCGCGTGCGGCGATCGCGCGGATCGGATGACCGGCAGACGGCGCAATCGCAGCCGATCGCCGGCACGCCGTGGGACGTGCCGCTTCCGAGGACCGTGACGCGGATCATGGCTAATGATGGCTGATGGCTGATGGCTAACGGCGGCTGGTTGTTGGCTGACGGTTGATGGATTCCCCTACGGCTCGACGATGCGCTTGCCGCCGCGGCTGGCCTCGACGAACCGCATGCGCAGATCGTACAGAACCTGTGCGAGCACCTCGCGCTCCCCGGCCGTCAGATTGCCGCGGGTTTTCTGATCGAGCAGCGACAGGATCTCGATCATCTGCGCGGCGCCGTCGAGGTTCAACTCGCCGCGCTTGCCGGAGACCGGGTCGGGCAGGTCGCCGAAATGGATCGCCGCAGTGCTTGTGAGCGACAGGACGAAGGCGGTGAAAGACAGCGACGACTCAGACATCTCGCAATCGAGTAATCTGGTAATCGGGTAATCTGGTAATCGGGTAATTGAATTGCCAGATTGACCAATCGAATTGCTCGACTGCCCAATCGATTGTTCAATTGCCCAATCCAATTACCAGATTACCAGATTACCCGATTACCCGATTACCCTATTACCTGACGATTACCCGATGAAAGAGTTTGACCGCCTTCTTGAAATCGTCGCGGCTCTCCGGGCGCCCGAGGGGTGTCCCTGGGACCGCGAGCAGACGATCGACTCGCTCGAGCCGTTCGTGCTCGAAGAAACCTACGAGGTGCTCCAGGCGATCGATCGCCACGATCATGCGGCGCTCTGCGAGGAGCTCGGCGACTTCGTGTTCGAGGCCGTCTTTCTTGCGCAGCTCGAATCAGAGGGCGGTCACTTCACGATCGCCGACTCGCTGAAAACCATCGCCGACAAGCTGGTGCGCCGCCACCCGCACGTCTTCGCGCGCGAGGCTGGGGAAGCGCCGCTCGACTCCGCGGGGCAGGTGCGCACGCGGTGGGAGGAGATCAAGTCCCAGGAGCGCCGGGACACGACGGCACGCGGAGCGAGTCCGGAACCGAAGACGCTGCTCAGCGGCATTGCGCCCACGCTTCCGGCGCTGCTCCGCGCGTACCACATCGGGGTCCGGGCCGCGTCGGTCGGGTTCGACTGGGCCGGCGCCGGCGCCATCGTCGACAAGATTCAGGAAGAGGTCGACGAGTTGCGCGACGTGGTGGAGGCGCACGGCGCGGTCGACCAGGGACGCGCCGAGGAAGAGATGGGCGATCTCCTCTTCTCCATCGCCAACCTGTCGCGCAAGCTCGGCATCGAGCCCGAAACCGCGCTGAGGAAGGCGAACGACAAATTCACGCGCCGCTTCGGAGTCCTGGAAGTGTCGGTCGCCGACTCGGGCCGAGCCATGAAAGACATGGCGCTCGAGGAACTGGAAGGCGAATGGCAGCGTGCGAAGTCTCGAGATCTCACTGAATAAAAGACGGACCGGCACCACGAAAACACGAAACACGAAAAACACGAAAGGCACATCAAGCGCCAAAACACGAAATACACGAAAAAGAGCAACGGATCACAAAACCTTTCTGCTCATGCCATCCGGCAGAACGACGACATTGAAGTTCATCAGCAGGCCAGCTCGCAGGCGTGCCACCCGCATGTAGTTCAGGATCTGCGCGTGATGAACAGGCGCGAGCTGGTCGATCGACTTGATCTCCAGCACAATCTGGTCTCCGACTACGAAATCCAGATGTTGCTCGCACAGCAAGACGCCGCGGTATCGAACCGGGTATCGCTTCTCGCGCTCGAACCTGATTCCCGCAGCGGTGAGTTCGACGCAGACCGCGCGTGAATAGATTTTTT
>QHWJ01000117.1 GCA_003222535.1 Acidobacteriota bacterium | reverse complement strand
TGGAGCAAGCCGGTATCGTCGGTCATCGTCCGAAGATGATCGAGCTTGAGCTCCGGCAACTCCGCCCGCTGCCCGAGGGTCGTGGCCTCGAACACCGGGCGCGGGTACTGCGCTCGCGCCTCGCGTACCTCTGCGAATAGATCGAGATAGCGGCGCGCGACGACGGGCCAGATCATGTCGCGCCCGAGCAGATACGCCCGCTTCCGCATCGCATGCCGATCCGCGTGTTGGCCCAGGAGATCGACGACCTGGGCCGCAATCGCCTCCGAATCGCCGAAAGGCACGAGCACGCCGCGGCCCTCATCGAGTAACTCCTCGGCGTACCAATACGGTGTCGAGACCACCGCCTTGCCAGCGCCCATGCTATAGGCCAGTGTGCCAGACACGATCTGTGTGCGACTCAAATACGGCGTGAGGTACAGGTCGGCCGCACCAATGCATTCGATGTAGAAGTTGGGATCGACGAACGGCACGTCCGGGATGCCGTGCGGGATCAGCGCAATCTTCGCGGCCGGTACCCCGTAGACGCGGGTGAGGAACTCGGTCGCACGCGCGCTCATCACGACGAACCGATCCGACAGAACCGCCAGTTCCTCGAGTACCTGACGCTGTCCCGGATCCGGTTCTTCAAGAACCGTGTGCAGGGTGGTGACGATCGGCATGCGCAGATCACGCAGCAGGGCCAGAATATGACTCCCTGCCGGACCGCCGAAGATTCCGTACTCGTGCTGCAGACAGACGACGTCGACGTTGCTGATGTTCAGGAAGTCGGCCGCGCGTTGATACGACGTCAGGTCGCGTTCGGTCAGCTCGAACCGGACGCGACCGGGATATGCATACCCTCCTGGACGGTCGTTGACGGGAATGGCAAAACAGGCCCCTTCACCCTCATGGGCGACGATGGCTTCGCACAGGTGTGTCGTGAACGTGGCAATCCCGCACCGTCGAGGGAGATAGTTGCCAATGATCGCGAGCCGTCCAGCCGCGGAACTGACCTTGCTCATTCGTGATCATCCTGCTCCGGCGGCGGGTCACCCTCAGCTCGTCGGTGTCGCAACCGCCGGTGGCAGGACCTTGGTGACCGCGATCTTGAAGATCGGCGTGGTCTTGGACGGCACCGCGGTAGCGCCTGTCTTCACGTCGACCTCACCCAGGAGCTGCGTCGCCTGCGTCGCCGTCGGCATCTTGAAGACGGCGACGGTGACTTTCGACCAGGGCCGGTCGTCCTGAATCGTCGGCCGGAATCCGAACGCTGTGCCATCCTTCAGCGTCAGCGTCGCCAAGCCACTTTCCGGCGCCGTCAACTCCTTTGTCTGGCCATCGGGAAGCGTGATGCTCATCGCTACGATCGGGGCATACGTTTGAGCCCCGACCATCACAACTGTCATCACAACGAGCATCAATGTTGACATGAGCGCTTTGTGCGTCATACCTGCCTCCTTCTCAAGCGGATCGAGTGCAACCAGACGCATGGGCGGACTGACCGATGTCCACGCCCGGAAGACGTCCGCCCTCGGTGAACCGGATCGGAGGATCCGGTCACCGACTAGGGCCATAAATTTAGTAATCGCCCATCCCGGCACCGGGGGCCGGCGCCGGTTTTTCTTTCTCCGGGATCTCGGACACCAGCGCTTCTGTCGTCAGGAGCAACGAGGCGATCGACGCCGCGTTCGTCAGCGCCGTCCGAACGACTTTCGTCGGATCGATGACGCCCGCTTTGACCAGATCCTCGTACTGCTCGCTCTGCGCATTGAAGCCCCAGTGCTTGTCCGTGGATTCCTTGACCTTCGCCGCCACCACCGACCCTTCGAGGCCGGCATTCTGGGCGATCCAGCGCGTCGGTTCCTCGACCGCTCTGCGGACGATCTCGACGCCGAGTCGTTCATCATCGTCCAGGCTGGTGTCCTTGGCGAAGGACTCGAGGAGGGCGGAGGCCCGCAGCAGCGCCACGCCGCCACCCGGCACAATCCCTTCTTCGACGGCCGCCTTCGTCGCGTGCATCGCGTCCTCGACCCGCGCCTTCCTCTCCTTCATCTCGGTCTAGGTCGCCGCGCCTACCTTGATGACCGCCACGCCGCCCACCAGCTTGGCGAGCCGTTCGTGCAGCTTTTCACGATCGTAGTCGGAGGTGGTGTCCTCGATCTGCGCGCGAATCTGCTTGACGCGGCCCTCAATGGCCTTCTTGGTTCCCGCGCCTTCGATAATCGTCGTGTTGTCCTTGTCGATGACGACACGTTTGGCGGTGCCGAGATCCTCGAGCTTCAGGTTCTCGAGCTTCAACCCGAGATCTTCGGTAATGGCGCGGCCATTAGTCAGGATCGCGATGTCGTCGAGCATCGCCTTGCGACGATCGCCGTACCCCGGCGCCTTGACGCCCGCGACCTTCAGTGTGCCGCGCAGCTTGTTCACCACGAGGGTGGCCAGAGCTTCGCCCTCGAGGTCCTCCGCAACGACCAGCAGCGCTTTTCCCGTCTGCGCGATCTTTTCCAGAATCGGCAGCAGATCCTTCATCGCCGAGATTTTCTTCTCGTGAATCAGGATCAATGGGTCCTCGAGCACACACTCCATGCGTTCCGGATCCGTGACGAAATACGGCGAGAGGTAGCCGCGGTCGAACTGCATGCCCTCGACGACCTCGAGCGAGGTTTCCATGGTCTTGGCTTCTTCGACGGTGATCACGCCGTCCTTGCCGACTTTGTCCATGGCCTCCGCGATGATCTTGCCGATCGTCGCATCGTTGTTCGCCGAGATCGTCCCGACCTGCGCGATCATGTCGCCTTTGACGGGCTGACTCAGCCCCTTGAGGTCGGTCACCATTCGTTCCACCGCTTTTTCAATTCCGCGCTTGAGCCCCATCGGATTGGCACCGGCCGCCACATTCTTCGAGCCTTCACGGACGATCGACTGCGCGAGCACCGTGGCGGTCGTCGTCCCGTCGCCCGCGATGTCGGACGTCTTGCTGGCGACTTCCCGCACCATCCGCGATCCGAGGTTCTCAATGGGATCGGGGACGTCGATTTCCTTCGCCACCGTCACCCCGTCTTTCGTGATCGTCGGCGATCCGAATTTCTTGTCGATGACCACGTTGCGGCCCTTGGGTCCCAGCGTCACTTTCACGGCGTCGGCCAGTTTGTTGACGCCGCGCATCAGCGCATGGCGCGCCTCTTCGTTGTAAGCGATCTGCTTGCCTGCCATGGCGTCACCCTCCTACACGGCGGCGAGCTCGGGCACGCCCTCGGCGACGCCCAGAATCTCGTCTTCGCGGACGATCAGATACTCTTCGCCATCGAGTTTCATCTCGGTGCCGGCGTACTTCCCGATCAGCACGTACTCACCCGCCTTCACGTCCAGTGGGATGGTTTTGCCGTCATCGTTCATGCGACCGCTGCCAGCCGCGACGACTTTGGCTTGCTGTGGCTTTTCCTTGGCGGTATCCGGGATGATGATGCCGCCGATGCGTTGTTCTTGCTCTTCAACCCGCTTCACCAGGACACGATCACGCAGAGGCCGTACGTTCATGGGTATCCTCCCTTCTGGGCGTGTGGACCGACACTTTTTTATCCACTAGCACCAGATCTCATGTCTTGTCAAGCATATGATTTGAGTTCACTACACTCATGCTTGACCATGTTTGGACTCACCGTCAGCGTCTTTTGAGCAGCAAACACCCGAGCGGCGGGACCGTCAGGCGCAGCGACCGTTTGAAGCCGTGCGAGGCGACCGGCTCGGTGGCGATTCCGCCGCCGTTGCCGACGTCGCCGCCGCCGTAGATGGCCGCGTCACTGTTCAGCAGCTCGGCGTACCACCCGGCGTCGGGCACGCCAATCCGGTACTTGTGGCGCGGCACCGGCGTGAAGTTGAAGAGCATGACGACGAAGTCCTGGTGATCGCGGGCGTAGCGGACGATTGACACCACGCTGTTTTCGTTGTCGTTGCAGTCGATCCACCGGAAGCCGGTCGAATCGAAGTCCCCCTGATACAGCGCGGGCTCCGCATGGTAGACCCGGTTGAGATCCTGCACGTAGCGGCGAAGCGCGGCGTGCGCCGGATAGTCCAGCAGGTTCCAGTCGAGACTGACCTCGTGGTTCCACTCGCGCCACTGCCCGAACTCGCAGCCCATGAAGAGCAGCTTCTTGCCCGGGTGGCCGTACATATAGCCGTAGAGCACGCGCACCGACGCATGCTTCTGCCAGACGTCGCCCGGCATCTTGTCGATCACCGAGCCTTTGCCGTGGACGACCTCGTCGTGCGAGAACGGCAGGACGAAGTTCTCGGTGTGCATGTAGAGCCCCGAGAACGTCAGACGGTTGTGATGCCAGCGCCGGTGGACCGGATCCTCGTGCATGTACTGGAGCACGTCGTGCATCCACCCCATGTTCCATTTGAAGGTGAACCCGAGCCCGCCCAGATGCACGGGACGGCTGACGCCCCCATAGGCGGTCGATTCCTCGGCGGCCGTGATCGTGCCCGGATGCTCGCCGTGCGTGAGGGCGTTCAACTGCTGCAGGAAGCTGATCGCCTCCAGATTCTCGCGTCCGCCGTACCGGTTCGGAATCCACTGTCCTTCTCTTCGCGAGTAGTCGAGATACAGCATCGACGCGACCGCGTCCACGCGCAACCCGTCGGCGTGGTACTCCTCGAGCCAGAACAGCGCGCTGGACAGCAGGAAGCTCCGGACCTCGTTCCTGCCGTAGTTGAAGATGAGCGTGCCCCAGTCCTGATGCTCGCCCTGGCGTGGATCTTCGTGCTCGAACAGGGCCGTGCCGTCGAATCGCGCGAGGCCGTGCGCGTCTCTGGGAAAATGTCCCGGCACCCAGTCGAGGATGACGCCGAGCCCCGCCTGATGGCAGGCGTCGACGAACAGCTTGAAGTCTTCCGGCGGGCCGAAGCGGGCGGTCGGCGCGAAGAACCCGAGCACCTGATAGCCCCATGATCCGGAGAACGGGTGCTCCATCACCGGCATCAGCTCGATGTGCGTGAAGCCCATGTCCTTCACGTACGGCACGAGCCGGTGCGCCATCTCGCGGTAGGTCAGGAAACGGTTGCCTTCTTCCGGCACCCGCGCCCAGGAGCCGAAGTGCACTTCGTAGACGGCCATCGGCCGCTCGAGCCATGTGCCGTGCCCCGGCCGCGACGCCATCCACGCCTGGTCGCGCCACTGGTAGCCCGAGATGTCGTGCACGACGGCCGCCGACCGCGGCGGCACTTCGAACGCGACCGCGAACGGATCCGCCTTCTGCAGAATCGCCCCGGTCCTCGCCCGAATCTCGAACTTGTACTTTTCACCGTCGGGCAGATCGGGAATGAAGATCTCCCAGACGCCGGACGGCATCAGCAGCCGCATCGGGTGCACGCGGCCATCCCAGAGGTTGAAGTCGCCGATGACGCTGACGCGATCCGCGTTCGGCGCCCAGACCGCGAAATGCACGCCGGTCGTGGTCCCGACGGTGATGCGGTGAGCGCCGAGCTTTTCGAACACACGGAGGTGCGTCCCCTCGCCGAGCAGATGCAGATCGAAATCGGTCAGCACGCGGCCGTACCGGTACGGGTCGTCGACCTCGACCACGTGGTCGCCCGGATACGTGATGCGAAGCCGGTAATCGGGCGCGCCGGTTGGCTCGGTGGTGTCCTCAGGCAGGCGGACCTTTTCGATCCGGACCTCGAACAATCCCGCCGGGTCACGCTTCACCATCGGCACGAGCGTGCCGGTCGCGACGAGCCGCAGATCGATCGCGCGCCCGGCGGGCTGGAACGCGCGCACCACGATCGCGCCGCCCTCCTCGTGCGGACCGATCACCGCGAAGGGGTCGCGATGGCGGCCGCCGATGAGGGCGGCGAAGGCCGCATCGAGCGTGGGGACTTTGTCGCCCTCCCCGACCATGCCAGGATCCAGGTGCCTACTTGCGCTCGATCTTCACTGACTGGATGACGATCGGCGTCACCGGTTTGTCGCCCGGTTTGGTCGTCTTCGTGGCGCCGATCTTGTTGATGACGTTCATACCCTGGACCACTTCGCCGAAGACCGTGTGCTTGCCGTTCAGCCACTCTGTCGGCGCCAGGGTGATGAAAAACTGGCTGCCGTTGGTGTTGGGTCCGGCGTTCGCCATCGCGAGGATGCCGGCTTTGTCGAGCTTCCGCCCCGAGCCGAACTCGTCGGCGAACTTGTAGCCCGGGTCTCCGGTGCCGGTGCCGAGCGGATCGCCTCCCTGGATCATGAAGTTCGGAATCACGCGGTGAAAGATCAGGCCGTCGTAGAACGGCTTCTTCATCTTCGCGCCGCTCTTCGGGTCGGTCCATTCCTTCGTCCCGTCCGCCAGACCGACGAAATTGGCGACGGTCTTGGGGGCGTCCTTTTCGAACAGCTCCACCGTGAAGGCGCCTTCAGTCGTCGTGAAATGCGCCAACACTTTTCCGGCCGGCTTCCTGGCGGCCTGGCCGGCGGACGCCGTGCCCGCGACGGCCGCCCGCGTGATCGCCATCGCGACGGCGCCGATTCCTGTGAATACACGCACTCTCATGATCATCTCCTCGCTTCCAGCTTTTACTCAAGGCGACCCTGAAAGGGTCGCCCTACATCCTGACTTCGAACTTCCGACTTCCAACTTTCAAGTTTAAACGTAAAGAGTCCCCTCGCCCGCCAGCACCGATTCCCCGCCCACGCGCACGCTGTTGATTCTTCCGTCGTCGAGGCCGATCGAGATGTGCACGCGGCTGGGCCGTCCCATCTTCACGCCTTGCAGGCTGACCATCGTCTCGGCCCTGTCGGGCCGCACCATTTTGTGCCGCACCAGATAACACCCGAGCGGTCCGCTCGCGCTGCCGGTCGCGGGATCTTCGTCGATGCCGATGTTCGGGGCGAACATGCGGCTGTACACCGTCGCGCGACTGTCGCCCGGCTCGGCGGAGAAGACGAACACGCCGTGTGCAGACGACTTCGACGCGGTGAACAGGCTGTCGAGCACGCCGCGGTTCACGACCGCGCTGTCCACGGCGCTCCGCGTCGTGAGCGGCACGAAGAGAAACGGCACGCCGCACGACACGACCTGCACCGGCAGGCCGGTGCCGGCGACGGCCGCCGGCGAGAGCGAGAGCGCTGCCGCGGCGCGCGCCGGATCCGGAATCGGCTCGCCGTATCGGGGGAGCGGCTGCGTCATCCACACGAAGCTCAGCTCGTCGCCGGTCCACGTCATCGTCACCGGCACGGGGCCGATGTTGAGCCCGAATACGAACCGTTCCCGGCCGCGCTCGATGACGCCGGTTCGCGCGAGGGCGAACGTGGCGCCGATCGTCGGATGGCCGGCCAGCGGCAGCTCCTCGCCCGGCGTGAAGATCCGCATGCGGACGTCGGTGTCCGGCTGCTCCGCCGGGAGCATGAACGTCGTCTCGGAGAAGTTCATCTCCTTCGCGATCGCCTGCATCGTCTCGGAGGGAAGGCCGCGCCCTTCGAGCACGACAGCCAGCTGGTTGCCGCTGAACAGGTGGTCGGTGAAGACGTCGTAATGAAGGTAGCGGTATGATCGCATGTTGATGGCCGTCGCGGTCAGAGTCGAGGGGTCACGATGGTATACGCGCATTTTACGACGAGCGAAGGCAAGTTCACGATTCGGCTGTTCGACGAGGACGTGCCCAGGACGGTGGAGAACTTCGTCGGTCTCGCCACGGGCGCCAAAGAGTGGACCGATCCCCGCACCGGGCGCAAAGGGACCGGGCCGTACTACAACGGCACGATATTCCACCGCGTGATCGCCGGTTTCATGATTCAGGGCGGCGACCCCCTCGGCCAGGGCACCGGCGGTCCAGGGTACAAGTTCGCCGACGAGCTCAGCCCGAAGCGGCGTCACGCCAAAGCGGGCATTCTGTCGATGGCCAACTCCGGTCCAAACACCAACGGCGGCCAGTTCTTCATCACGCTCGCGGCGACGCCATGGCTCGACGACAAGCACAGCGTGTTCGGCGAGGTCGTGGAGGGGATGGACGTGGTGACGAAGATCGGCAATACGCCAACGAGCAAGCCAGGCGACCGACCGGTGAAGGCGATCACGGTCGAGTCGGTGACAATAGAGAAGAGATAAGTCTGAAGTCTGAAGTCTGAAGCCTGAAGTCTGAGCGGCGGCGCCGACTTCCGGTTTTCGTCAGACTTCAGACTTCAGACTTCAGACTTCAAACTTCAGACTTTCACGTTTCTACGCGCCATATCTGCGAAGCAAGGCGGCGGCTTCCCTGTGACTTTTTTCCTGCGCGATCGTCAGCGGCGTCAGGCCTTCCCCGTTTCCCGCGGCGACGTCGGCGCCCTGGGCCACGAGCGCCTTGATCGCGTCCAGATTGTTGTTCGCGGCCGCGAGGTGCAGCGGCCGCCAGCCGGCGGCGTCGGCGGCGTTCACGTCGGCGCCGCGGCCGATGAGCAATCCCGCGACCAGCTTGTGATTGCCCACCAGCGCCGCGTGCAGCGGCGTGTTGCCGTTCGGATTGCGCGACCGCGCCGCGACGTCGGCGCCGCGGGAGAGCAGCAGCTCGACGATCTTCGCGTGGCCGAAAAACGCCGCGAGGTGCAGCGGCGTCCACCCGTCGGTGCCGTGCGCGTTGATCGCGGACGGGTCCGGGCCGTCTTCGAGCAGCCGCTCCACGTGCTCCAATTCCCCGGCTGCGCACGCCTCGAAGATCGACAGCGCCGCGCCGCGCGCGACCAGCAGGTTCACAATTTCCTTTTGACGATGGTAGACAGCGGTTAGGATGGCGCTTTCGCCGCCACGGTTGTGCGCGTCGATGAGCGCCGGATCCGCCGACACCATCGCCTTCACGCGCTCGAATTCACCGGCTTTGATCGCGTCAATGAAGGCGGCGCTGCTTGAAGTGGCTTCCGGCATGCCCCGATTCTATCGCGGCCGCTCGGCGGGTATCGTCGCGATCGTCTCGATCGCGTTCGCGGCACATCCCGGCGCGCAGACGCCGCGTCCCCAGGAGCGGCCGGCGCTCGGCGCCGCGATCACCGTCGATGCGCTCGGGGATCTGCCATCCAGCGCCAACCTGTTCTCGCTGCTCGACACGGCCGTCCCGGACGTGATCGCCGACCGCATTGACACCGGTGGCGTGAGCGCGGCGGCGCCGTCGCGCGTCGGCGCGCACGGCAGCACCTGGACGCAGACGATCTTCCACGTCGGTGACGCCGACATCACCAACCCGCGCGGCACGGGCACGCCGCTGCTGATTCCGGGAGTGGACACCTGGGATCGCATCGACGTGGCCACCGGCCTGATGGCGATCGACGTCAGCGCTCCAGGGATGGCCGTGACGCTCGCGCCGCGTCACCCGGGGGCGTCGTGGCTGCGCACGATCGGGTTCATGGGATCGCCGCCGGCGCTGAACGCCGGCAGCGCCACGGCATCGCCTCCGGCGATCACACGGCTCGACTCGTGGGCGCACGTGAATCTGTTTCTCGGCGGACCGCTCCTGCCCGACCGGATTGGCGCGGTGGTCTCGGCGACCTGGACGCGCTCGACGCACTTCGAGCGCGACCGCACGAGCGTGATCGATGCGAACCTGACGTCCGGGTTTCTGAATCTCGTGAGCACGCCCACCTCGTCCGACGAGATCCGGCTGACGGCCTCGGGGCAGCGCGCGCGCGATGCCGTGCCCCATCATTTCGCGTTCAATCTGCCGAATGCCGGCCAGCAGGACGCCGGGCTGCACACTCAGGTGGCCTGGCAGCATCGGCTCGCCGCCGCCGACGGCGGGCTGCGCGCGTTCGGCTCCTACACTCTGGGGAGACGCACGACGGATCTCATCGCGCCGGCGGTCATCGTCGTCGAGCGGCTGCGCGACGGCCCCGTGCCGGCGCTGCTCGATCCGGGGACGGGCACGGACCGCGCGTGGTCGCTGGGCGCGCGCGTCGACCGGTCGTTCTCGACGGGGACGACAGGAGCCACGGCCGGCGCAAGGCATACTCTGCTCGCGGGCGTCGACGTCTCGGGAGGCGCCGCCAGCGTACAGTCTGCGTTTGCGGGACGCGTGGGCGAGCTCGTCAACGGATTGCCGGCGCGCGTCTGGGACTTCACCGATCCGGCCGACGCGTCGCGCCGGCGCGAGACGTCGATCGCCGCGTTCGCCGGCGACGCCGTCGCGGTCGCGCCTCGCGTCACGGTGAACGGCGGTTTGCGATTCGAGACCGTGAACGGATCGGCGGCGTCCGGATCGAGCGACGTCAGTTGGCGCAGCCTGCTGCCACGCGCGGGGATCCACTGGGCCATGGTCGATTTCTGGCACCTGGCCACGTTCGGTCAGTACGGCCGCTACGCGCATCGCCTGCCGCTCGACGACCTGGCATACGGCGATCCGACGGCGCCCACCGCGCGGATCTATCGATGGAACGCCGTCACCGCGGGTGCGCCGCAGCAGAGCGCGCTCGGTCCGCTGGTGCAGCGACTCGGCCCTGGAACGGGCGGCAGCGCCACGTTCTCCACGATCGATCCCGCGCTCAAGCGGCCCTACATGGACGAAGTCGTGCTCGGCTTGGAGTGCCCGAATCCTCGTACGGGACGATCGGCGTGCCCGACATGGGGATTGACGTCATCAGCGCACAGGACGATCAGATCCTCTTGTTCTACAATCGCGCGCCGTCGACGTTCGGCGCCGATCGCTATCTCCTGACGAATCCGACAGACGACGTGGCAACGTTCGTCGGGGCGGAGCTGATCGGTCAGCTGCGCGCCGAGAAATTCTTTTTCATCGCCGGCGTGACGGCAGGCCGGTCCGAAGGGCTGTCGGCCAATCGCGGGTTCAGCGCGATTGAGAACGACGCCGCAGTGCTCGGCGAGGTCTACATCAACCCCAACGCCCGCGGCCACGCGCAAGGCCGCGTGTTCACCGAGCGCGGCTACACGATCAAGACGGCGGCGTCCTACCGGTTTCCGCACGACACCACGCTCGGGGTGATCGCGCGCTATCAGGACGGCCAGCACTTCGCGCGGCTGGTGATCATGCAGGGACTCAACCAGGGCGCCGAAGCCGTGCGCGCATTCCGCAACGGCCGCACGCGCTTCACGTTCTCGGGCACCCTCGACGCGCGGCTGCAGAAAACGTTCACGATCGGCACGCACCGCCTCACGGCGACCGTGGACGCCTACAACCTGCTGAACATGGCGCTCGAGGTCGAGGAGTTCGCGGTCACCGGCGTCACGTCGCGGCTGACGTCCGCGGTCCAGCCGAGGCGAGTGGTCCAGATCGGCGCGAGGCTCGGTTTTTGATTGTGGACCGAGCTTCGGGATTTGAGCAGGCGGGGATCGAGCTCGAACGGTTGCTGGCCCATGACGCGAATGGCTCGAGAGTCGCCGTGGCACGGATTCAGCAGGTAGTTCGACTCCGTCTCGATGACAGCGCTCGGCACTTCCAGCACCGCCGACGTGCCGCTTCTTACCCATTCGTCGCCGATCAACTGCAGCTCGGGCGGTGCCGGGTACGATCGCCACTTCTTCGGCAGACGCTTCCGATCCAGCCGCGAGACAACAGGCTCGTCGAACGTGCACGGGATCAGCACGTGGGCGCGCAGAATCGAAGCCCGCCCGAGATGTACCAGCATTTCGAGCACGGCCAGCGCCGCGGTCTGGGACGTGTACACCATCGGCGTTCCCGGCGAGTTCCATCGTCCACCCTCGACGCGGGCATCCTCACCGTCGAAGGCACGAGCGGCGTGCCGCGCCTTGACGATCCGCCAGGCGGTAATCACAAGCTACTAAGCTAGGAGAACACGCCGTGCTCGAGGCGGCCGACGAGTCGCTCGACTTCCCGGGCTCCGACCTCGCTTTTGGCGAGGTCCAGAGGCACGGCCCCCCCGAGGGCGGGCTGTGCGCTCGTGAGCCACACGAAGAAGGTCGAGTGGATCGAACGTCTCGAGACCAATCAGGATCACGTACGCATGCGCCCCCGGCGCGCCGCGGCGCAAGTATTGCCGGAATCGATCGAAGTGTTCCAGCGCAAGCCCGATCGGGGCCCGGCCCCGGGCAGTCCACCCAGCCGTGCGCTCGAAGCGCCACATTGCGGCGCGCGTTCTCCCGCACATCGCTATACTCCGACCAAGACTCGAGCGGCCGCTCTGGCACCGGCCACCGAGGACAGGAGCTGACATGCGATCCAGTCAACGAATTGCGTTCGTGATCCTGGGCTCAGGACTGTTCTTGACGCTGCCCGCCCGGCAGGCCCGGATCCATGGCGAGCAGCGCGGAAGTGGCGGCGGCCCAAGCCAGATGGAGGTCTGGGCGCCGCTTCCCGAAAAAGGGACCTCGTTCATTCCTCCGAACAAACCCGTCACGAAAATCGCCGCCCTGCTCGCCAAACACAAGGGCGAGCAGACCTGGACGGAAACGATCGTCAGCGACAATCTTTTCCACGGCGACTACATCTCGATGCCGCCCGGCGCGAAGACTCCGAGGCGGTTCCATCAGGACAACCGCGCATTCTGGATCGTGCAGGACGGCCAAATCCGTTTCACGATCGAAGGCCAGGATCCGTTTGTCGCGGCCAGGGGATTCTTGGTCCAGGTGCCGAAACGCCTCGTCTACAGCATGGAAACGGTGGGAGACAAACCATCGCTGCGATTCGAAGTGACGATGGCGCATTCGAACACGATGTATCCAATCGACGAGACGCCACCGCCCATGCGGGGCGTGAAGTTTGAGCGGGCGAGGGTGGCAAAAGCAAAAGGGGCGTACGATGAAGCGAACGTCCCGTTCATCGATTACAACCAGACGATCGCGGGACATCCGAAACCCAAGAAGAATCCGGATCAATTTGTCGGCGACGCGCATGACGGCGGCTACGTCAACGTGGGCATCGCGAACATCATCAGAGGCGATCCGGCAACGCAGCCGCCGGCGCGAGAAGATGACCTGGGCCACTTTCATGTGACCGGCCCGGAGTTCTGGTTCGTGCTGGAAGGCCAGATCGAATTCAAGATCGGATCGGTGCCCATCTTCGTGGCCGACCAGGGGGACATCGCATACGCGCCGGCCCAGACATGGCATCGTGTGCGTTTTGCCGGTGCCGGAATGGCGACCCGGCTGGCGATCGTCGGCTACGCGAACTCCCATGTGTTCCAGGCGACCGGGGATCGCTCCGGACAATAGAGATCGGGGCCACGGCGCGGTGCGGCGACGGGCACCTGAAAGCTGCCGCATCGCTGTGGAATCAAGCACGCGTCACCGAGACAGGAGGGTTGGTTTCATGAATCGACGTGAGTTCGTACGATTGGCGGGTGGCGGCATGTCGGCCGGTACGCTTGCGGAGGCCGTGGTGTCGGCGCAGGTCGCGAACACGCCGGCCATCCCGGCGGGGGCATCCCCGAAAGCGAAAATGAAAGTCGGCACGCAGCACGGTGATTCGGACGAAATTCTCCGCGCCTGCGCCGCATTCGGGGTGAACAACATCTGCGGCGGGCTCCCGTCCGCGAAGATGGACGAAGCATGGTCGGTGGACTCCCTGTCGAAGCTCCGCGAGCGCGTGGCCTCGCACGGCATCTCGCTCGACATGGTGCCCCTGCCGATGAGCTCGTCGGAGATCTCGCGGGCAGAGATGCCCGCCATCTATCTGGGAAAAAGCCCGGACCGCGACCGCAACATCGACGACGTCTGCCAGATGATCCGCAATTGCGCGCGCGCCGGCATTTTCCAGGCGAAATACAACTTCACCATCATCGGGATTCCGCGCACCGGCACCGCGGCGGGACGCGGCCGCGCGCGCTACAGCGAATTCGTGTACGCGGGCGCGAAGCAGGATCCGCCGCTGACTCTTGCCGGTCATGTCGACGCCGACACGTACTGGGAGCGCATCACGTATTTCCTCGAACGGGTCGTGCCGGTCGCCGAGGAATACAAGGTGAAGCTGGGTTGCCATCCCCAGGATCCGGGCGTGCCGAAGGGTTCGGGCTGGCGCGGCATCGATGCGGTGCTCGGCTCACCCGAGGGACTGCGGAGGTTTGTGTCGATCAAGGACAGCCCGTACCATGGCCTGAATTTCTGCCAGGGCACGGTTTCCGAGCAGCTCGAAAAGCCCGGCGAGCAGATCTTCGATGTGATCCGCTACTTCGGCTCGCGCAAGAAGATCTTCAGCGTGCATTTCCGCAACATCGAGGGAGGTTTCCTCAACTTCCGCGAGACGTTCATCGACAACGGCAGCGTCGACATGCTGAAGGCGATGCGCGTCTACAAGGAAGTCGGCTACGACGGCATGATGATGCCCGACCACGTGCCGCGCGTCGAGGGCGTCGACAGCAACCAGGGGTTCGCGTTTGCCTTTGGCTACATCAAGGCGCTCATCGCCGCGGTATCCGCGGAGGGCTGACAGCCCGTCGTGCTTCTCGTCTGTGGTGGCAGCGGGCTCGGTCGTGGCAGCCGGCCGCGCGAAGCAGGCCACCGGTCCGGCCGCCGCATCGCTGTCACCGCCACGCGTTCTGGTCAACCGGTATTGCAGCACCTGTCACAACGAGCGTTGGTGCGCATAGAACGTCAGAAAGGGTCGGTCACTGCGCGAGCCGACGTCGTCGATGGGGCGCGGGTCACGATCGAACCACGGCAGTTTGGTCCAGTGGCGACGGAACCGACACGCCGGCGCGGCGACGCCAAACGTTATGCCATTGCCGGACGCAATCGGATCGAGATGCGCCTCGGCTCGTTGCGCGCTCATGGAGCGACTGTTCCCATCGTGAACGGATTGGGCAACGGATTGGGGGGGCAACTTCGTTAGGCTGGTGCAGGGCGATAGCGCGGCGTCGGTATTTGGAGGGTTCGGGTACACGCGATTCCTGCGCGAAAACCTGGCGGGGACTTTCGCTGTGGACGGAATTGCCGTGTCGAGCGGCATCAACATCAGCTCGACGTTAGCCGCGACCGGCACGGCGGCTGCGCTTTCAATCCCCGCAGGTATTCGGTGGAACCCGCTTCGCGGCGATCACACCACACAGGCGCTCAAGCCGTTCGTCGCCGTAGGGATTGGACCCGTCATCGGGATCGCTGATGCCAGTTTCGTGAGCGGGCTCGCTGTATCGGCGGGATCAACCGTCCGCGCGACGCTCGGCGGGCAAGTGGGCGGCGGCATCGAGGTGTTCGCCGGCAGATCCTTCTCACTCGGGATAACCGTGACCTACAACAGGATGATCAATTTCTCAGAGCCAGTCGGCGCATGGAGAAATTTTAACGGCCCACAGGCGGCGCTTGGAATCGGATGGCTGTTACAGTGAGTCCGGCTTCACGGTGTCGGCCATGTCAGGCGACTGGAGCGCTCGAACAACGTATGGGAATCCGGCTCCGTTCGTTCAGTTTTGGGCATCCGGCGGGAGCACGGCCAGTGGTGAAATTCTGGTCACGGCCACAGGAGCCGCCTTTTACTTCAAGTCCGTTGACCTCTACTCGAGCACGACGCCGATCCCATACACGATCAAGGGTATGAGAAACTCGAGTACGGTCTTTTCCGTCGCTAACACGCTCCCGAACACTTTTGGCAATTTTAGAACGGTCGCGAGCCCAAACGCCGCCGACGCCATCGATACGCTTTCGATCACGCTTACCAACGCCGCCGCGGCGTGCTGCCGAAATCCAATGGGACTCGATACGATCGTGCTTACGTCAACGCCATCGACCCCGCCGACCACGCCGACAGCGTTCTCGCTGAGCGGCCAAGTCACCGACAGCGCAAGCGGGGCAGGAATATCCGGAGCCACAGTGTTCATTGCCGACGGTCCAAACGCGGGCAGGTCTACGAGGACGGACGCAGCGGGAAACTACAGTCTCGCCGAATTGCTGCAATCCGGGTTCACAGTCAATATGTCCGCCAGCAACTA
>QHWJ01000360.1 GCA_003222535.1 Acidobacteriota bacterium | reverse complement strand
CCATCACGAACTCCGGCAGCTGGTAGAAGCTGATCATCGCGAGCATCAGCAGCGCGAGCCAACCGTACATCCGGAAGAATTCCGTGAACGGGCCGATCACGGCGTCGAAGAACCCGCGCCCGCTCCAGAGCGGCGTTTCGGCCTTCGATGCGAAGGCGCGCGTCGCGCGCGCCGGCTCAATCGCCACCATGCTGGCGCAGACCCCGAGCCCCATGAGCACAGCCATCGCCGCGTACGAGATCCGCCAGCCGAAGTGGCTCGCCGAGATCAGAATGAACGCGTCGGTGACGATGATCGCGGCGCGGTAGCCAAGCTGATAGGCCGAGGACAGCAGCCCGAGCTCGTCCGAGTCGCTCGCGGCTTCGATTCGCCACGCGTCCACGACGATGTCCTGCGTAGAAGACGAGAAGGCGACGACGAGCGCGAAGGTGCCGACCGTGGCCAGACCGGCGCTGAGCCCAATCACGGAGAGGGCCGTCAATCCGAGCGCGACGAAGATCTGGCTGACCATCATCCAGCCGCGCCGGCGCCCGAGGCGGCCGAACAGCGGCGCGTCGACCCGATCGACGATCGGCGCCCACAGGAACTTCAGCGAATAGGCGAGCCCGACCCACGACAGGAAGCCGATCGCCGCCAGAGTGGTGCCGGCGTCGCGCAGCCAGTAGCCGAGCGTGTTGCCGCTCAGAAAGAACGGCAGGCCCGACGAGAAGCCGAGCATGAGCATCACCGCCACCTTCGGCTGGCCCAGCGACGTCAGGACGTCGCGCCTGCGAACGGCGGGCTTGGCGCTCATAACGTCTGTTTGAGCTCGGCGAGCAGCGCGAGCGCTTCCATCGGCGTCATGTGATCGACATCGACCGCGGCGAGCCTGTCGCGCAGCCGATCGTCGTGGCCGCCGGGCGCCTGAAACAACCCCAGCTGGCGCTGTGGATCGGACGGCGTCCCGCTGACCGACGGCCGGCCGCCGCGCGTGAGCTCGTCGCGCTCGAGCGCGCCGAGGATCTCGCGCGCCCGCTCGATGACGGCGCGTGGCAGACCGGCCAGCCGGGCGACCTGGATGCCGTAACTCCGGTCCGACCGTCCCGCGACGATCTTGTGCAGAAAGATGATGTCGTCCTTCCACTCGCGGGCGGCGACGTGGCAGTTCACCACGCCGGGCGTGGCGTCGGCGAGGTCGGTCAGCTCGTGATAGTGGGTCGCGAAGAGCGTCTTCGGGCGCATCTTCGGGTTGGAGGCGAGAAACTCCGCCACGGCCCACGCGATGCTGAGGCCGTCGAAGGTGGCCGTGCCACGGCCGATCTCGTCGAGCACGACGAGGCTGCGCGACGTCGCCGTGTGAAGGATATTGGCGGTTTCCTGCATCTCGACCATGAACGTCGAATGGCCGCGCGCGATGTTGTCGGATGCGCCGACGCGCGCGAAGATGCGGTCGATGAGCGGCACTTTGGCCTCGCGCGCCGGCACGAACGACCCGATCTGCGCCATCACGCAGAGCAGCGCCGTCTGGCGGAGATACGTGGACTTGCCGCCCATGTTCGGCCCCGTCAGGACCACGAGCTGACAGCTGGTGCCGTTCAGCGTGATGTCGTTCGGCACGAACCCGCCGCCCGGGGAGGTCCGGCGTTCGACCACCGGGTGGCGCGCGTCGACCGCGACGAGCTCGTCGCCGTCGTGGACGTGCGGCTTGGTGTAGTTGTTGACCGCGGCGTCTTCCGCGAGCGCGGCCAGCACGTCGAGTGACGCGAGCGCGCGCGCCGTCGCCTGGATCCGTGGCGCTTCCGCGGCGACGGTGGCCCGCAGCCGCTCGAAGATCTCCAGCTCGCGCTCGAGGATGCGCTCGTCGGCGCCGAGCACTTTCTCTTCGTAGTCCTTGAGCGCCGGCATGATGAACCGTTCGCCGCCGGCGATCGTCTGCTTGCGCTGGTAATCCGCCGGCACGGCGTGCAGATGCGATTTCGAGATCTCGATGTAGTAGCCGAAGACGCGGTTGTAGCGGACCTTCAGCGAACCGATGCCGGTGCGCGCGCGCTCGCGCTCTTCCATTTCGGCGATCACCTGCTTGCCCGATCGGCTGATCGCGCGCAGGTCGTCGAGCTCCCGGTCCACGCCTTGCCGGGCGAAGCCGCCGTCCCGCGCCAGGACCGGCGGCTCGTCGATCAGGGTGGATTCGATCGTGGCGCGAATGTCCGACAGGTCGTCGAGCCCGGCGACGAGCGAGCAGACCAGCGGCGCCTGAAGCTCGGAGAGCACGGTGCGGACGCGGGGGATCGCCGCCAGCGAACGCTGCAGGCCGGCGAGATCGCGGGGCCCCGCCGTGCCGAGCGCGGCCCGCGCCACGAGCCGCTCGAGATCCTGCACGGCCTTGATCGCGTCGCGAAACCTGCCGCGCTCGGTCGTCCGGAACGCCAGCTCCTCCACGGCGTCGAGCCGATCCCGAATCGCCTCCAGCGCCACGAGCGGGCGGAGCAGCCACGACCGCAGCAGACGGCTGGCCACGGCCGTGATCGTGCGGTCCAGCTCGTCGAGCAGCGATCCGTCGCGCCCGCCGTCGGACCCCTCGAGGATCTCCAGATGCTTCAGCGTCGTCGGATCGACGAGGAGCGAGTCGGCGCGCTGGCGGTACGCGATCGAGCGGACGTGCGCGAGGTCGACTTTTTGCGTCACTCGGAGGTGGTGGACCAGCGCGCCGGCGGCGGCGACGGCGGCCGGGTGGCCGTCGAGGCCGAACCCTTCGAGAGCTCCCGCGCGGAGCTGATCGAGGAGCGTCCGCCGCGCGGACTCCGGCTCGAACGTCCAGCCGTCCACCGGCGTCGTCTGCAGACCGGACGCCGCGATCGGAGGAATCGCGGCGGCCGCTCGGCGGCGATCGAGCGCGGGGACGACAATCTCGCGGGGTTTGAGGACGGCGATCTCGTCCGCGAGCGCCTGCATGCCGTCCACGCCCGTGTACTCGGCCGCGCTGAATTCTCCCGTGGACAAATCGAGGAGCGCGACGCCGATGGTATCGCCCGTCTGAGCGCCTCGCGCGACACCTGCCGGCGCGATCGACATCAGAAATGCCGGCTCGCGCGCGTCGAGATAGCTGGCATCGGTCAACGTGCCGGGCGAGACGACGCGGACGACTTCGCGTCTGACGAGGCCCTTCGCCTTGCGCGGGTCCTCGACCTGATCGCAGATCGCGACGCGGAACCCCTTTTTCACCAGCCGTCCGATGTAGCCATCGACGGCGTGAAACGGGACGCCGCACATCGGGATCCCGCCGCCATTCGCATCCTTCGATCGCGAGGTGAGCGTGATCTCGAGCGCGCGCGCGGCGACGAGGGCGTCTTCGTAGAACATCTCGTAGAAGTCGCCCATCCGGAAGAGGAGGATGGCATCGCGATGCAGCTGCTTGACGTCCAGGTACTGCCGCATCGCGGGTGTCACCGGCGCTGACATACACTTAAAGTCTAATGTAACGAAGCTTCGCCTCAAACCGCCGAGTCATGCCGAGCCCTCGGTACGCGAATCTTCGTTACCAGCGCCCTGCCATCCGGGCGCCGCGCCCGGGAGTTGCGCATCGACCCACGGGGACGGGACACTGCTGCGATGCGCGTGCTTGCGCTGGACACGACGACGCGCGCCGGAAGCGTCGCGCTGGTCGAAGACAATCGAGTCGTCGACGAGCGGGGCGGCGATGCCGCGCGCACGCACGCGGAGCGGCTGCCCGGCGAGATCACGTCGATCGCCGACGGCAACCGGCTCGCGCTGTCAGAGGTCGATCTCTACGGAGTGGCTTCCGGTCCCGGGTCGTTCACGGGGCTGCGGATCGGCATTGCGACCGTCCAGGGGCTCGCGTTCGTGCACCATCGTCGAATCGTCGGTGTTTCTGCGCTCGACGCGCTGGCCGAGCTCGGAAGCCTCGACGTGTTGCCCGGGACGCTCGTCGCGGCCTGGATGGACGCGCACCGCCGGGACGTGTTCTCTGCGGTGTACCGGGTGACGGGTGCGCCGGCGTTCAGCAGGGAACGGCTCGTCCACGTTGAGGCGCCAACCGTCGGCGACGCGGCCGCGACGATGGCGCGGTGGGTCGCCGAGCTCGACCGGCTGCCGACCGTGTTCATCGGCGACGGCGCGGTCATGTACGCGGCCGTTGTGGTCGGAGCCGTCACCAGGGCGCGCATCATCCCGCCGCCACCTCTGGCAGGGGCGATTGGACGGCTGGCGATCGCGCGACAGTCGGAATCGGTCGAGCCCGGCGGTGTGCGACCCTTGTATGTGCGACGTCCCGATGCGGAGATTGCCAGAGACCAAAAACCACGGTAGCGACAGATGGACGCGAGAGACACTGAAGGAAAGACACCGTCAGCGATGAAACCGTGGGTTATCGAACCGTTATCGTCCCCCGAGGAGATCAACGCGGTTCTCGTCGTCGAGGAAGCGTCGTTCAGCAATCCGTGGTCGCGTGAGATGTATCTCGCGGAGCTCGAGAACAAGGGCATCTCGTTCTGTTTTGTCGCGAAAGACGACAACGGCCGCGTGGCCGGGTTCTGCTCGTTCTGGCTCGTGCTCGACGAGCTGCACATCAACAATCTGGCGGTCTTGCCGGAGTTCCGCCGCGCCGGCGTCGCCGCGTCCCTCCTGGGGCGGGTCATCAAGGAAGGCACCGCGCTCGGCGCGCAGCGCGCCACACTCGAGGTAAGGCGGTCCAACGACGCCGCCCGGCTGCTCTACGAGCGCTTCGGGTTCTCGATCGCCAGCGTCCGGCGTGCTTACTACACGAAGCCGGTCGAGGACGCGCTGATCCTGTGCCGCGAGAATCTGGGACACGCCCATCAGCCACCTTGAAACGGCGTGGAGGTTGTGGTACGTTCGGTGGACACGCCGCGTAACATGCTGCCCCACGGGCCTACGCACCGCTCGAGAATCCCCCGTTTAATCGATGTCCAAGGAGGCGACGATGAATGCACAGCCGCATGATCCCAAGGATGAGTTGCTGAGGACCGACGAGGAGTTCCATCAACTTGCGGCGAAGCACCACGAGCTCGAAGATCGCCTGCACGAACTGACCGTCAAGCATTACCTCTCCGAATTCGAACAGCTCGAAGAAGTCACCCTCAAGAAGAAAAAGCTCCAGCTCAAGGACCGTATGGAGAACATCCTGCGGCGTCATCGTCAGGACCACTTGCACGGGTAACGCGGCGCATCCTCCGCGGGCGCGCCTCGCAGCCGCGCCCGCTTTCCATCTCATCGGTGATGCGGTGATGCGCCTCGATCCCGATGGTCTGCCGTTTATCGGCGGCGCCTTGTTGCTCGCGTTGATCGCCGGCTCGACGGTGTCGTCGGCGTGGGCGATCCCCCTGGTCGTGTTCGGTCTGTTCTTCGCCTTTTTCTTTCGGGACCCAGAGCGCGTGTCTCCAGTCGACGAGCACAACGTGCTGTCGCCGGCGGATGGCCGGGTGCTCGTGGCCGGTCCGGCGCTGGCCGACGCGGCGCCCCCGGGCGCGTGGCTGCAGATCAGCATTTTTCTCTCGCCGATGGACGTGCACGTGAATCGCATACCGGCATCCGGCCGCGTGACGCGTGTCGTCTACCGGCCCGGCCGGTTTCTCCCCGCATACCGCGACGACGCCGCGACGGCCAACGAGCGCAGCGAGGTCTGGATCGATCATCACGGTCAGCCGATCGTCGCGCGCCAGATTGTCGGCGTCCTCGCGCGCCGCGTCGTGTGTCGCGTGAAGGCCGGCGCCGATGTGCGCGCGGGCGAGCGGTTCGGGATCATGAAATTCGGCTCGCGGATGGACGTGTTCGTGCCGCCGACCGCGATCGTCAAGGTCGAGGTCGGGCAGATGGTCCGCGGCGGCGAAACCGTCGTCGCGATGCTAGACTGACGGGGGCAGGCCTCGAGGACGTGCCCGCTGAACCATGCTCGATCACACTGAAGGCAGGTTGAGGTTTCTGCGGAGGGCGGCCGACCGTCCCCGCCACCGATTCCGCCGGGGCGTTTACCTGCTGCCCAGCCTGTTGACGATGGGCAACATGTTTTGCGGATACGCATGCGTCGTGTACGCCATGCGCGGGGCGTACGAGACCGCGGCGCCGTTCATCGGGATCGCCGTCGTGCTCGACATGCTGGACGGCCGCATCGCGCGGCTCACCGGCACCACCAGCGCGTTCGGCCTGGAATTCGATTCGCTGGCCGACATCATCTCGTTCGGCATGGCGCCGGCACTCCTGTCGTTTGCCTGGGGGCTCTCGTCGCTGGGGCGCCTGGGGTGGGCCGCCGGCTTTCTGTTCGTCGCGGCCGCCGCGATGCGGCTCGCGCGCTTCAACGTGCAAAGCGCGGGTGGCGGCGACAAGCGGTACTTCGTCGGGATGCCCAGCCCGGCGGCGGCCGCCATCCCGGCCGCGACCGTGTTCGCGTACCCCGCGGGACTGTACGACTACCGCGCGGCGCTGCCGGCGCTCGCCATGGTCCTGGTGCCGGCGGTGCTGATGGTCAGCACGATCAGATTCCGCAGCTTCAAGACGCTCGACTCGCAGAAGCGCCGGCCGTACACGGTTCTCCTCTTCATTGCCGCCGGCATCATCCTGATTGCCACGCATCCACAGGTCATGCTCGTCGTGATCGCGTACGGCTATCTCGCGTCCGCGTTCATCGGTCTGGCGATCTCTCGCCTCAAGCGCCGCGACGGACGCGCCGCCGTGGACGTGGATCCGCTCGCGGCCTCCAACCAGCGCGACAGCGCCGCGGGCTGACAGAAGGTTCGCGTCGCGCGAGCCGCCCCACAACCGACCCTGAAAAACGTCGCCCCACAACCGACCTGCACGTTTGCAGACCAACGTGTTTACGTCACGGGAAGCGTGATGGTCACCGTCGTCCCGATCCCGCGCCCGCTGCGGACGTCGATCGTGCCGCCGTTCAACTCCACGTTGCGCCTGGCGATCGTGAGTCCCAGGCCGGTGCCGGTCGCCTTCGTGGAGAAGTACGGCTCGAAGATCCGGTCGAGCGCTTCCTGATCCATGCCCACGCCGGTGTCCGTGATCTCGACGACGAGCACCGCCCGTCTGGAGCCGGCGAGGACGGCCGCGCCGGGCCGTACCGCGATCGTCAAATGTCCCAGGCCCGGCATCGCGTGCAATGCGTTCTCGATCACATTGGTCAGCGCGCGAGCGAAGAGCGTGCGGTCGATGGTCAGTGCGGGCAGGTCCGCCGGCGCCTGCACGTCGATCGCCACGCGACTGGCAAGCCCGCTCCGGTACGGCTCGACGACCTCTTCGATCAACGCCGACACCGACGACGACTCCGGCCGCGGAGTCGGTGATGACGCGAAGCTCGAGAACTCCGCGGCGATCTGGCGGAGCAGCTTCACCTGCGAGAGGATGGCATTGACGCAGTCGTCGAGCACCGGCGACAACGGGCGGCCGCGGTCGCTGTTCACGCGCAGCGCGTGCTCGGCCGAGAGCTGAATGGGCGTGAGCGGATTCTTGATGTCATGCGCCACCTGTCGCGCCATGTCGGCCCACGCCTCGAGCCGTTGCGTCCGTTCGAGCTCGGTGCGCTGCCGCTTCAGGTCCTCCGCCATCCGGTTGAAGTCCCCGACCAGCCGGCCGAGCTCGTCGGAGGACGTCGCGGCGATCCGCGCGTCGAGGTCGCCGCGCGCGATGCGCCGTGTGGCGCGTGTGAGCCGGTTCACGGGATCCGCGATCCGCTCCGCCATCCAGTAGCCGAGCGCCGCACCCAGCAGGCTGAACAGCACGAAGCCGGAGAGCACCCGGCGATCGAGCTCGTCGATCTGCTGCTCGATTTCCTGCTGGCGGTTCGTCAGCGCCACGGTGACGATTCCCTGGCGGCCGCTGGCCCTCACGGGAGCCGCAGCCACCCGGTACGGAAAATCGCCCACCCGCTCCTCGCCGACAAACGCCGGCAACCGTTCGAGGAGGATGGCCCGGTACACGGCGGCCGGCGTCCGCATCGAGAGCAGCTGCGAGGCGAACAGGTCGCGCGCGCTCGTGGCCTGCAGGTGCGACCGATCGAAGAGATTGACGTCCTCGTCGATGGCACGACGAACCAGCACCATGAGCTGATCGTCGATCGCGCCGAGCGCGGCCGCGCGGCGCTGCTGCAGCCCCGCGTAGTCCTCGACGAGCCGCTGCGCCGTCGTGACGGTTCGCGCCGCGGCCTCCTCGGCGCCCGCGAGGAGCTGCGTCGCGACGTAGGTCCGCGTGAAGATCGCCAGGATGAACACCGGAACGACGGCGCCCGCAAGGAACGCGAGAAACAGCTTGTGATAGAAGCTGGACCGCACTTCGCGGAGCAGCGCGCCGCCGCTGGGCGCCGTGCGCAGCGTGAGCGCGCCGGCAAGCGTCCAGGCGGCGAGCAGCGCGACGTACAAGGCCGCCGCCAGCATGACCAGCTCCGCCAGGTTGATCAGATGGCCGGTCCAGCTGATGACCGGATACCCAAGCGCGTAAATCCCGCCGCGGTCGCTCTGGAAATACACGCGAAACGCCTCGTCGTCGCGATCGAGGGTCGCCCAGAACTGCGCCCGCGATTCGATCAGGCGCTGGAAGACGGCATCGGGCAGCGTCCAGACACGCGTCCCGGATTCAAAAATCGGCGCGCGGCTCCATCCGTACACCACGAACTCGACGTCGCGGCCCGACACGCCTTCCGGCGGCGCCTCCCGGTTCGGCCGCAGCGACTCGAGATACGGGCTCTGGGACGAGATGAACGGCAGCGTGCGGTAGTCGAGCATCACGCGCACGACGATGCTGCCGACAAGGCGCCCGCGCACGCAGACGCCCCGGCCGGTACGGAGCACGTGGCGCTCGCTCGACCCGAACGGCGACACCTCCTCGAACAGTTGATCCCAGGTGCATCCGGGCGCTCGAAACGGTGTCGTGGCGTATTCCGGCAGGCTGGCGAAGCGGCTCACGAGCCGTCCGTCCGGGCCGTAGAGCTCGACGGCTGACGTCAGACGAAACGTGGCGAGATCGGTGCGCGACCAGACGACGAAGGCGCGCGTGGGGTCCCTGGTCGGCGCCGGAACATCGAACCGCAGCAGGTCGTCCAACGACGGAATCGCGTCGATCTGCTCGACCGCTCGCGTCAGCCGCCGCTGCAGATCCTCACGCAGGTTCGCCGCCTGCGGTCCGAACTCCGTCGCCACGAGCCGCTCTTTGGCCTCCGTGGCGTGGGCCAGCAGCGACGGATACATGGCGAACGCCGGCGCAAGGAGCGCCAGGAAGAAGACCGCGAGGCGCGCGGATTGCGAGACGCGGCGCATCCGCCCGCCCACGCGAGCGAGCGCGCTTGCCGACGCGCCCGCGACGATGAGCGCCACCCACAGCGGGCCGAGCGGGACAGGCGGCCCGACGAAGCGACCAACCGTCGTGGCGGCCAGTGCGCCGGCGAGCCAGGCGCTCGCGGCCGTGACACGCCACGACGGCACGCGTGGCGCGCGCCACGCCGCCGCCGGCACACGAATGATCGCGGCTGCACCCCAGATCACCGCGGCGTGCAACAGCACGAGCGCGAACTCCACGGCGAGGCGGCTGGCGCTCACCGGATGCAGGGAAAAATGGAGCAGGTCCAGGTTCGTGTCGGCCACCACGCGCCGCAGCACGCGTTCGTAGCCCCAGAGCAGCCAGAGGTTCGCCAGGCCCGCCGCGAAATAGCCGGCCGCGACGGCCGTCGCGGCGCCCGCGGTCGACGCGAGCATGCGCGGCCGTGGCCGCGCGAACCGGCGCCGCTCGGTCAGGTCCAGCACCAGCCACACGACGGTCGCCATCGTGAGCGTCGTGAGCAACAGATCGAACGGGGTCGGCGCGGACGTGGGAGCAATCGGCGTCAGTGCGAAATACAGCATGACCCGGACACCGACCAGCACCACGATCAGCAGCGCGGTCGTCGCGAGGAATCGGCTCACCTCGCGCGTCTGACGGCGGCGATCGATGATGGGACCGGTGCACAACAGCAAGGTACCGGCCACGACGCCCAGCATGGCGGCCCGCGTCACCTGCCGCCAATGCGCCCGGGCGGCGGCGAGAGCGGCCGGCGGCACCTCGGCTTCGAGCACGAACCCGCCGTCGCGTGCGGCGACGACGAAGGTGAACGCGCGAGGTGGCGCCGGGGCGACGCTCGCGCGCGCCCGCAACGTCACCGGCGCGAGCGACGTCGGCAGCGCGAACGTGTCGCTCAGCCCCGGAGCGCCCTGTACCGTGCCAAGCGTCCGTTCGACGACGACAACGGCTCTGCGGACGCCCTCACTGGACACCGGATCGATGCGAATGAGGTGGGGGCCGAGCGTGCCTGGCGCAATCAGCAGCGTGGCGGGTCCCTGAACGCGTTCCTTCAGCAGATCGGATACGCGGCCCGCCCACGCAATTGGTTCCCCGATCGCGTCATACACGGTGATGCCGGTGCGCCCCGGCTCGTCGGCCGGCATGGCTGCGGCGACGATGTCGAAGAGCCGTTTGACGGCCGCCTGATCCCGCGACGTGGTGCGCACCGTTTCCGGCTCGCCGGCGATGCGCATCGCGATCGTCCCGAGCGTGGCGGCGTCGGTGTCGAGCCGGTCCCGGAGCTCGGCCTCCACCCGGCTCAGCGCGGACTCGTCGGATGGGCCGAAACGAGCCCGCTCGAGGCCCCACCCGGTCAGACCAACGACGAGCGCGGCTGGGACGCCGACGCGCACGATGCGCAGGATGAAGGACACCGTCAAGCACAGGATACACGGGTGCTATAGTGAAATCGATTTGGACCTGATGCATCTCCTCAAGCGCGGCGCGCTCCTGGCGGCGGCGAACTGGCCGACGGTGGCCATTCAGTTCATCGCCGAGACGACGTTTCAGATGCTGCTCGCGGTGCCCATCGTCGGCGCGGCGATCCTCGTGGCGGTCCTGCTCGGCGCCGACCTCGCGGACCTGTTGCAGGGAAGCCTCCGCGAAATCTTCACGACGATTGCCAGCGCGCTCCTGTCCGAGCCGGTGGCGCTCGTCGCCTTTGCGACCGCTTTCACGCTCGTGCTCCTCGGCGGGTCGGTGCTGATGTTCGCCGTCAAGGGAGGGACCGTGGAGGTCATGACAGCGGCCAACGCCGGGGCCGGGCCGATCGAGCGCCAGCCGCTGACGCTCGATCGGCTGCGCAGCGCTTCACGGTTCACGCTACAACGGTTCATCGAAGGGTGTGCGCGCCTGTTTCGACCGTATCTGGCGCTGGGTCTCGCGTTGATGGTGGTGTACGCCGTCTCCATCGCCGCGTATCTCGCGTTTGTCGTGTACGGCTACCGCGCCGCGGAAGGACGTGTCCTGATCATCGGGTGGGCGTTCATCGCCGCGCTCGCGGCGGCGCTGCTCGTCGCATGGTTCACGGTGATCAACTGTCTCTATCTCCTGTTGCAGATTGCGATGGCCGTCGAAGGCGTCGGCCTCGGCCAGGCCCCCCGCGCCTGCGCGAGGTTCATCCGGGCGGAGTTCCGCGACCTCGCCGGTGTGTTTCTGGTGGTGGTCGCCCTCGTCGTCGCCGCGACGCTGGCGTCGGCGCTCGCGTGGTCCGGCGTCGGGCTGATCGCGTTCGTGCCGCTCGTCGGGCTCGCGGTGTTCCCGCTCCAGGTCGCCGCGCTGCTGTTTCGAGGTCTCGCGTTCGAGTATCTGGGGCTGACCGCGCTCGGCGCGTACCTCGCGCTTTATCAGGGATTCGCGTCGCGCCGCGCGGAAGCGATCCGTCCCTCGCCCGTCACTTCGACGGTTGGGGCGTCGGCGCGAGCATAGTCAGGTTGGGCAACGCCACAAGCGGCGTGATCGCCGGCTCGAAGCTGCGCGTCACCAGCGTCGCGGCTGCGCCTCGTGCGATGTCACGAGTCATCATCAACAGCAGTGGCAGACCAGTCGACGGATCCACGAACACGTGCGGCGGTGCGGCGGACTCGGTGTCGGCGGCCATGGCGACGGCCGGGCTCTTCGCCGGGGCGGCAGTCACCGGTGTTTCGCTGCGGGGGCCGGTACTGGATGGAGCGGTGACAGGCGCTGGTGTCGTCGGCGGTTCCGGGCCCGGCGGGGCTGCCGTCACCGGAGCGGCCGTGGTCCCCAATTCCTTGTTTCCGAAACCGCCGACGCTCGGGGCCGCGGTCGACGCCGGAAGGCCCGGCGTGATCGTGCCGGTCACGGCGCCGTCTTTGACGTTGAAGGCGCGCAGGGCCGCCGCCTGTCCGGCGACAACGAGCGTCGATCCCGCGCGCACCGGTCCCCAGGCCGGCCGTATCGACAGCGGCCGCATCCAATGCTGGACGCCGCTGTTCAGATCGAGCGCGCGCAGGATGTTGTCGAGCGCCACGAAATACACGCGATGGTCGTCGACGATCGGCAGCCCGATCGCATCGCCGCCGGTTCGCCATTTCCAGTCGACCCGGCCGTCCTTCGTCGTCAGACAATAGAAGAAATTGTCGTTCGCGCCGACGTAGAGGCGCTCGTCGAGGGCGAGAACGTCGTTCGGCGTGCCGCCGACGCGGCGCTCCCATACGGGCTCACCGGTTTCGACCTGCAGCGCGACGATGCGGCGGTCGCTGGTCGGCACGTACAGACGGTCCGATGCCAGCGCGGGAGCGGCATGCGCCGGGGAATTGATGTCGCGACGCCAGATGAGCTTGCCGTCGGACGCGCGAATCGCGCCGATCTCGCCGCGTTCGCTTGCCATGATCAACCAGCCGTTGTCCCACACGGGCCGTACCACGAGCCTTTCGGTGAAGGGCACCTGCCAGGCGATCGAGCCGTCAGCGGTGTGGAGCGCCGTCAATGTGCCGGGCTCGATCAAGAAGAGCAGACCGCCACCGGCGACCGGCTCCATCTGGGGTTGCGCGGAGACGATCCATTCCCGGATGCCGGAGACCAGATCGTACGCGACGATGCGATCCCCCTCGATCGAAATATAGGCGCGCGTCTCGTCGTAGGCGGGGGGCACCGTCAACTGGTTGTTGAAGGCGAGCGTCCAGACCGGCGCGACCGGCACCAGAGGCGCCGGCGTGCGGAGATCGATTTTCGAGAGGGGCGGCATCTTGTTCGGGTGTGGTCGCGGGGCGGGCGCCTGCGCGCCGATCGCGGCACAGCAGGCCGCGATCAGGGCAACTGCAATACAACATCTTGTGGTTGGCCAACGGCCCACACCGTTATAATAGCGTTTATCCTTCGGTTCCCCCCGTGGCGCATCAAACCATCATCGTTCTGGATTTCGGGTCGCAGTACACGCAATTGATTGCGCGGCGCCTGCGGGAGCTGTCCGTGTACTCGGAAGTCTGGGCACCGGACGCGCCGATCGAGGAGATTCGGGATCGTCGCCCGGTCGGCATCATCTTGTCGGGTGGCCCGAAGAGCGTCTCCCAGGCCGGCGCGCCGAAGTGCGACGCCGCGGTGTATCGGCTCGGCTGTCCCGTGCTCGGCATCTGCTACGGCATGCAGTTGATGGCGGATGCGCTGGGCGGACGCGTCGCCGCGGCCCCTCAGCGCGAGTTCGGCCACGCCACGGTCACGATCACGGGCCGGGCGGGTATCCGTGAATCCGCCGCCACTTCTGGCGCCCGCGGTGCCGTTGCGGTCGCCGATCCGGCGGCGCTGTTTGCCGATGTCCCCGACGAAATCCGCGTGTGGGCGAGCCATGGCGACCTGGTGGCTGCGGCGCCCGATGGATTCTCCGTGGTCGCGACGAGCGCGAACGCGCCGATCGCCGCGATGTCGGATCCCGGCCGGGCGTTGTATGCCATTCTGTTTCACCCGGAAGTCGTCCACACGGAGCGCGGCCTCGAGATCCTCCGGAACTTCGCCTTCGGCATCTGCGGCTGCACCGGCGACTGGACGATGGCGTCGTTCGTCGAAGAAGCCACGGCGCGCATCCGCGCACAGGTCGGCGGCGGCCGCGTGGTGTGCGCCCTGAGCGGCGGTGTCGACTCGACCGTGGCGGCCGTCATCATTCACCGCGCGGTCGGCGACAGGCTGACGTGCATTTTCGTCGACAACGGCGTCCTGCGGCTCGACGAAGCGATCCAGATTCGCACGCGGCTCGAGCGGCTGCAGCTCCCGCTCGTGTTCGTCGACGCCTCGGGGCTGTTTCTCGATCGGCTGGCCGGCGTGACGGATCCCGAAAGGAAGCGCAAGGTCATCGGCGCGACGTTCATCGAGGTGTTCGACACGCAGGCGGCGAAGCTGGGTCGGGTGGATTTCCTCGCGCAGGGCACGTTGTACCCCGACGTGATCGAATCGATCGCGATCGTCGGTCAGTCGTCGATGATCAAGAGCCATCACAACGTCGGCGGCTTGCCGGACCGGATGCGACTGAAGCTGGTCGAGCCGCTGCGCGAGCTGTTCAAGGACGAAGTGCGCGCGGTCGGCCGCAAGCTGGGACTGGAGGAGGAGTTCGTCGTCCGCCAGCCGTTTCCCGGGCCGGGGCTCGCCGTCAGGATCCTGGGCGAGGTGACACCGTCACGCCTGGCGCTGTTGCGGCGCGCCGACGCGATCGTCTCGGAAGAAGTGAAGCGCGAGGGGTGGTACACGCGGCTGTGGCAAAGCTTCGCGGTGCTGCTGCCGGTGCAGAGCGTGGGCGTGATGGGCGACGAGCGGACCTATGAATACACGGTCGCGATCCGTGCAGTCGAGAGCCGCGACGGCATGACGGCGGACTGGGCGCGGTTGCCGCACGATCTGCTCGCGCGCATGTCTTCGCGCATCGTCAACGAAGTCAAAGGCATCAACCGGGTCGTGTACGACATTTCGTCCAAGCCACCGTCGACGATTGAATGGGAATGACGCAATTGCAGAATTGCAGAATTGCAGGATTGCAGGAAGGGAAGGATCGAGGGCCTTCTGCCTTTACTTCCTGCAATTCTGCAATCCCGTCATCCTGCAATCTCACGGATACCCATGTCTGAGTTCGTACACCTGCACCTCCACACCGAGTTTTCGCTGCTCGACGGCGCGTGCCGCATCGACGAGGTGCTCGACGAGGCGGTCGCGCTCGGGATGCCGGCGATCGCGGTCACCGAGCACGGGAACCTGTTCTCGTCGGTGATCTTCCACGATCACGCGCGGCAGCGGGGCCTCAACCCGATTCTCGGATGCGAGGTGTACGTCGCGCCCGGCAGCCGGCTCGAGAAGAGCGGCAACCCCGGCGCGACGCAGAACCATCTGGTGCTGCTGGCTGAAGATCTGGAGGGCTACCACAACCTGATCAAGCTGGTGTCGGCCGGCTATACGGACGGCTTCTACTACAAGCCGCGGATCGACAAGGAGCTGCTCGCGCGGCATTCCAAAGGGCTCATCGGCTTGAGCAGCTGCCTGAAAGGCGAAGTGGCCGAAGGGCTCTCGCACTCGCAGGCGCGCAAGGCCGTGGAAGCGGCGGCGGCGTACCGCGACATCCTGGGCCCGAACAATTTCTTCCTCGAGATGCAGTGGCACGGCATCGAGGAGCAGCGGCTCGTCAACAGCGGGATTCCGGCGATCGCGCGGGATCTGAATCTGCCGTTGGTGTGCACGAACGACGTGCACTACCTGCGCGAGAGCGACGCGCACCCGCACGACGTCCTGTTGTGCATCGGTACCGGCAAGGGGTTCAACGATCCGAAACGGCTCCGGTACGACGCCAGGCAGTTCTTTCTCAAGACCGCGGAGGAGATGGCGGAAGTCTTCAAGGAGTTTCCCGACGCGCTGGCGAGCACGATCGGCATCGCCGAGCGCTGCAACGTGATGATCGGCGAAGGCGAGAGCTACCTGCCGAATTTCGACGTGCCGCCCGGCTTCACGCTCGACGAATACTTCGAGCACGTCGCGCGCGAGGGGTTCAGGCAGCGGCTGCCGCGTTTGAAGCAGATTGCGGCGTCCGGCGGGATGCGGCACACGATCGAGGAATACGAGCTGCGGCTCTCGTACGAGCTCGACATGATCAAGAAGATGAAGTACGCGGGGTACTTCCTGATCGTCTGGGACTTCATCCGCTACGCGCGCGAGCAGGGTATCCCGGTCGGTCCCGGGCGCGGGTCGGCCGCCGGCAGCCTCGTCGCATACTGCATGCGGATCACCGACGTCGACCCGATCGACTTCGACCTCATCTTCGAACGCTTTCTGAATCCGGAGCGCGTGTCGCTGCCCGACATCGACATCGATTTCTGTGAGCGGCGCCGCGGCGAAGTGATCGAGTACGTCACCAGGAAATACGGCCGCGAGAACGTCGCGCAGATCATCACGTTCGGGACGATGAAGGCGAAGGCGGTCGTGCGCGACGTCGGGCGCGTGCTCGAGATGACCTTCGCCGACGTGGACAAGGTGGCCAGACAGATCCCGCCGACGCTCGACATGACGCTCGCGAAGGCGCTCGAGGAGAGCGAGCCGCTCCGTCAGATGGAGCAGAACGATCCGAAGGTCAAGGAGCTCCTCAACGTCGCCAGGCGCCTCGAGGGGATGACCCGTCATGCATCGGTGCACGCCGCGGGGGTCGTCATCGCGCCCAGGGCGATCACGGAATACGCGCCGCTCTACAAGGGCGCGCACGATGAGATCGTCACGCAATGGTCGATGAAAGAGATCGAGCGCGTCGGCCTCCTGAAGATGGACTTCCTGGGCTTGAGCACGCTGACGCTCATCTTCGACGCGATTCAGGAGATCAGGCAGACGACGGGTGTGACCCTCGACATCGATAACATCCCGCTCGACGATGCGAAGACGTATCAGATTTTTCAGGAGGGCCAGACCTACGGCATCTTCCAGTTCGAGAGCAGCGGCATGCGCGACATTCTGCGCAAGGCCAGGCCGCAGCGCCTCGACGATCTGATCGCCTTGAACGCGCTCTATCGGCCCGGCCCGCTGCGCAGCGGGATGGTGGACGACTACATCGCGCGCAGGCAGGGAAAGACGGAGATTAAGTACGAGCTGCCCGAGCTCGAGCCGATTCTCGAGCCCACCTACGGCGTCATCGCGTACCAGGAGCAGGTGATGGGGATCGCCCGGGAGCTCGGCGGCTTCACGCTCGGTGAAGCCGACATTCTCCGCAGGGCCATGGGGAAGAAGAATCCCGAGGTGATGGCGAAACAGCGCGGCAAGTTCGTCGAAGGGGCAAAGAAGAACGGCATTCACGAAAAGAAGGCCGGGCCGATCTTCGACTTGATGGAGCACTTCGCCGGGTACGGGTTCCCGAAGGCGCACTCGACCGCTTACGCCCTGCTGGCGTACCAGACGGCGTATCTGAAGGCGAACTACCCATGGCACTTCGCGGCCGCGCTGCTGACGATCGAAGCGCAGAACACCGACAAACTGGCGCTCTATCTCGGCGAGTGCCGGGATCGCCAGATTCCGGTGCTGGCGCCGGACATCAACGAAAGCCAGCTCCGCTTCACGGTGACGCCGCAGGGCGTCCGTTTCGGCCTGACCGCGATCAAGAACGTCGGCGCAGGCGCCATCGAATCGCTCGTCGAGGTCCGGAAGAAACAGGGCGGAATCCGGTCGCTCGCGACCCTGTGCGAGGATCTCGATCTTCGGCTCGTCAACAAGCGCGTCTTCGAGAGCCTCATCAAGGCGGGCGCGTGCGACTCGCTTGCCGGCGGAGCGGCGATGCCGTCCGCCGCCCTGCGCCCGCGCCTGCTCGCGTCGGTGGACGCCGCGTGCGAGTACGGCGCCCGCCTGCAGCGTGACCGCGACGAAGGGCAGGCGCATCTGTTCGGCGGGTTCGACCATGTCCAGCAGGCGGCCGTCGGCGGACGCGGCAGCGCCGCGCCACTCCCCGACGCGGCGCCGTGGACCGAGACCGAGCAGCTCGGATACGAGAAGGAAACGCTCGGCCTTTACTGGAGCGGCCACCCGGTCGATCGGTATGCCGGCACCCTCCGGGACCTGGGCGCCAGGACCATCGGTGATCTCGCTGATGCGCCGTCGAGCGCCCCACGCGACAACGGCCGGTCCCCCGGGGGGCCCAAGCCAATCGAGCCCGACACCAGCGTCGGCGGCATCGTCGCCGCGGTGCGCCAGCTCAAGACGCGGAAGGGCGATCGGATGGCGGTCTTCACGCTGGAGGACGCGCGGGGCGGCGTCGAAGTCATCGTGTTTCCCGACGCGTTCCAGCGCAGCGCCGGTCTGATCGAGACCGGCAGGATGGTCCTGGTGCGGGGTAAGCTGGAGCGCGACGAGGAGTCGGTGCGCATCCTGGCATCGGAGATCGCGCCGCTCGAGAGCGTCCGCGAACGGCTCGCCCGCGAGGTGGCGATTCACCTCACGAAGCCGGCCGATCGCATGACGCTCCGGACGCTCGGAGAGATTTTCTCCCGCCACCGTGGGGACCGTAGAGTCTCGTTCGAGGTCGAAACAGAGGAGGGGCCGAACCGCCTGCGCGTCAGGGTCGATGTCGGCTCGCAGATTCGCGTGCGGCCATCGCCGGCGCTGATCTCGGAGGTCGAAGAAGTCGTCGGCGCGGGAGCCGTGGAGCTTCGATGATCAACCACGAAAAGCACGAAAGAACAAAGGCCGCGAAACACACAAAAGACACGAAAGACACGAAAGACACGAAAGAAGAGTGTCGTTGGTTTCGTGTGTTTTGTGGTTTCGTGGCCAACGGTCTGGTGTTGAATGGCTGAGACGCTCGAATTCGAGGAACCGATCGCGGTCTTCCTGAAGGAGATCGACGCGCTGGCGGCCATGCCGCGCACCGACGCGCGGGATCGCGAGATCGACGGGCTGCGGCGGCGCATCGAATCGGTGCGCGGCGAGCTGTATCGATCGCTCACGCCGTGGCAACGGGTGCTGGTCGCGCGCCATCCCAGCCGCCCCGGGCTCGAGGATTTCATCCAGCGCCTGTTCACCGGCTTCAGCGAGATCCACGGCGACCGCCGCTTCGCCGACGACCACGCGATCATGACCGGCTTCGCCAACTACAAGGGGCAGCCGGTGCTCCTCGTCGGTCACGTCAAGGGCGGCGACACGAAGGAGAAGATCTTCAGGAACTTCGGGTACGCGCGGCCCGAAGGCTACCGGAAGGCGTTACGCGCCATGCGCATCGCCGAGAAGTTCAGCCGCCCCATCATCGTGTTCGTCGACACGCCTGCCGCATACCCCGGCATCGAATCGGAGGAACGCGGCGTTGCGGAAGCGATTGCCGTCAACCTGCGCGACATGATGATGCTCGACACGCCGATCATCGTCATCATCAGCGGCGAAGGCGGCAGCGGCGGCGCACTCGGCATCGCGGTGGGCGACCGGGTGCTGATGCAGGAGTTCGCGATCTACAGCGTGATTCCTCCCGAAGGGTGCGCGGCGATCCTCTGGCGCGATCCGGCGAAGAAAGTTGAGGCGGCAGAAGCGCTGAAGCTGACGGCGCCCGATCTCATGAAGGCCGGGATCATCGACGGGATCGTACGCGAGCCCATCGGGGGCGCCCACACGGATCCCGCGGCCGCGGCGGAGATCGTCGACGAGGCATTGGCCCAGACGCTCGCGGAGGTCAGCGCCCTCGGCAGCGGGGCCAGACTGGCGGCGCGCTACGACAAATTCAGGAACATGGGGCGCCTCGGGATCGATTTTATCGATACTCGATCATCATGAGACTCGGCGCCGCACAAAGGACACAAAGGGGACAGAGGACACAGAGGGGGACACAGAGGGGAAACAGAGGGTAGTCACGACACCGCCGGGAAGCACTTGCTCACAACTCGGACTCCGGCCCGTTGATGATTCGATGAATGCCGTCGCGCATATGAGGGACTTTGAAATTGAGCAGGAGCCCGAGCTTGTGCCCGCTGAGTTTTAGATACGAAAGTAGTTGCGCCTTGTGGACGGGGAGCAGTTTTTCAACACATTTAATCTCGACAACGATGCATTCTTCAACGATGAAGTCGACGCAATACGCGGCTGATAGCTTCACGCCTTCGTAATTCATAGGTAAACGGACCTGGTGTTGAAACTGCAGACCGATCCGCCTGAGTTCGAGACTGAGACATTTGTCGTATGCGCTCTCGAGGAGTCCGGAACCTAACGCGCTATGAACCTTCATCGCTGCACCGATCACCTTGTAGCTCATTTCATTAGGACGCACCGCGAGCCTTCCCTCTGTGTCCTTTGTAGCCTTTGTGTCCTCTGTGCCGCGAGCGGCGGTGTCCTCTGTGCCGCGAGCGGCGGTGTCGTCTGTGCCGCGAGCGGCGGTGTCCTCTGTGCCGCGAGCGGCGTGGAGCAAAGGAAAGGCCACGCGACATGCCCGCAATAGGGCCGCGGTGGGATGCTTTGCCCTGTGACGACGCCGCGGCGGAGAGGCTGGCCGCGGCGCTCGGGATTGCTGCCGTGGTGGCGCGGCTGCTGTGTCAGCGCGGCCTTTCCGACCCGGAGCTCGCGGGGCGCTTTCTGAACCCCGTGCTCGATCACCTGCACGACCCGATGCTGCTCGCCGACATGAGTGTCGCCATCGATCGCATCATGATGGCGATCGCGCGCAAGGAGCGCATCGCGATTCACGGCGACTACGACGTCGACGGGGTCACGTCGACGGTCATGCTGCGCCGCGCGCTGGAGCTCCTCGGCGGCGATGTCGTCCACTTCATTCCGGAGCGGCTGCGGGACGGCTACGGGCTTCAGCCGACAGCGATCGAGCGGCTGCAGGCGGACGGCGTCGCCCTCGTGATTTCGGTGGACTGCGGCATCCGCAGCGGCGAGGCGGCGCGGCGCGCGCGCGAGCTCGGCGTCGACCTGATCATTACGGACCATCACGAGCCTGAGACGCAGCTGCCGCCGGCGCTCGCCGTCATCAACCCGAAGCGGACGGATTGCCGCTACCCGGACAAGTACCTGGCGGGCGTCGGCGTCGCGCTGAAGCTGGTGCAGGCGCTCTGCCGGCGCGCCGGGCGCGATCGCCTCCTGCCGGGATTCATCAAGGTCGCCGCGATCGGAACGCTCGCCGACGTGGTGCCACTCGTCGGAGAGAACCGGGTGATCGCGAAGCTTGGCCTCGATCTGCTGACGCGCGGGCCGCACAAGGTCGGCCTGCGATCGCTGCTGGACGTGTGCGGGCTGACCGGGAAGACGATCGACAGCTATCACATCGGCTTCATGCTGGCCCCGCGCCTGAACGCGGCCGGCCGCATGAGCACACCCGATATCGCGACGCGCCTGCTGCTGGCGCAGGACGAGTCGCTCGCCGGGGACGCACGGCAACTGGCGCTGCAGCTCGACGGCGAGAACGTCAAGCGCCAGGAGGAAGAAGCCGAGATGCTCGCCGCGGCGAAGAGAATCGTTCAGACCGATCCGGACATCGGCGCGCGCTCGATCCTCGTCGTCGCGGGCGACGGGTGGCATCGCGGCGTCATCGGGATCGTCGCGTCGAAGCTCGTGGACGCGTTCCATCGGCCGGCCGTCGTGCTCTCGGTCGAGGAGGACATGGCGCATGGCTCGTGCCGCAGCATCCCGCGGTTCGACATGCTGGGCGCACTCGAGCGGTGTGCCGGCCTGCTCACACGGTTTGGCGGCCACAGGCAGGCAGCGGGTCTCACGCTCGACGCGCGCCGCATCAGGGAGCTGCGTCTCGCAATCAACGCCGTCGCAGACGAGACGCTGGGCCCCGGGGACCTGATGCCGCGCCTCGCCATCGACGGGGACCTGACATTCCGCGCGATTACCGGCGGGGTGGCGGCGGGCGTGGCGGCGCTTGCGCCGTTCGGTGCCGGGAACCCGCGTCCGGTCTTTGCCGCCCGTGGCGTCGAGATCGTCGACGGCCCGCGGAAACTGAAGGAGCGTCACCTCAAGATGGCGCTCAGGCAGGATGGCCGGGTCTTCCGAGCCGTCGCGTGGCGCGCGGCCGAGCGCCACGACTACCTCACCGAGCACAAGGCCGCGCTCGACGTCGCCTTCTCGCTCGAACAGAACCAGTACAATGGAGAGACGTACGTGGAGCTGACCCTTGCCGATCTGAAAAGCTCTGGGAGTTGAGCATTGCGGAATGCGGAATGCGGATTGCGGAATGCGGATTTTATTGCGGATTGGATTGTGGACTGCGCATTGATTGCGGATTGATTGCGGATTGGGTGTCCGCAATCCGAATCCGCAATCCGCAATCCGAGATCCGCAATTCACCGACCCTCCCATGACCCGCCGGCAGCGTGGAGCGCGCCTGTTGATTGCCGTGTTCGGCGTGGCGTTCGCGGTGTTCGTCGCACGTGAATTCAAGCGCCGCGAAAACCCGCCCCCCGTGCCGGCCACGGCCGGCAAGGATCCTGGAGCGGTCGTCGAAACGACCGGCGGCAGGGGGTGGAAATTCAACGGCTCGCGCGAAGCCGCCGGCGTCACGTTCCAGAAGCAGCTCACCTACGCCGACGGCTCCAGCAGGCTCCTGGGCGTCACGATCATCACCGACGAACGGAACGGCGACCGCACCTTCACCATCACCGCGAAAGAAGGCCTGGTGGGCAAGAACGAGTCGTCGATCGCGCTCGACGGCGACGTGCAGCTCGCCGGATCCGACGGCATGACCGTGCTCACGGAACACGCGACGTACGCGGACAGCGACGGCACGGTGCGCGCCCCGGGCCCGGTGACGTTCACGCGCGGCCGCGTGCGCGGCACCGGCACCGGGATGACGTGGGAGCAGACGCGCGATCTGCTCACCATCCTCGATCAGGCGGTCGTGCACATCGTCCCGGACGAGAAGGGCGCCAATGCCGCCGACGTCACGTCGGGCGCGGCCGCATTCGCACGACGCGACAAATACATCCGGTTCGAACGAACCGTGCGGATCCAGCGCGGTGGCCACGTCATCGAGGCGGAGACCGCGATGGCCTACCTCAGCCCGGACGAGAACCGGATCGAGACGGTGGAGCTGCACGATCGCTCCCACCTGTCGACGTCGCATCCGAGCGCCGGTGGCTTGCAGACGCTGAGCGGCCGGGACATGAACCTGAAGTATGCGGCGGACGGCGAGTCGCTCGAGCACGCGCTCATCTCCGGCGACGCCATGATCCAGCTCGCGGGCGAGCCGGGCACGGCGGGCCGGCAGATCGCGGCGAACATGATCGACATGACGCTGGCGCCGGACGGCATGTCGCCAACGGCGCTGGTCGGCCGCGAGGCGGTCCAGCTGACGTTCCCGCCGGAGACTGCAACGCCGGGACGGACCATCCGGGCGTCGGATCTCGCCGCCCGCGGCGAGCCGGGACGCGGGCTGACGCGCGCGCAGTTCTCCGGAAACGTCCAGTACCGCGAACTTGGCGGTGACGTGAGTCGCGCCGCATCGGCCGCGACGCTCGACGTCACTCTCAAGCCGGGCATGAGCTCGATCGAGGAGGCGAAGTTCGCCCGCGGCGTGCGCTTCGAAGAGGGCAGGATGAGCGCGCAGGCGGCGGCCGCCCGGTACGACCTCGACCGCGGCACGCTTGCTCTGAGCGGCTCCGAGCCCGGCGCCACGGTCCCGCACGTCGTCACCGAACAGATTGCGGTGGATGCGGCGACGATCGACGTCACGCTCGTCGGCCCGAAGGTGAAAGCCTCCGGGAATGTCAGAAGCCAGCTCAAGCCCGCGTCCAAAGGCATCATGCCGGGCGACTCCGCGAACGACGTCAGGATGCCATCCATGCTGAAGCAGGATCAGCCGGTCATCGTGGTGGGGAACGGACTGGACTACGACGGCAGCGTGGCCCTGGGCACCTACACCGGCGCCGCGCGGCTCTTTCAGGGCGACACGTCGATCAAGGGCGAGACAATCGTCATCGACAACAAGGCCGGAAACCTCAGCGCGTCGGGCGGCGTGGTCACGACGACCGTCCTGGATGAGGCGGGGAAGGACAAGAAGAAGGCGCGCGTGCCCTCGATCGCGACGTCGAACGATCTCAAGTACGACGACGCGACGCGACGCCTCACGTACACGACCAACGCCCACATGAACGGGCCGGAAGGCGACATGACCGCGGCGCGGATCGAGCTGTATCTCAAGCCGTCCGGCGACGAGCTCGATCGCGCCGAAGCGTACGAGAACCTCACGCTGCGCGAGCAGAACCGCGAGACCAAGGGCTCGAAGATGATCTATACGACCGCCAACGAGACGTACGTCGTCACGGGCGCGCCGGTCAAAATCCTCGACGAGTGCCGGCGCGAGACCATCGGCAAGACGTTGACCTTCAACAAGGGCGCCGACAGCGTCGTCGTCGACGGCAACGCGCAGATCCGCACGCAGACCAAGGGCGGCAACGTCAGATGCCCAGGCTGACCCGCCGCCAAGTACCGCATTTCGTCATTACGCCGACATCTTGATTTGGACAGCGTGTCTCGATGGCGACTTTGCGCACGCACGACCTGACGAAGTCCTATGGCGGCCGTACCGTCGTGCGAGGAGTGAACCTCGACGTCGCGTCCGGCGAGATCGTCGGCCTCCTCGGTCCCAACGGCGCCGGCAAAACGACCACGTTCTACATGACGGTCGGGCTCGCGGCGCCCGACTCGGGACGCGTCGAGCTCGATGGCCACGACGTCACCGACGATCCGATGTACATCCGCGCGCGCAAGGGCATCGGCTACCTCCCGCAGGAGCCGTCGATCTTCCGCGGCCTGACAGTCGAGCAGAACCTGCTCGCGATTCTCGAGACGATGGACCTCGATGGGGCGACGCGGCGCGCGCGGCTCGGCGAGCTGCTCGCCGAGCTGAATCTGACGCCGCTGGCGCGGGCGCCCGCCCACACGCTGTCGGGGGGCGAGCGGCGCCGGGTGGAAATTACCCGCGCTCTGGTGATCTCGCCGAAATTCATCCTGCTCGACGAGCCGTTTGCGGGCATCGATCCGATCGCCGTCAGCGACATCCAGACGATCATCTTTCACCTCAAGGCGCGCGGCATCGGCGTCCTCGTCACCGATCACAATGTGCGCGAGACGCTGCGGATCACCGACCGGGCGTACATCGTGCACGGGGGCGTGATCTTCAAGAGCGGCACCCCGGACAGCCTGGCGGCCGACGAAGAGGTCCGACGGATTTATCTGGGGACGGAGTTCCGATTGGACTAGAATGGGCCTGAGATTTGCATCTCCAGGAGCGCCGCATACAGCTCTCCACCTGATTGCGGTCTGGAGTATCCTTGCAAGTGGTAAACGCGGCAATGACTTAGCTGACGCGCGTCTTCATGGGCATTCAGCAGAAACTCCACACAAAACTCGTACAGAAACTAATCCTCACGCCGTCGCTGCAGCAGGCGATCAAGCTGTTGCCGATGTCGACGCTGGAGCTCTCGGACCTTCTCAATCAGGAGATGGTCGAGAACCCGATGCTCGAAGAGGTTCCGACCGAGGATCTCCAGGCGGCCGAAACCGCGCAGACCCAGGAAAAATCGGAGGCCGATCAGCAGCCGAACAAAACCGACACCTGGGACGATCAGGACTACGAGTACTTCTTCGGCGACTATCTCGACGACGGTTACCGCCCGCGGGCGCCGCAGGAGGTGAAGGAGCTGCCGCCCATTGAGAACACGCTCTCGACGGCCAGTTCGCTCTCCGATCACCTGATGTGGCAGTTGTCGATGCAGAGCGAGGATTCGGTTCTCCGCGATATCGGGTCGGCGATCATCGGCAACCTGGACGACGACGGGTATCTGGTCGCGTCGTTTGACGAGCTGGCGGCCATGGGGTCGTGGCGGGTCGACGAAGTGGAGCGCGCGCTGAAGCTCGTGCAGGGCTTTGACCCGACCGGTGTCGCGGCGCGCGACCTGCAGGAGTGTCTGTTGTTGCAGCTCCGGCATCTGGGACTCGAAGGCACGCCGACGGAAAAGGTCGTCACCGACCACCTGCGTCTGCTGCAGAACCATCAGGTCCCCGAAATTGCCCGAAAGCTCGGGATGACGATCGACGACCTCAGGGAGCACATCGAGGTGATTCGCCATCTCGATCCGAAGCCGGGCAGCCGCTACAACCCCACCCAGTCGCAGTACGTCATTCCCGACGTGTACGTCATGAAAGTGGAGGACGAGTACGTCGTGGTGCTGAACGAGGACGGCCTGCCGCAGATGCGGATCAGCCCGGTCTACCGCCGGCTGCTGGACAAGAGCACGTCGGACAACACGGACGAAACGCGGGCGTACGTCAAGGACAAGTTCCGGTCGGCGCTGTGGCTCATCAAGTCGGTGGAGCAGCGGCAGAAGACGATCTTCAAGGTCGCCAAGAGCATCATCAATTTTCAGAAGGACTTCCTCGATCACGGCATCGAGCACCTGCGGCCGCTGGTGCTGCGTGACGTGGCCAACGATATCGGCATGCACGAGTCGACGGTGAGCCGCGTGGTCACCAACAAGTACATGCACACGCCGCAGGGTGTGTTCGAGATGAAGTACTTCTTCCACAGCGGCATCAGCAGCTCGTACGGCGAGAGCGTCTCGTCGGTGACGATCAAGCAACGGATCCGGAAGATCATCGAGAACGAGGACCCCCGCAAACCGCTCAGCGACTCGAAGATCGTCAGCATCCTCCAGCGCGAAGGGCTCGTCCTCGCGCGGCGCACGATCGCGAAATACCGGGAGGAGCTGAAGATCCCGACATCGAACCAGAGAAAGGTTCTGTACTAGGCGGCCCTGAAAGGACCGCCTACACCTAGAGCCCGAAACTCTTCAGCCGAGTGAACCGTATGCGACTCGAACTGCGCGGTCATCACGTCGACATCACGCCCGCTCTTCGCCGGCTGGTCGGCACCAAGCTGTCGAAGCTCGAACGCCTGCTGAACGACAGCGCCGTCTCGGCGCAGGCGATCTTGACGCGCGAGAAGCACCGGCATCGCGCGGACATCACGCTCCACGCGCGCGGCGAGAAGTTCCTCCATGGCCTGGGCGACACGGACAACTGGGACACGTCGCTGACGAGCGCGATCGACAAGATCTCGCAGCAGGCGCAGAAGGTCAAAAGCAAGCGGAAGGCGAGCAAGCGCCACTCGCCGAAAGCCGGAATCGTCGCCGCGCGCGAGAATGGCGAGAGCGCCGAGCGCCCGGCGCCGGTGAAGCCGGCCACGCCCGCGCGAGCCGGCCGCGAGCGCCTGCGGATGCCCCGCATCCTGCGGTCGTCCCGGCAGACGATCAGGCCGATGTCGGTGGCCGACGCTGCTCGCCAGATGGACGCCGGCGACGACGGCGTCGTCATCTTCCGCGACGTCGAGACCGAGGCGGTCAGCGTGCTGTTCAGGCACCAGAACGGCGAGATGACGCTGGTCGAGACAGACGCGTAGACCGGCGGGGCGAGAGTCTTTCGACGACCGGCTGCCCATGCCCGTGACCCACTGCGTCACCGTGTCAACGTTGCTGGGCTCACACCCCGAGGCGTTCGGGCTGCCGCTCGAGCTGCTGGCCGGCGCCGCCGGCCTCGACCGCGGCATCACGAGCCCGCACATCCAGAAGACGGGCCTCGCACTCGCGGGCTTCCACGAATACCTCAGGCCCGGACGCGTCCTGATTTTCGGGGAGAGCGAGATCCGCTACCTCGAAGGGCTGGACACGGCGGCGCGCATCGCGTCGCTCCGTCTGGCGCTCACGCTCGATTTTCCGTGCGTCGTCATCACCGGGGGGTTCGCTCCGCCGGCCGAGCTCATGGCCGAAGCCGAGCACGCGCGTCTGCCGCTCATCAGGACCCCGATCGCGACGCCAACGGCGATCGCGAAGCTGTCGTCGATTCTCGAAGATTCGCTGGCCGATCGCACGATGATGCACGCCGTGCTGATGGACGTGCTCGGTCTCGGCGTGCTCATCGCCGGCGAAAGCGGCATCGGGAAGAGCGAGTGCGCGCTCGACCTGATCGTCCGCGGCCACAGGCTCGTGGCCGACGATACGGTCGAGGTCCGCCGCCGGCAGGAAACGATTCTCATCGGCATGTGCCCCGAGCTCACGCGTCACCACATGGAGCTGCGCGGCCTCGGCGTGATCAACGTCAAGGATCTATTCGGCATTGCCTCGACCCGATCGGCCAAGCGTATCGAAGTCGTCGTGCAGCTCGAACGCTGGGCCCCGACGCGCGAATACGAACGCCTCGGGCTCGACGACGTGTTCTATGAGATTCTTGGGCTTCGCGTGCCGCTCATCCGCATGCCGGTCGCACCGGGCCGCAACATCGCGATCCTCGTGGAGGTCGCCGCGCGCAATCAGCTCCTTCGCTCGCGCGGCCATCACGCGGCGCGGGCGCTGGCCGAGCGGCTCGACCAGACGCTGCGTCAGGCGGCGCCGCCGTCGCCGGACGAGGAGGAGGACGAGCTCGAGCCGGGGGGGAATGAGTGAGACCGCGAAGGGGCGGAGAACTCAACGCGATCGAGCACCAGATGAGCCGTGCGGAGCGCAAAGGGCCCAACGCCGACCAGCGCCAGGCGCGCCGGGCAGAGGGCAAAGGGCTCAACGCAACCGAACACCAAATGCACCGGGCGGAGCGCAAAGGGCCCGACGCCGACGAGCGGCAGGCGCGCCGCGAGGAGGGCGAGGGGCTCAAGACGCACCGCCAGGAGCTCGCGGCTCAGGGCAAAGGGCTGGGGGCGCGGGGCAAAGAGTCCAAGAGCCGCCGGGGCGGCACCCCGTTCATCGTGCTGACGGGGCTGTCGGGCTCGGGGAAGTCGCAGGCGATCCGGGCGCTCGAGGATCTCGGCTACTTCTGCGTCGACAACCTGCCGACCACGCTGATTCCGACGCTCGCCAAGCTCTCGCTGCGTGCCGGCGGCGACATTGAGAAAGTCGCGATCGTCGTGGACGTGCGCGAAGGCGGGTTCCTGTCGTCATTTCCGAAGATCTTTCGCAAGCTGCGGAAGATGCCCCGGCTCACGCCCATCCTGATCTTTCTGGAGGCGAGCCACGCGGCGCTGGTGCGCCGCTTCAGCGAAACGCGGCGGCCCCATCCCCTGGCGCCCGACCGATCGGTCAGCGAAGGCATTCGCGACGAGCGTTCCCGCCTGAACGTGATCCGCGAGATGGCGGACGAAATCGTGGACACGTCGGACATGACGGTCCACGAGCTCCGGCAGTTCTTCATGAGCCTGTCGCGCGACCGCGCGAGGGCGCGGCTCGTCATCACGCTCCTCAGCTTCGGCTACAAGCACGGCGTGCCGGTGGATGCGGACCTCGTGTTCGACGTCCGGTGTCTGCCGAACCCCCATTTCGTGCCGACGCTGCGGCGCCGGACCGGCCGCGACCGGGCCGTGTCGGAATTCATGGAGCGCGATCCCGCCGCGCGCGAGTTCATGGATCGCCTGGAGGAGTATCTGCGGTATGTGGTGCCGTTCTACATCGCGGAAGGAAAGAGCTACCTGACGGTCGGGATCGGCTGCACCGGCGGCCGTCACCGATCGGTCATGATCGCCGAGCGGCTGCGACGCCCCCTCGCCGGTCTGGACGTCGCCCGCGTGCGGGTGCGCCACCGCGACCTGGCCCACGCATAGAGGTCTCGTCGGTCGGGTGGGTCGCGTGGGTCGGGTCCTACGTGACCTGCCTGCCCTAGCTGACCTGCGTGACCTACCTGGCCTACTATAAGCAGTTGTGATTGGCGTGGTCGTCGTCACGCACGGACAGCTCGCGACGGAGCTCGTGAATGCGGCCGAGATGATCGTCGGCGATCTGCCGCAGTTCACGGCGGTTTCGATCGGCTGGCACGACGAGGTGAACGACGCGCGCGAGGACATTTCCCAGGCCATCGAACGCGTTCGTGGCGAAGAAGGCGTGCTGCTGCTGACGGACATGTTCGGCGGCACGCCGTCGAACCTCGGGATGACCTTTCTCGAGACCGACCGTCTCGAGGTGATTACCGGCGTCAACCTGCCGATGCTGATCAAGCTGGCGAGCCTGCGCCGATCGTCGGACCTGCTCGCCGTGGCCCGGGAGATGCGCGACCATGGCCGCAACGCCATCTGGGTCGCGTCCGATCTCCTTCGCGGCGAGAAGAGCCCCGCATGACTTCTCAGGCGGTCACCGTCGTGAATCAACTGGGCATGCACGCCCGCGCCGCGGCCAAGTTCGTGCACCTCGCGACGCGGTATGAAGCGCGGGTCCGTGTGGCCAGTGATCGGCGTGAGATGGACGGGAAGAGTATCATGGGCATCCTCCTGCTGGCGGCGGCGCGCGGATCGACGATCACGATCTCCGCCGAAGGCAGCGACGAGCGCGACGCCGTCGACGCGCTCGTCGCGCTGGTCCAGGGCGGGTTCGGCGAGGACGCATGCAACGCGTGAAGGGCATCGGCGTCTCGCCGGGCGTCGTCGCCGGTCGCGCCGTCGTCCTGATCCATCGCGCGCAGGTGCTGCGGTATCAGATTCCGGCGGCCCGGCTCGCTCACGAGTTGCGGCGGCTCGACGAAAGCCGCGGGCGGACGCGCGAGCAGCTCGTCGACATCCAGGCGCGCGTCGCACAGCGGCGTCCGGAGCTCTCGTCGCTCTTCGACGCACAGCTGCTGATGCTCGACGACCCCATGCTGCTGCCGCGTGCCGCGGACATCGTGGGGGAGCAGCGGGTCAACGCCGAATGGGCCGTGCAGCAGGTGTTCCAGGAGTTCAGCGCGGTGTTCGACGACGTCGCCGATCCGTACCTGCGCGAGCGCAAGGGCGACGTGGCGGACCTGGTCGGCCGTCTCCGGATGAACCTGCGGCAGGGCGTCGCGACCCCTCGTGATCTGCTGCGCGAGCTCGACGAGGCGTCCGTGCTCATAGCCGACGAGCTGACGCCCTCGATCGCGGCACAGGTGGACTGGTCCAAGGTCCGCGGCTTCGGGACCGACGCCGGCAGCCGGACGTACCACACGGCGATCCTCGCCCGTTCCCTCGACGTTCCCGCTGTCGTCGGCCTGCACAACGCGAGCGAGCGCGTTCAGGCGGGACAGCTCGTCGTGATCGACGGGACGGCGGGCGATGTGCTCCTCGATCCGACGCCCGAGGAGCTCGCGCGCGCCGCGCGGCACGCCGACGATCACCGGCCGGCTGCGATGGTCGAGGCCGAACGGCGCCGGCCGGCGTCGACCGCCGACGGTGTTCCCATCCGGCTCGACGCGAACATCGAGTTCCCCGACGACCTCGCCGCCGCGCGATACGCGGGGGCCGAGGGGATCGGCCTCTATCGATCCGAGTTTCTCGTGACGAGCGGGGTGGACGACATCCGCGATGAGGATCGGCAGTACGAGATCTACCGCCGGATGCTGGAGGGCATGGCGCCCGGCTCGGTGACCGTGCGTACGTTCGACGTCGACGAGGAACAGCTCGCGTCGCGGCTCTCGCAGCGTCCGCTGGCCGCCGGCTGGGAGCCGGACGAGGAGCGCGCGAGCCGCCAGGGGTTGCGCGGCCTGCGGCTCAGCCTCACGCGGCCGGAGCTGTTTCGGGTCCAGGTCCGCGCGCTGCTGCGCGCCGCGCGCTACGGCAACCTCCGCATCATGTTTCCGTTCGTCTCGAGCGTCGAGCAGGTCCGCCGGGCGCGGGCCATGATTGTCGAGGCCGCGGCCGATCTGGGGGGGCGGGGCGAACACGTGCCGCACGTGCCGATCGGCGTGATGATCGAAATCCCGGCGGCCGCGTACACCGCGGATCTGCTGGCGCGCGAAGTCGATTTCTTCACCATCGGGACCAACGATCTTATTCAGTACTGCCTGGCCGTCGATCGCGCCGACGAGCGCGTCTCGCGGTTGTACGAGCCGGTGCATCCGGCGATCCTGCGCATGATCCTCATGGTCCGCCGGGCGGCGACACGCCGGCGCATTCCGGTGTCGCTCTGCGGTGAAATGGCGTCGGACCCGGCCCTGCTCACGCTGCTCGTCGGACTGGGGTTGACGGAGTTCAGCATGACGCCGGGGGCCATCCCGGCCGCCAAGCAGGTGCTGGCGGAGCTCCGGAGCGACGAACTGCGGGCGCTGGCGCGCCGGATCCTGCGGCTGGCCACCGTCGACGAAATCGAACGCGTGCTGCTGGCCGCCCTCGGCCGGCTCACGCTGATCAAGGGGGTGACGTCGTGAGCGGTGACATCACGCGAGTGAACAAACCCTGGGGCTTCGAGCTGCACTGGGCGAAGACCGACCGGTACGTGGGCAAGCTGATTCATGTCAACGCCGGCCACGCGTTGAGCCTGCAGTACCACAACGTGAAGGACGAGACGATCTACCTGCACTCGGGCAGGCTGCTGTTCGAGATTCAAGTAGACGGAGCGCTGACGCGGCGCGAGATGCTTCCGGGCGAGCGCGTGCACATCACGCCGAAGACGGTGCACCGGATGACGGCGATCGAAGACAGCGACATCTTCGAGGTGTCGACTCCGGAGTTGCACGACGTCGTCCGCCTCGAGGACAGATACGGGCGGGAGGAGGAGAAACCCTCACATGGCTAATGGCTGATGGCTGATGGCTGATGGCTTCAGGTAGATGGACGAAGCCATTCACCATAGCCCTCAGCCCTCAGCCATGACGAGCGTCAGAAAGGGATGTCGTCGTCGGTCAGCGGTTCCGGCGAATCGTGGCTCGGTGCGGGAGCATGGCCGACCATCGTGTCCTCGCCGATGCGCGACACGCCTGCGCCCCGGCCGCCACTTCCGCTGCCGAGAAGGGATATGCGGTCCGCGCGAATGTCGACCATCGTTTCGGCGTACGGCTTCGCCTCGCTGTCACACTTCTGACACCGAATCTTTTGAGCGTCTCTCGCGTTCCAGTCCCGGTCCGGCAGGAAGGCATCGCAACTTCTGCAACGCGGTGCTTTCCGGGTCTGCAACCGGCCTTCGATGTATACCTGCCGGCCCTTGGTCAGATACTCGGACAGCGATTCCGCTTGTTTGCCCCACAGATTGATGGTGTGCCACTCGGTTCGTTCCTGCCGCTGGCCGGCCTTATCGGTCCAGACTTCCGTCGTGGCCACGCTGAATTTTGCGACGGCGGCGCCGCCCGGCGTGTAGCGCTTCTCGGCGTCGCGCCCCAGATTGCCGACCAGAATCACTTTGTTCACGCTGCCCATGGGAGTCCCTTCGGGAAGTCAGAAGTTTGAAGTCTGAAGTCTGAAGTCTGAAGTCTGAAGTTGAGCAAAGCATTCTACATCGTCGCCGCTCGAACTTCGGACTTGGTACTTCACACTTCCGACTTCCACTGCGATTTTCACTTTGGCGTAGCCACCGCGCGAGGACACGGAGGATATTGAGGCAACGGCCAAACACGGAGGCGCAGAGGAACGGAGACGCGCCGAGGCACACGGGTTCGACGGGCGTCGCGAAGCGATTCGGCAGTGTCAGCCGGCCTGCTACGCAGGCCGGCCCGCTGAACCGCGTCTTTGGGCCTCCGTTTCTTCGTTTCTCCGTGTTTGGCCGTTAACTCCGTCTGCTCTGTTATCTCGGGCCTGCTGAAGACGGCGGCAACCCGAAGAGAGCTGCGTGCGGCCTGATCGCGGTTCGACGGACGTCGCGCCTCCCGTCAGGGCCGCTTCAGACGTTCGAGGCCCTGCGCCGCGAGAGTGGCTTCCTGGCTGTTCGGAAATCTCTTCACGAGCTCTTCCCACATGGCGCGTGCGGCGTTCACGTCCTTGAGCTGGCTCAACGCGAGGCCTTTTCGATAATACGCTTCGGGAAGCTTGTCGCCGGTCGGATACAGGCGGATGGCCAGGTCGCACGCATCGACCGCCTGCTGGTACTTGGCGTCCTGATAATACGCGTTGCAGATATTCACCTGCGCGTCGTCAGCCATGTCGGACTTCGGAAAGCTCCTGATGTACTCGCTGAACCCGATGATGGCCAGATCGTATTGGCCGATCGAATAGTCGGACTTGGCGGTCTCCAGCAACTTCTGTGGTGACACGCCGACAGCCGGGCCGGCCGGCGGTCCGCCGCCCGGCGACCCTCCGCCCGGCGCCGGCGTCGAGACTCCGGCCGCGCCGTCCGGATCGGGCGTGCCGGCCGGACGGACGCTGAGCTGCTGCATCGACTGGCGGAGCGAGTCGACTTCCTGCGTGAGCGAGCCGATGCGCACGTTGTTGTCGTCCAGCTTCTCGCGGATCACGCGGACGTCGCTCGTGAGGTTGTCGATCACCAGCTTCTGATCGGCGAACGACCTGCGGTTGGTCTCGGCCTGCTGATCGAGGCGGGTGTTCACCGCCTTCAGCGCGTCGGTGACGGTCCCGATCAGGTTCTGCAGCAGCTGGGACTGTTCCTGCAACATGCGGAGGTCCGCCATCAACTGCTGGTGCTCCTTGTTGGCGGCGTGCGCGGGAGACGCCGTCGCGATGACGGCGAGGATGGCGACGAAAGCGACGGAGGATTTCGGTGTCATAAGCTCATTTCGCGGTGATGACGAAATGCGCGCGCCGGTTCTTCGCGAACGCCGCCTCGTCATGGCCCGGATCGAAGGGGAACTCCTTGCCGTAGCTGACCGTCCGCAACCGATCGGCCGGAATGCCCAGCGACACGAGGTAGGCGCGGGCTGTAATCGCGCGCCGCTCGCCCAACGCCAGATTGTACTCAGCCGTCCCGCGTTCATCGCAGTGGCCCTCCACCGTCACGGTCCAGGTGGGATACCGCTTGAGGAGCGTCGAGCGACGCTGCGGAGATCGCATCGTCTCTGACCGGCTCGGGCGGAACGATGGTCGGTTCGACGACCGGCTCGGGCGGCGCCGGGACAACGCGCGATGGCGCCGTGCTCGTCGGTGGGACCGGAGGCGGCGTCGGCCGGGCGATCGGCGGCTTCTTGGCGCCGCAGGCGGCCGCCGCCGTCAACGACAGGAGTGCGATCAACACCTTCATTCCTCGGGCCGCTCTCATCGTCGATTCTCCACTCATCTGGACCAGTCCGGCTTCTCGTTGTTGCCGCTCCTGGTAATCTGCCGCACGTTCTTGCCGTCGCGGGCCATCGTGAACACCTGCACCTTGCCCGAGCGCGTCGACGTGAACACGAGGTGGCGGCCGTTGGGGGAGAACGCGGGGCTTTCGTTCGTCCCTTCGCCGAAGGTGAGCACATGCGTCGTGCCGGTCGTGAGGTCGAGCACCTTGATGTCGAAGCCGGGTCCGCTGCGCGACGCGAACGCGATCTCGTTGAACGGCGCCGCCGACCAGGACGGCCGGTCGCAGTACCCCTCGGACGTCTTCTTCGAGAGGTTCAGGCCGTCGGCGCCGACGACGTAAATCTGCGGCGTGCCGCCGCGATCGGAGGTGAACGCGATCTGGGTGCCCGACGGCGACCAGGTGGGCGTGATGTCGATGCCGGGATGATTCGTGATCCGCCGCACGTTCGAGCCGTCGCGGTTCGCCACGTAGATCTCGGGGTTGCCGTCGCGTGTCGAGCTGAAGGCGACGCGAGTGCCGTCGGGAGACCACGCGGGCAGCCAGTTCTCGCCGACCTTGTCGCCCTTGGTCACTTCATCGAGCGTTCCCTGGAAGATGTTCGAGATGAAAATGTTCGCGCCGCCGCGCCGATACGACGTATACGCGATCGAGCGGCCGTCGGGCGACCAGCGCGGCGCGATGTTCAGCGTCTTGCCCACCGTGACGCGCCGCTGGTTCTCGCCGTCGTAGTCGGAGATGTAGATTTCCTTGATGCTGCGGTTCTGCACCGTGCCGCCCATGCGCTCGCCGTCGCGGTCGGAATCGAACGTGAGCTTCGAGCGCGCCACGCCGTTCAGCGCACGCTGCGTCTTGTGGATTTCATCTGAAATGGTGTGCGCGAACAGCCGGGGATTGGCAGCCGTGCCGTCGTACTGGCGGGCGAACGCCGACTGGCGCGACCGGACGTTGAAGAGCCGCATCTCGACCTTCACGGTCGTGCCGGCTTTCTGCACGGTCCCGACGATGAGGCCGTCGGCGTTCAGCTCGCGCCAGCGGTCGAACGGCACGTCCGCAAACGACGTCGCCCGCGGAATCGTCGCGTAGGTGTCCCGCGGGATGAAGAGGAACTCGCGCTCGAAGTTCAGGTCGTCCCACAGCACCTGCGTGACGGTTCTCGCGATGGCGGCGGTTTCGGCGTCCGGTGACAGCGCGATGAATTCGGGAACGGCCAGCCGCGGCGCCGCGCCCCCGTCGCCGCTAATCGTGACCTCGACCTCGCTCGGCTGCTGCGTGGCAGCCGGCGGCGGCGGTTGCGGCGGCTGCTCGGCGTGCGGCCACGCGGCCAGCAGCGCGATCGCGAGCACTCCGGGGATGATGGATTTGGTCATTGATATTCGAAACTGAGACGCATGGTCAGCGTCGGGTTCGGAAACGCGTCGGGTAGCGGCGGCAGCGTTCGCGTGGCACGGACCGCGCGAAGCGCCGCGGTGTCGAGCGTCACCGTACCGCTCGGTTTGAAGATCGATGCGTCGGTGATTGATCCGTCGCGCTTGATGGTGAACCGGATGAGGCTCGTGCCTCTGGCGCCCTGGTCCTGGTTCCACGCCGAGCGGATGCGCGCGATCATGGTCGCCAGGTACTCCGGACAGCAGAAGTCGCCGGTGATTTCGAGCGACGATCCGGAGCCAGGGCCGCCTCCGGTCGAGAGTCCGAACCCTTGACCCCGCACACCGGTGTCGGCTGCGGTGCTGCCGGGGCTCGTTTGCGCACCGCGCGTCGGCGTACGGCCAGCCGCGTCCTCCGGCGCCTGCTTGACCGGCGGGCTCGGCCGGGCCTTCACGCTTTTCGCGTTCGGCAGCGGCACGGTCATCTCGGGCGCCTTCGCCGCCGGCCGCCGAATCGCTTCGCGCTTCACGAGATCGGCCGGCGGCGTCTCGGCCTGGACCGGTCGTCCGCCCATCGGCGTCATGCCGCCGGTCTCCGGGCCGACGGTGCCGCTGAGCGAGATGGTCATCACGATCGGCGCGGGCCTGACGGCGCCTTTCAGCAGACCGCCTGACGCGGACAGCAGGGCGGCCGCGAGGGCCAGATGCACGGCAACCGAGACGGTCAGCATGCGCTGCAGCCCCGCCGGCGTCCCCATCCGATCGCGCAGCACGTCGCTGACATCCATCAGCGTGCGCCCGGCATCCTGGCGACCATGCCGATGTTCTGGACGCCGGCGCCTTTCAGCATGTCGATGATATCCATCAGATCCTGATACTGCACCGTCGCGTCGCCCCGGAGGAAGACCTCTTTGTCCGTGCGCCCCTCCATCTGCTGCCGGAGGCGCTCCTGCAGCACGTCCGCGCGAACCCGCTCCTTGCCGAGGTACACGAAGCGCGACGTCCGATACGAATCGGGAATCGTGAGCTCGACGCGCTCGCCCGCGACCTGCGCGGCACGCCGCGCCACCGGCAGCTTCACGTCGATGCCACGCTGGATCAGCGGCGCGGTCACCATGAAGATGATGAGCAGCACGAGCATGACGTCCACCAGCGGCACGACGTTGATCTCGGCGAGCGAGGTGGCCACGCGGCGCCCACGTCCCGATCGCCCGGACGACGCACCGGCGGCGGGACCGATCTTCGCCATCAGGTGAAGTTCCTTTCGCAGATGTTCAGAAACTCCATGGCGAAGTCGTCCATCTCGGACGCGAACAGCTTCACGCGCTGCGACAGATAGTTGTAAAACAACACCGCGGGGATCGCCGCCGCGAGGCCTGCAGCCGTGGCGACGAGCGCCTCGGCGATGGGGGTGCCGACCGCCTGGAGGCTGGTCGAGCCGGTGACACCGATCTGCTCAAACGCGCTCATGATTCCCCAGACGGTGCCGAACAGCCCGATGAACGGCGCCATGCTGGCGACCGTTGCCAGAAAGGAGACGCGGCTTTCGAGCTTGTTCACCTCGACGGCGGCGGCGCGGAGCAGCGCCCGATCCACCGCGCTCAGGCTCCTCAAGGTAGGACGTCCCGCGGGCGCGCGCGGATTGGGCCCGTTCTGAATGTCGGGCGGCGCGTGCTGACGAAGCTGCGCGGTCAGCTCCGCGTAGCCGGTCTGAAACAGCCCCACCAGCGGGCTGTCGCCCAGCGACGGGCACACCGCCTGCACTTCGGAGAATTTGCCGCTGCGGCGAAACACCTCGAGGAACTGCCCACTGTGCTTCGCGGCGCGACGGAACGTCCACCACTTGTAAAGGAAGATGCCCCAGGACCAGACGGAACAGAATCCAAGGCCGGCGAGCACCAAGACCGTCGTCGCGGTCGAGCGGGCGATTAAACTGACGATGCCGGTAGCGGAGCTTTCGGGCGCGGTACCAGCCGCCGCCTGCACGAGCACGGCGACCAGCGGGCTTCCAAGCGTGCGCAAACGGCCCTCCGAGACATAGCAGCGCCGCTCTGGACAGCGCGATAACACACGACTGTATCACGGGCATGAAACAGCTGTCAAACCTATGCTAGGATTGGAGTTCCCGCTTCCTGACATGCTCTCTTTCCTTCGCATCAAACACCTCGCCGTGATCGACTCTGTCGAAGTCGAGTTCGATCCGGGCCTCAACGTCCTGACCGGCGAAACCGGCGCAGGCAAGTCGATCCTGGTGGAGGCGGTCGGGCTGCTGCTTGGGGGCCGTGCCTCCGGCGACCTCGTGCGGACGGGCGAGGATGCCGCCGCCATCGAAGCCATCTTCGAAAGCGCTGGAGAAGAGCTGCTGGTGCGGCGTGAGATCACGTCGCAAGGCCGGAGCCGCGCGTTCATCAACGGCGCGCTGGTGAACGCCGGTGCGCTGAAGGATTTGTCGTCCCGCCTGATCGAGCTGCACGGCCAGCACGAACACCAGACCTTGCTCGATCCGGCCACGCATCTGGGCGTCATCGATACCTTCGGAGGACTCGACGGGATGACCGCGCCGACGGCGGCGGCGTTCGACGCGATGCGCGCGTTGCAGGGCGAGCTCGCCCGGATGCACAGTGCGGCCAGGGACCGCGCCGGCCGCCAGGATCTGATGGCCTTTCAGTTGGGCGAGATCGATCGCGCCGGGCTGAAGGCGGGCGATCCGGGGGAAGATGTCGAGCTCGCCGCCCTGCGCCAGGTGCTCGCGAGTGCCGACCGGGTTGAGCGGCTCTGCACCGACAGCTACGCGTCGCTCTACGAGAGCGACGATGCCATTCTGGCGGGCCTTGCGAACGTCTGGCGTCGCGTGGCGGAGCTCGCGACCCTCGATCCGCGGTTCAAGCCGTATCTCGACGCGCGAGACGGCATCAAGTCGCAGCTCGAGGACCTCGCCGGATTTCTCCGGCAGTACGCGTCCGGGATCGAAGCATCGCCCGCCCGCCAGCAGCAGGTGGAAGAGCGCCTGGCCCTGCTCGAACGCCTGAAGCGGAAATACGGCCCCGCGCTGGCCGATGTCATCGAGCGGCGGGACGCGCTCAGGCGGGAACTGGCCGACCTCGAGCGCGGCGACGACCGGATCCTGGAGCTCGAGCGCGAGCTCGCCGCCGCGCGGACGGCCTTCGTCAGTGCTGCCGAGGCCCTCTCGAAACAGCGGCGGCGGATTGCCGTCACCTTCGGCCGGCAGGTCGAGGCCGTCCTCGCGGAGCTGGCCATGGAGCGCACGCGCTTCGAGGTGCGGTTTGGCGACGGGCCGCAGCCCGAGGCCGGCTGGAGCGCGCGGGGAATCGACGCGGGGGAGTTCTTCGTCTCGCCGAATCCGGGCGAGGACCTCAGGCCGCTCGCGCGCATCGTCTCGGGCGGCGAGCTGTCGCGCATCATGCTTGCGATCAAGACGCTGGTCGCCTCGTCGCGCCACGGTTTCAGCGACGCCACCGACCGTCGGCCGAGCGCGTCGGCGCCCGGTCTGATCTTCGACGAAGTCGACGCCGGCATCGGCGGGCGCGTCGCCGACGTCGTCGGGCGCAAGCTTCGCGCCCTCGGGTCGGCGTTTCAGGTGCTCTGCATCACGCATCTGCCGCAGATTGCCGCGTACGCCGACACGCACTTTGAAATCCGGAAGCGGGTCGACGGCGGGCGGACGCGCACCTCGGTCTCGCGTCTCGGCGACGGCGCGCGCGTCGACGAGCTTGCACGAATGCTCGGCGGAGAGGCAATCACCGATGGCATTCGGCGGTCGGCGCATGAGATGCTGATGGACCGGTCGGCGTCGAGAACGTCCGGGGCCGGAACGGGCGAATCGAAGTCGAAAGGCGAAAGCGAAAGAGCGAAACCGAAAGGTGTCAGGAGCGTCAAGGACACAGAGGGGACAAAGGACACAAAGGGAAGCCACGGTGGCGCCTAAATACCTCATTGAAACCTTCGGCTGCCAGATGAACGTCCACGACTCGGAGCGCATGGCGGGGCTCCTGGAGCAGGCCGGGTTCGAGGCGACCGACGAGGCGGCCGACGCCGACCTCGTCGTGATCAACACCTGCAGCGTCCGCGAGCGCGCCGAGGAGAAGCTCTACACGCGCCTCGGCGAGCTCCGGCGGCTCGCGCTCGATCACGGCCACGACCCGATCGTCGCCGTCGCCGGGTGCGTGGCGCAGCAGGAGGGCGGCGCCATCCTGGAACGGTCACCCGGCGTTGCGGACGTGATCCTCGGCACTCGGGCCATCCGCCGCCTGCCGATGCTCGTCGAGGAGGCACGGGTCGAGCGCCGTCCGGTCGTCGACATCGACCCGTACGACGACGTCACCTTTCCGCTCGGGGTCGCGCGACGCGCGGATCCGGTGAAGGCCTACGTGACCATCATCGAAGGCTGCAACGAGTTCTGCAGCTTCTGCGTCGTGCCCTACACGCGCGGGAACGAGCGGATGCGCCCGAGGGCGGACATCCTGGCTGAGGTGCGCGAGGCGGCGGACACGGGGCACCGGGAGGTGCAGCTGCTCGGACAGATCGTGAACCACTATGCGGCGCCGGATGATCCGTCGTGCGACTTCAGCAGGCTGCTCGAAGCGGTGCACGCCGTCGACGGAGTCGAGCGCATCCGTTTTGCCAGCCCGCATCCGCGCCACGTCACGCCGCGATTCCTCGACACGATGGCGCGGCTGCCCAAGGTCTGCCGCCACCTGCATCTGCCGGTGCAGTCCGGTTCGACACGCGTGCTCGAGGCGATGCGGCGGCGGTATACGCGCGAGAGCTACCTCGATCTGATCGGGCGGATCCGCGCCTCGCTGCCGGAGGTGGCGCTGTCGACCGACATGATCGTCGGTTTCCCGGGGGAAACCGAGGCGGATTTCGACGAGACGCTGACGCTCACGGCGGAGGTCGGCTATCACAGCATGTTCTCGTTCAAGTACTCCCCCCGCCCGAACACGCTCGCGGACAAGCGGCTGGCCGACGATGTGCCCGGGGAAGAGAAGACGCGGCGGATTGTGGCGCTGCAGTCGCTGCAGCGGGACATCCAGACCGGACTGAACCAGCGTCTGGTGGGCCGGATTGTGGACGTCCTGGTCGATGCGGGCAGCCGCCGGCGCGAGACCGAATTGTCCGGGCGCACGAGCACGAACGTCGTCGTCAACCTGCCGGGCCCGCCCGACTGGATCGGTCGGACGCTGCCCGTCCGCGTGGAGCGCGCCGGCCCTCACAGCGTGTGGGGCAGGGCGCGTGGCGATCCCGCGATCGGCCGGGATGGATTGACAGGGGCACCTGCCGTGCCTAGGTTGTAGGGCCTATGCAAATCGAGATGAGCATCAAGGGGTTGATGGTCGATCCGATCACCAACACGCCGATCGTCGTCCTGCGGGACAAGGAGGGGCAGAAGGTGCTGCCCATCTGGGTCGGCATCTTCGAGGCGAACGCCATCGCGCTGCAGATCGAGAACATCTCGACGCCGCGACCGATGACGCACGATCTGCTGCGCAACGTCATCCACGATCTCAAGGCCTCGGTCCAGAAGATCGTCGTCTGCGATCTGCAGGAGAACACGTTCTACGCGCTCATCTATCTCGCGTTGAACGGTGACACGGTGGCGATCGACGCGCGGCCGAGCGACGCGATCGCGCTGGCGCTGCGGACGCGGGCGCCGATCTTCGTCGAAGACACGGTCATCGACCACGCCAAGACGGTCGATTTCACGACCGAGAAGGCCGATGCCGATCGGTTGCACAAGTGGCTGGAGAGCCTCGACCCGGACGACCTCGGCAAGTACAAGATGTAGGTCTGTTAGAATCATCACCGGGTTCTTCCGAGGGCGCGGCCACTCGATGATCGTAGCGATTGCGAATCAAAAAGGGGGCGTCGGGAAGACCACGACGGCCATCAACCTGGCGGCGGCGCTGGCCCTTCGCGGCACGCCGACGCTCCTGGTCGACCTCGATCCGCAGGCCAACAGCACGCTGTCGTTTCTCGAGATGCCGCTGGTGTCGCGGAGCGTGTACGACGCGATCACCGACCCCGGGGTGGCGCTCGCGGACGTCATCCTGCCGTCGGCGATGCCGAACCTGTCGATTGCGCCGTCGCGCATCGCGCTCGCCAAGCTCGAGGCGAAGCTGGTGGGGGAGATGGACGCGCATTTCCGGCTCAAGGACGAGATCGAGCCGATCCGGACGCGCTATCCGCACATCGTCATCGACTGCCCGCCGACGCTGGGGCTGCTGACGGTGAACGCGCTGGTGGCCGCGACGCACCTGCTGATTCCGATTCAGTCGTCGTATTTCGCGCTCGAGGGGACCGACGATCTGCTCGAGACGATCGAGAAAGTGCGCGCCCGGCCGAACCCGGCGCTGCGGATTCTGGGGGTCGTCATCACGATGCACGACAAGCGGACGTCGCTGGCGCGCGACATCCGTGCGCAGATTCAGAAGGTGTTCGGGGGCAAGGTGTTCAAGACGGTCATCACCAAGAGTGTGCGCCTGGAAGAGAGCCCGGCGTACAAGGAGTCGATCTTCACCTTTGCGCCGGACTCGACCGGGGCGACCGAGTACTACAGCCTGTGCGAGGAGGTCATCGACCGTGCCTAGACGAGGGCTGCCCGCGCGTGTGGCGATGCGCCACGACGAGCACTACGTGGAGGCGCTGGCCTCGTCGGCCGGCGCGCCGATCGGGCGGCTGATCCCGATCGATCGGATCGATCCGAACCCGAACCAGCCGCGGCAGGTCATGGGCGACCTGACCGAGCTCATCGCGTCGATCAGCGAGCAGGGCATTCTCGAGCCGCTGGTCGTCCGCCCGCGGGGCGATCGGTTCCAGATCGTCGCCGGCGAGCGCCGGTATCAGGCGGCGGTGCAGGCCAATCTGCGGGACCTGCCCGTCGTCATCCGGGACGTCGACGAGACCGAGATGGTGGAGCTGGCCCTCATCGAGAACCTCCAGCGCAAGGACCTGACGCCGTTCGAGGAGGCGGAGGCGCTGCACAGCCTGGCCGAGCGCTGCGGCTACACGCATGAGGATCTGGCCGGCCGGCTGGGCAAATCGCGGACCTCGGTGACCGAATCGCTCGCGCTCACGGCGATCCCCGACAGCGTGCGGGATCTGTGTCGGCTGGCCGACATTTCGTCCAAGTCGTTGCTGCTGCAGGTGGTTAGGCAGAACACTCCCGAGAAAATGACGGCGCTCATCGAAACGATCACCAGTCGCGGCGGGGCCACGCGCCAGCAACTGCGCGAGGCGGCGGCGAAGCCGAAAGCCGGACGTCCGAAGCATTACGTCTTTGCCTTCCGGCCGCCGAGCAAGGCCTTCAACCTGAAGTTGAGCTTCAACAAGAGCCGTGCGTCACGCGACGAGGTGATCGACGCGCTCGAAACGATCCTGCGCGACCTGCGCAAAAGCAAGTAAGGCGTCCACTGGGGAACGCCAGGGCGGGTTGCCTCGGAACACGCGAGCTTTTAGGTTAACATAACATCTATTATCAGACTCTGACGCACGGGCAAGGACGCGCCCACGCCCGGCCCCAAACTACGCCCGCCAGTGCTGCGCGGCGAACAACGAGTCCGGCACCGCCAGCTCGATCGGCCGATGCGGCGGATGGCGCTCGACTTCGACTGCACGCTCGTCGAACACGGCGACGAAGAACGCCACCGCCTCGCCGGGCCCCAGCCTGAGGTCGGCCAGCGGTAAGGCCAGCTCGAGCACCGTGCCGGCGGCAACCGTCGCGCCTCCCGGACCCCGCTCCAGCCAGAACGGTTCGGCGGGCTGCCGATCCCAGAACGTCCCGGCCGGCCGGCCGGCGACCTGGCGGACCGAGAAGCGAAGGCCCGCGGGCGAAAAGAACTTCAGGGAGAACTCGCGCCCGTCCGCCAGAAGGTCCAGCACGCGCTGGGTCGCGTCCACCCGGACGAACATCCGCTCATCGTCGAAGCCGAAATGCACGAGCGTCACCACGGCCGGCCGACGGTCCGTCTGGTGCATGGCGCCCGCCACCTCGCGGATCTCCAACGTGCCGGCGCCGAGCCATTCGAAGTAGCTCGTCTCCTCACCGTCGAGCGCCGGCGCCAGCAGCGCCGTCGGCTCGGTCTGGGTGCCGGCCGAAGCCCCCGTCGAGATGTTGCTGACGAAGAGCTCGTCGGGGACGGGCGCCTTGAGTCGGCCGTAGGCGTTCCGCACGTGGCGGCGGAACAGATCGTCGAACTCCAGATCGTGCGCGGACGAGTGATCGTCGCCGTACCACCAGAACCAATCACTGCCTTCCGCGATCAGCAGCTCCTCGTGCGCCTCGGCCAGCGTGGCTTTATCGACGCCAGCCGTCCTGGTCGCGCCGTCGAGCGCCGCGTGAGCATCGGCCAGCTGAGTCCACGCCTTCTGGTCGTCCGCGTGGCCGATCCAGATGTAGAAGTTCGCGTCGATCCAGGACCCGGGGAAGATCCCCGCCAGTTCCTGTTTCGCTCCCTTGCACGCCTCCGCCATCGTCACGGTTCGCACCTCCGGATGACCGGACAGGCGACGATAGAGCGCCCGGAGGAACGGCCGTCCGCCGCCCTCGAAGTGTTCCCAGGCGTTCTCGCCGTCCAGGATGATCGGGATGAGCGCGTCTCCCCCGCCGGTCCTGTCCCGATAGCGGCGGCCCGCCTCGACCAGCCGGGAGACGAAATCGTCCGCGGCGGTTTCCGCCGGCCAGCCTGAATAGGTGAAGCCGATGAGATCCGACAGCACGTGATCACGAAAGGTGCACGCGACCGTCGCGCCGCCTGCGCGAATGATGTATGGCGTATAGAGGCGCTCGGGCAGCTCCACGTGGCCGTAGTCGTCACGCGAAAAGGTGACGCCGAGCGTGCGCGCCAGGATCAGCTCGTCGGTGGCCATCCACCGAAAACCGGCTCGCGCCACCAGGGGCACCATTGCGTCGGACACCGAACCCTCGGATGGCCACAACCCGACGGGCCGGCGACCGAAGAGCCGCCTGTGGGACGCCGATGCGCGCTCGAGCTGCTCGGCGGCGTCTTCCGGATGCTGGAATCGCAGGCGCGGCATGCGCGAATCGGGATGGGTCCGGAGGTAAATGTCCGTGTCGCACAGGAGCGGCAGGATCGGATGGTAGAACGGGGACGCGGACAGCTCGATCTGTCCGCGCGCCGCCGCGTCCCGATACTCGGGGATCACCTTGTTCAGCAACTCGAGCTCGACGCGGCGCAGCACGGCCTTGTCCTCTTCCGAGAAGCCGCGGCCCTTGGCGACGAGCGCGCGAACGCGAGCGTCGTTGTCCAGATACAGCGGGTCGATCCAGGCCAGCTTCTGCCACACCTGCAGGTCGCGCAGATCGTCCGGGCTGAAGCGCGCGGCCGCCGTGCGCCGGTCGGCTGGCGTCGGCTCCGAGCCGCCGCGCCGCGCGAGAAGCTCCCCGTAGCGGGGGTAGATGTCGATCATGTGCTGGCGCTGGGCGTGGAAGAAGTTCTCCAGGACGAAATCGATGTCGTGGTGATCGAGCGCCGCGGCCGGCTTGAGACTCAGCTCGAGATACCGGTCACGGGCGCGGTCCTCGGCAAACGCCTCGAGCTGCACGAGCAGCGACGGGACGAGGTTGAACGTCATCTTGACGTCGGGACACTCGCGCAGGATGGCCACCATGCCGTAATAGTCCTTGAGGGCGTGCAGCCGGACCCACGGCAGGATGTGCTCGTGGGTCGCGAGGTCCTCGTAATACGGCTGGTGCATATGCCACAGGATGGCGACACGGGTCATACGTTGTAGTCTAGTGCTGGTGAAGATTCTGGAGCGATACATCGTGCGGGAGGTCGTGCCACCTCTGCTGCTGGCACTGCTCCCGCTCACCTTCGTCCTCATGATGCCGCCAATGCTCCAGAATGCCGCGGCGCTGATCGAGAAGGGCGTTCCGTGGGCGGTCGTGCTCCGGGTGCTGATGACGCTCACGCCCCAGGCGCTGAGCGTCACGATCCCGATGGCGCTCCTCTACGGCGTCCTCTTCGGCCTCGGGCGGCTCTCGGCGGACCGCGAATTCGTGGCGCTGCAGGCGTGCGGCGTCTCCATCTTCCACGTGCTGCGGCCGATTGCCCTCCTCGCCGGGCTCGCCTCGGCGGCCACGGCCTATGAGACGATCATCGCGCTGCCCGACGCCAACCAGTCCTTTCGCGAGATCACATTCGACATCGTCGCGTCGGGCGCGGAAAGCGACATCAAGCCCCGCGTGTTCTTCACGAGCTTCCCGAACCGGGTCCTCTACGTGCGTGACATCCAGCGGGCGACCCTCTGGCGGGACGTGTTCCTGGCCGACTCCACGCAGCCCGATCGGACGATGGTGTATGTGGCGAGGCAGGGACGTCTGGTGATCGACCGTGCGAAGAAGACGGTGGAGCTCGTCCTGGACGACGGTACGGTGCACACGACGTTTCCGCACCAGCCCGGGAAGTATGACGGCGGCTCGTTCGATCGCCTCGTGCTCGACATGGACGCGACCACCGTCTTCCGTCGCACGCAGATTGTGAAGGGCGACAACGAAAAGACCATCGCCGAGCTGAGGCGGACCGCCGCCGCGAACGCGCGGAACGGGACGCCGAATTACAGCCAGCTCTATACAATTCAGCAGAAGTTTTCCCTCCCGGCCGCGTGTCTGGTGCTGGGGCTGATCGGGGTCGCGCTCGGCGCGAGCAACAGCAAGGAGGGCAGGGTCGGCAGCTTCGCCGTCGGCACCGGCGTCGTCTTCGTGTACTACGTCCTGCTCTACTCGTCGCGCGGGATCGCGCTGGCGGGACGGCTGCCTCCCGGGCTCGCGCCATGGCTCGTCAACGTCGTGCTCGGCGCGGCGGGCGTCGCACTCGTCCTGTGGCGCGCGAGGTCTGCCGACCAGCCGATTCGGTTCAGCATCCCGACGGCCTGGCGGACGCGCGCGCCGGTGGCCCCGGGAGGTGCGGCCGGCGCCGCCGGCCGCCGCCCGGTCGTGCTCGTCATCCGGATTCCCCGCGTCGACTGGCCGCGTCCACGCCTGCTCGACATCTACATCGCGAAGCAGTATCTGTCGATCTTCGTGCTCGCGTTCGTGGCGCTCGTCGGGATCTTCTACATCTCGACGCTCATCGATCTGGCCGACAAACTGTTCGGCGGCGTCGCCACGACGGGCATGCTGTTGCGGTATTTCTATTTCGCGACGCCTCAGTACGTGTACTACATCATCCCGATGGCGGCGCTGGTCGCGACGCTCGTGACGGTCGCCGGCCTCACGAAGAACAGCGAGCTGGTCGTCATGCGCGCCTGTGGCATCAGCCTGTACCGATCAGCCATGGCGCTTCTCTTGTTCGGAGTCGCGTTCAGCGGTGCCCTGTTCGCGCTCCAGGAGCAGGTGCTGGCCGAGTCGAACCGGGAAGCCGCGCGGCTGAACGGCATCATCCGCGGCTATCCGGTCGCCGCGTTCGGTCTGCTCAGCCGGCAATGGATCGTCGGCAGGGGCGGGGACATCTATCACTACGAGATCTTCGATCCCCGGACGAACCACTTCAGCAAGCTGTCGATGTTCCATCTGAACGAGAACGGCTGGACGCTCGAGACGCTGACCTACGCCGCCGATGCGTGGCCGGCGAAACAGGCGGGCACGGACGAGGAGCCGGCACCGGCGTGGATGGCGCGCGGCGGTTGGACGCGGGAGTTCACGACCGCCACCCGTCGCAACGCGTCCCGGCCGGTGGTCAACTACAAGCCGTTCACCGAGCGGGCGCTCTCGCTGGAGCCGCCGGCGTACTTCAAGACCGAGGAGCCCGACGCCGATCGCATGACGTACGGACAGCTCAAGACGTACGTCGCCGGGCTTCAGGCCAGCGGATACCACGCCGTGCCCTATCTGGTGCAGCTCCATCAGAAGGTCGCCTTCCCGGTCGTCACGCTGATCATGACGCTCCTCGCGGTGCCGTTTGCGGCGGCGATCGGCCGCAGCGGCGCCCTCTACGGTATCGGGGTCGGCCTCGTGCTCGCGCTCGTGTACAGGATGGCGGTCATCGTCTTCGGCGCGCTCGGTGCGGGAGGATCCCTGTCACCCATCCTCGCGGCCTGGGCGCCGAACATCATCTTCGGCGCCGCCGCGGTCTACATGCTGCTGACGGTCCGCACTTAGGAATTCGGAATTAAGAATTTGGAATTTGGAATTCGTGGCCGGCATTCCAAATTCCAAATTCCAAATTCCAAATTCCTATTGCCGCTGCAGTTCGGCTCGCTTGATCCAGATTCGTCCCGAATCACCCATCTTGGTGTGCGTCGCGTCCACGACGAACAAGAGGCTGCGGATGCTCTCGAGCGCAGGCGTGGACGCATGGGTCTCACCCACCGGGGTCAGGTCGTCGAAGTAGACCGTCCGTTGCTGCTCGACGGTATCGACGTAGACGGCCCGCTGCCAGCGGTCGCCGGCCGGCTGCCCTTCTCCTCCACGCAACTGGACCGAGATCCGCATCGGGTGCTCCGCGCGAATCGAGAACGTCAGGCGGTCGTAGGGCGTCCCGCGCGGCGTGTCGAACGCCAGTGCGGCAACCTGGCCGACCGAGGCGCCGCCGGACAGCCCGTACCGGAACCGCAGCTCGGCGCCGCCGACGGTCGGCGCCGTCTCGACCGCGGCGAGAGACGTCGGGTCGTGCTCGACGCGCCAGCCCGCGGCCGATCTGCCGTCGAAGATCGGCAGGCTGGCGGCCGCCGGGGAGCGCGTCGGCGGCCTCGCCGGTGGCTCGCTGCCGCGTACGTAGATCGCGTTGCTCCTGATCCAGACCACCGGGCTCGGGCGGTCGGTCGAAAGGATTTCGACCCAATAGACGGCCGGCTCGCCGGACGCCGGCACCGTGAAATCCTGCTCGTGGTGATCGCCGCTGAGCTCTGTGGCGCCATTCCAGACCTTCGTCGTGAAGCCCGGCGGCGCATTGCTGCGGACGCGTAAGCGCACCGGGCCGCCGGCGCCGAGCTCATCGCCTTCGTGGACGGTGCCGTGCTCATTGGTCGCGGTGAGCGCGAACGACGCCGGGGTGGCAATGCCGTCGATCGCCGTGTACGAATGCCCGCCGCGAATCGCGCGCATGACAATGGCGGCGTCCACCGATGCGATGCCTGAAAGCGCGCGGTCGGGCCGCACGTGGATCGACATGACGCGGAACGACGGCTCGTAGCCCGGGAGCGGCAACGCGTATCGGCTGTTACTCGGATCGTCCCGCAGGTCGAGGCGGGCGTGCGCGTCGATGCCAGCCAGCGTGACAACGCGGCGCCGCGTCGCGAGCGCGGCCCACCTGTAGGCCAGCGCATCGCTCGCCTGAATCAATCCGGCGATGGTTTCCGCGGGTCGGAACGGATAGTCCAGAAGCGCGGCGGCGAGGCGCCGTCGCGCATGCCACGTGGAGCCCGGTGTGCTCGACTTCGGCGATCGAATCGCCGCCGTCGCCTGTTGTGTCCAGAGACGCCAGCTGGTGTCCGGATTCAGCAGCTCGATCCCATCGAACGGGGCGGTCCATTCCTGCCAGCGCAGCTGCGGCTTCGGAGAATCCGGATGCGCTGCGATGCCGAACCCCCCGAGCCGGCGAACGTCCTCCACGACGTCGCGCGCCTCTCCGTGGAGCGGATAGGGCGAGGCCGGCATGTCGAGCGCGACGTAATGACCGCCGGTCGTGCTGATCTCCACGCCGTCGAGACAGAGGACGCCCGAGCGATACACCGGCGGATCGGGTCTGCGCGTTGCATCGCCGTGATCGGTGAAGACGACGAACTTCAATCCGGCGCGCGCGGCGGCCGCCGCAATCTCGTCGGGCGGGCTGAGACCGTCGGATCGATTCGTGTGAACGTGGACGATGCCGGGAATCGTGCCGTCGGTGGGCGCGGCCAGCGCGAGCCGGCGCGGCGGGAGGGTGACGCCGACCAGGACGGCGACGGCGGCCACGATGGCCGCCGTCACCAGCAGAAACTTCTTCACCTGACCAGGATGATCGGCTACGGGCTGCTGACTATCGACCGCTACAGGCCCGCATGCGATTTGAGGACGGCGGCCTTATCGGTGCGCTCCCAGGTGAACTCCGGCTCGGTGCGGCCGAAGTGCCCGAAGGCGGCCGTCTTCTTGTAGATCGGACGGCGGAGGTCGAGCTCCTCCATGATGCCGCGCGGCGTCAGCTTGAAGTGCTCCCGCGCGAGCTTCGTGATCTTTTCCTCGGGAATCCGGCCGGTGCCCTCGGTATGCACCATCACCGACACCGGGTCCGCGACGCCGATCGCGTAGGCGAGCTGGACGAGCGCCCGCTCGGCGATGCCGGCCGCGACGACGTTCTTCGCGATGTAGCGCGCCATGTAACACGCCGATCGGTCGACCTTCGTGGGATCCTTGCCCGAGAACGCGCCGCCGCCGTGCGGGGCCGCGCCGCCGTAGGTGTCGACGATGATCTTGCGGCCGGTGACGCCGGCGTCGCCGTGCGGGCCGCCGACCACGAACCGTCCCGTCGGGTTGACGTAGATCTTGGTGTTGTTGTCCATCAGCTCGCCGGGAATCACGCGGTTGACGATCTTCTCGACGATGTCTTCCTTCATCGTCTCCTGCGTGACGAGCGGGCTGTGCTGGCTGGACACGACGACGGCGTCGACGCGCACGGGCCGGTTTCCGTCGTACTCGACGGTGACCTGCGACTTGCCGTCGGGCCGCAGGTACTCGAGCACGCCGTCGCGCCGGGCGCACGACAGGCCCTTGGCGAGCTTGTGCGCCAGCATGATGGGCATTGGCATCAGCTCTTCGGTCTCGGTGCACGCGAAGCCGAACATCAGGCCCTGGTCGCCCGCACCGCCGGTGTCGACGCCCATCGCGATGTCGGGCGACTGGCTGTGGATCGACGACAGCACGGCGCAGGTCCCGCCGTCGAAGCCGTATTTCCCGCGGTTGTAGCCGATCTCGTTGATCGTCGACCGCACGACTTCCTGAAAGTCCACGTACGCGCTCGTCGTGATTTCGCCGGCGACCACCGCGAGGCCCGTGGTGACGAGCGTTTCGCACGCGACGCGGCTGACCGGATCCTGCGTGAGGATCGCGTCGAGGATCGCGTCCGAGATCTGATCGGCGATCTTGTCCGGATGCCCTTCCGTGACCGATTCAGACGTGAACAGGTGTCGTCCCTTACGGCTCATGCCGGCTCCTTCGGAGTCTGGAGGATTCGAGACAGCCAAACACATTACTGTAGCAGAGTCAGCCCCGGGGGTGGAAGCGATCGTAGATGGTTCGGAGCCGGGCCGCCAACACATGCGTGTAAATCTGCGTCGTCGACAGATCGGCGTGGCCGAGCATCAGTTGAATCGAGCGCAGGTCGGCGCCCCGCTCGAGCAGGTGGGTCGCAAACGAATGGCGGAGGACGTGTGGGCTGACCGTGCGCGGCAGGTTCGCCCGCCGCGCGTGCCGCTTGAGAATCTTCCAGAAGCCGACGCGGCTGAGCGGACCGCCGCGCGCGTTGAGGAACAGACGCGGCGACGCCCGCCCGCTCAGCAGCCCGCGGCGTGCGTCCGACTGATACCTCCGGATCCAGACGCTCGCCTGGTCGCCGATCGGCACCAGCCGCTCCTTGCGGCCCTTGCCGATGCAGGTCAGGTAGTGCTCCTCGAGATGCAGATCGGCCACCCGTACGCCGACCAGCTCGGTGACGCGGAGGCCCGTGGCGTAGAGCAGCTCGATCATCGCGCGATCCCGGAGGCCGAGCGGCGTCGAGACGTCAGGCTGTGCGATGAGCGTGTCCACTTCGTCGAGGGAGAGGAACTTGGGCAACGCAGGCCACGCGCGCGGCGAGCGCAGATCATCGGCCGGGTTCTTGTCGAGGCGCCGGTCGAGCACCAGGAACCGATAGAAGCCGCGCACCGAGGCGACCAGGCGCGCCGTCGACCGGGGCGAGAGGCCGCGCGTCCTCTGGTTGCGCACAACCCGTTCGAGCGCCTGCCGATCGAGCGTCTCGACGGTGCGGCC
>QHWJ01000359.1 GCA_003222535.1 Acidobacteriota bacterium | reverse complement strand
ATCGCCACTCCCTCGTCGTCCACGGCGATGATGAAGGTGTCGCGGAACTGGCCGAGCGGGATCATCGGCTTGATCTCGATCGGTGCGAGGTGCGAGGGCGCGACGGGCGAGGGGGCGGCACCCCTCTCGGCACCGCTAAAGCGGTGCCCTGCGTCCGTGCCTCCCGCGTACGTCTCGCTCTCGACGCTCGTCCCTCCGTCCGGCGCATGCGAGCCGCGGGCGACCGCATTCTCATACGTAGGGCCCTGCTTGAGCGGGGCCGCTCCCGGTATCCATCGATTCGGGTATGCTCCGCCCGCCAGGACACCCGGGAGCGAACCCGCGACCGGCGACCGCGACACGTGCTCGGGACGCAGCTGCAGCTGCGGCGCCCCGCTGTGGCCCAGTGCCTCCATCAGCGCGCGCCGGACGACCTCGTGCACCAGCGACTGGTCGCGGAAGCGGACCTCCGCTTTCGTGGGATGCACGTTGACGTCGAGCGCGTCCGGCGGCATCCCGATGAACAGATGCACCTCGGGGCTGCGCTCCTTGATCGACGCCTGGCTGTACGAATCGATGATCGCGTGCGCGATCGTCCGGTCCTTGACGATGCGCCGGTTGATGAAGACATTCTGCGGACCACGCGTCGGTCCCTGCTCGGCGAGCGCCGCGATGAAGCCGGTGAGCGTCATGCCGCCCGCGTCCTTGCGCAGCTCCATCAGGTCGCCGCGCTCGCCGTACACCTGATACAGCCGGTCGCGCTGCGACAGTGCCGGCGGGCACTGCAGCACCTTGCGGCCCGCGCTCGTCAATGTGAAGCCGACCTCGGGGTACGCCAGCGCGAGCTGCGTGACAATCCGGGAGACCTGCGCGGACTCGGCGGCATCGGACTTCAGGAACTTCCGCCGCGCCGGGAGGTTGTAGAAGACGTCGTTGACTTCGACGACGGTGCCCTGCGCCGCGCCGATCTCGACGATCGACGCGATCGCGCCGCCGTTGACGCGAATCTCGGTGCCGCTCTGCTGCCCTTTCGCGCGCGTGCGCAGCACGAAGTGCGACACCGACGCAATCGACGGCAGCGCCTCGCCGCGGAACCCGAGCGTCAGAATGGCGGCCAGATCCTCCACCCGCCGGATCTTGCTCGTGGCGTGGCGCTCGATCGCGAGGCGGGCATCCTCCGGCTCCATGCCATCGCCATCGTCCTCCACGCGGACCTGTTTCTTGCCGCCCAGCTCGACGTGGATGGCCAGGCGTCGCGCCCCCGCGTCGAGGGCGTTCTCGACGAGCTCCTTGACGACAGAAGCAGGGCGTTCGACGACCTCTCCAGCGGCGATCTGGTTCGCGAGGTCAGAAGGGAGACGGCTGATTTTGCCCATTGGCCATGACTCAGTCTCCGACCCTGACAGCGAGCGCGGCCTGTGCCGCCGCGAGTCTGGCCACGGGAACCCGATACGGCGAGGCGCTGACATAGTCGAGGCCGGCCTCGTGGAAAAAGTGGACCGACGCGGGGTCGCCGCCGTGCTCGCCGCAGATGCCGATCTTCAGGCTGGGCCTGGCCCTGCGCCCGCGCTCGACGCCCGCGCGCACGAGGTCGCCCACGCCCTCCGTGTCGATCGACGCGAACGGATCCTTCTCGAGGATCTTCTTCTCCTGGTAGATCTTCAGGAACTTCCCGCTGTCGTCGCGCGAAAAACCAAACGTGAGCTGCGTCAGGTCGTTCGTGCCGAACGAGAAGAATTGCGCTTCACGCGCGATCTGATCGGCCACGATGCACCCGCGCGGGATCTCGATCATCGTGCCGACCAGATACTTGATCTTGATCCGCTGCTCCTTCATCACGTCGGCGGCGACGCGATCGACGATCGCCTTCTGGTCGCTCAGCTCCTTCACGAGGCCGACGAGCGGAATCATGATCTCCGGCGCGATCTTGATGCCTTCCTTGTTCAGGCGGCAGGCCGCCTCGATGATCGCCCGCGTCTGCATCTCGGTGATCTCGGGATACGTGATGCCGAGGCGCACGCCCCGATGGCCGAGCATCGGGTTGAACTCGTGCAGCTGTTCCACGCGGGCCAGCAAGCGCTTCTTCTCCTCGAGCTCCCTGCCCGTTTTACCGGCCGCCTCGAGCCGCGCCACGTCGACCATCAGGTCCTCGCGCTTGGGCAGGTAGAAGTCGTCGCGCTGGAGCGGCAGCAGCTCGTTCAGCGCCTTCCGGCGATCGGCCTCGCTGTCGGCCAGGATCATGCGCTGCACGATTGGGATGCGGCCCTCGCCGAAGAACATGTGCTCGGTGCGGCACAGGCCGATGCCGCGCGCCCCGAACGCGTAGGCGAGCTCCGCCTGATCCGGCAAGTCGGCGTTGGCGTACACGCCCAGGCGCCTGACCTTGTCGGCCCAGGACAACAGCTTCTCGAACCGCTGGTAAATGTCTGATTTCTTCGCGGCCAGCGTCCCGTCGAGCACCTGGAGGATTTCGCTCGGCTTCGACGCGACGCGCGCGATCTTCACCTCGCCGCTCAGGCCGTCGAACGAGATGTAGTCCCCCTCTTTCACGGTCTTTCCGCCGACGCGGAACTGCCGTCGCGACTCGTCGATCTCGAGCCCGCCGGCGCCGACAATCGACGGTTTCCCCATCTGGCGGCCGACCACGGCGGCGTGCGACGTCATGCCGCCGGTCGCCGTCAGGATGCCCTGCGAGACGAACATCCCGTGGATGTCGTCCGGCACCGTCTCCCGCCGCACGAGGATCACCTGCTTGCCCTGGTTCACCCATTCGACGGCATGGTCGGCGGCAAACACGACCTGCCCGCTGGCGGCGCCGGGCGACGCCGGCAGCCCCCTGGTGGCCGCCGGAATCTTGTCCCATTCATCCCGATCGAAGCCCGGAGCGAGGAGCTGGTTGAGCGACTCCGGGTCGACGAGCAGGATCGCTTCCTTTGGCGTGACCAGCTTCTCGGCGACGAAATCGCTGGCGATCACGATGGCGGCGTAACCGGTGCGCTTGCCGCTGCGCGTCTGCAGCATGAACAGCCGTTCGTCCTGGATCGTGAACTCGAAGTCCTGCACGTCCTTGTAATGCTTCTCGAGGCGCGTCGTGATCTCGCGCAGCTGCCTGTACGCCTTCGGCATCACACTTTCGAGCTCGCGGATCGGCTGCGGCGTGCGGACGCCGGACACCACGTCCTCGCCCTGGGCGTTGATGAGGAACTCGCCGAAGAACTCCCTGGCGCCCGTCGCCGGATTGCGCGTGAAGCCGACGCCGGTCCCGGAGCGCCCGCCCGTGTTGCCGAACACCATCATCTGCACGTTGACCGCCGTGCCGATGTCATCGGGGATGTCGTAGATGCGGCGGTACTCGATCGCGCGGGCGTTCATCCACGAGCGGAACACCGCGTCCCTGGACATCGTGAGCTGGATGTGCGGATCCTGCGGGAACTCGCGTTTCGCGCGGTCCTTCACGACGCGCTTGTAGCGCTTGACGACCTCATGCAGCGAGCCTTCGTCCAGGTCCGTGTCGAGCTTCGCGCCGCGCGCCTTCTTCACGGCGTCGAGCTCGTGCTCGAACGCGTCCTTCGGGATTTCGAGCACGACGTTGCCGAACATCTGGATGAAGCGGCGGTAGCTGTCGAACGCGAACCGTCCGTTCTGCGTCCGGCTCTTCAATCCCTCCACCGCATCGTCATTCAGGCCGAGATTGAGGATCGTGTCCATCATGCCCGGCATCGAGAACTTCGCGCCCGAGCGGACCGAGACGAGCAGCGGGTTCTCGGTGGACCCCAGCGTGGCGCCGGCCGCTCTTTCAAGCTTTCTCAGGTTCTCCTCGATCTCGCGGTCGATCGCGGGAGGAATCTTTGCTTTTTCCCTGTAGTAGATGTTGCAGACCCCGGTGGAGATCGTGAAGCCGGGCGGTACCGGCAATCCCGCGTTGGTCATCTCGGCCAGGCCCGAGCCCTTGCCGCCGAGCACGTCTTTCATGTTGCGATTGCCGTCCGCCTTCCCGTTGCCGAAGAAGTAGACGAACTTCCTGGCCCTGCGCGATGTCTTGCTCTTCGCGGCGGCGTTCTTGACTGCGACTTTCATGGCCGGCTTTTTGGACATTCACGATCTCCGTCGACGAAAACTGAATCTGGTAATTGGGTAATCCGGTAATCTGGTAATTGATTGCTCGATTGCGTTGTCGGTTTCGTATCACACGAGCCCGAGGTCACTGCCCCGGGCATCGGCAGTGTCCGGCTTCAGCCGGACCGTGAACCCTTTCGAACGCAGCGCAGGCCTGCTACCCTTCCGCGACGATCTCGGAGATGTCCCCAAGTGTCAGAATCAGCGTTACGAGTCGCCATACCAACGCCAGACGCCTTTGACGCAATTCCAGGTCTGGCGTCATCACCAGAACCTCGTCGAAGAACCGATCGACGGCGGGCTTGAACCGGGAGGCCTCCGCGAACGCTTCGCGAAAGCCGTGGCCCTGTTCGACGGCCCGGTCGATGATTGGACTCCGCGTTTCAATTTCAGCAAGAAGAGCCTTCTCGGCCGGCTCGGTCAGTCCGTTGAGGTAGTCGTTGGAGACGGGCGTGTGCTGCAGCGACTTGTTCATTTCCCGCGTGATGTTCTTGGCGCGCTTGAAGGCCACCGCCAGCTCCAGAAACTCAGTCGTTGTCGAGAATTCCGGGAGCACCTTTAGCTTCTGGAGTTCGTCAGCCGGTCGGATATCAAGTAGAGACCGACCGCTCGTCACGGCTCGGACATTCCGGATATCGTAGCCTCGACTCTCGAGAACGAACGCAAGACGCTCGGTCAGGAAAAGGCGGAGGTTCTCCAGTTGTGCATCCGCCCATCCTCCGGTTGGATTTCCAAGTCGTTCGCCAGCTTCTCTTACGAGCGGCCACACTGCCGGACGGAGCGGCCGTCCGACTGAGTCCGGGAGATCGACGAGAATCTTGAAGAGGCCGTGCGCCGCCCTACGCAACCCGTACGGGTCACGCGAGCCGGTCGGTTTCTCGCCGGTGGCAAAGAGGCCGACGATTGTGTCGAGCTTGTCGGCCAGCGACACCGCCGCCCACGTGATCGCGGCCTTTCCCAGTTGCGCGCGCGTCGGCGGCGCATCCGCTTCGACGCCTACCGGCAGGTAGTGGAAGTAGATCGCCTTCCAGATTTCCTCGGGAAGTCCCTCCGTGCGGGCGTAGACGCCGCCCATCGTGCCCTGCAGCTCGGTGAACTCCCGGACCATGTCAGTTGCGAGGTCCGCCTTCGCGAGCCGTGCCGCACTCGCGGCCTGTTTCGCCGTGGCCTGGTCGGCGCCCAGGGCCTCGCGCGCGATCCACTCGGCCAGACGTTCAATGCGCTCGGCCTTCTCCTTGTACGTGCCGAGCTTCTTATGGAACAGCAGCGTCCCGAGGCGATCGATTCGCGACTCGAGCGTGGCTTTCCGATCCGCCTCCCAGAAGAACCGCGCGTCTCGCAGCCGCGCGGTGACGACGCGTTCGGCATTGCGCGCGATCGTGCGCTCGTTGTCGGGCTCGGTGTTGATCACCGCGAGGAACGCGTTCTTCAGCTTCGCGTCCTCGCCGTCCACCGGAAAGTAATGCTGATGGTGAATCAGCGTCGTCGTCAGCACTTCCTCGGGCAGCTCGAGGAACTCGAGCGCGAACGTGCCGGCGACGACCGACGGGTACTCGACGAGATCGGGGACTTCGTGCAGCAGGCCGGAATCGCTGTGGACGGTCCGGCTCACGCGGCCCTGGAGGCGCTGCGCCTTCGCGTCGAGCTCGCGCGCGATCTTGTCGTGGCGCTCACTGCGCTCGAGGATGACGAAATTCTCCAGGAGACGAGCGCGGTACTCGTCGAACGTGCGGACCTTGATGGCGCGTCCCGCGCGGCCGCTGGTCGTCAGAAACCGGTGACCGTAGGTGACCGCCCCCGTCGACACCTCCTGCACCTGCCCGGTCTGCGCCGCGGACGTGCGCGTGATCGCGAACGGCACGACGCGCCCGCCGTAAATGAACAGAATCCAGCGAACGGGCCGGCCGAACAACAGCTCGCCGCGTCCGTCTTCGAGTGTCGCGTCCCAGCGCATCGACTTCGGGAATGCGAGTCCGCGCAGGACGCCGGCGAGCACATCGGGCAGCACCTCGACCGCCGCCTTCCCGCGCTGACGCCTGCGGAACGCCAGATACTCGCCTCTTGGCGCCTGAACGCGCTCCAGCGTGCCGACGTCCACTCCGTGTTTGGCGGCGAACCCCGCGGCGGCCGGCGTCGGCGCTCCGTCGGGCGTGAATGCGGCCGACACCGGCGGACCATTCACCAGCTCTTCGAGATCGGTCTGGCGTTCCGGGATCCGGACGACGCGGACGGTCAGACGACGGGGTGTGCTGAACGTCTCGACCGGCGACTCCGGCGGCAGCCGGTGTGCACGCAACTGCGCGCCGGCGATCTCGCCCATCTGGCTGGTGAGGCCAGGCAGCCAGCTCGCCGGCAGCTCCTCGCACCCGATTTCCAGCAACAACTCGCGGTCCATCACCCGCCTCCGCCGCGGCTCGCGCTTCCCTCGACGTAGGTTTTCGCGATGCCGATGGCGAGCTGCCGGATGCGAAGAATGAACGCGGTCCGCTCGGTGACGCCGATGCTGTTGCTCGAGTCGAGGATGTTGAACAGGTGCGAGCACTTCAGGCAGTGCTCGAGGGCCGGCCAGATCAGCCCGGCGTGCAGGAGCGCGCCGCAGAGCTGATAGTACCGCTCGAAGAGATCGCGATGGAACACGCCGAAGTCGGCCCCCCCGAGGTCGACCTGCCCGAAGACGTACTTGGACTGCTCGTTCTCTTCTCGCAGCCGCACGTCGCCGTAAGTAACGCCGGGCGCCCACTCGATGTCGTACATGCTGTCGGCGCGCTGCAGCACCATCGCGATCCGTTCGAGGCCGTAGGTCAGCTCGGCCGCGATCGGCGCCAGCTCGATGCCGCCCGCCTGCTGAAAGTACGTGAACTGCGAAATCTCCATCCCGTCGAACATCACCTGCCAGCCGATGCCCCACGCACCCAGCGTCGGCGACTCCCAGTTGTCTTCTTCGAAGCGGATGTCATGCTGCCGCGGGTTGATGCCGCAGGCTTCGAGGCTGTCGAGATACAGCTGCTGCACTTCGTCGGGCGCCGGCTTGAGAATGACCTGGAATTGATGATGCTTGAACGAGCGGTTGGGGTTCTCGCCGAAGCGGGCGTCGGCCGGCCGGCGCGACGGCTGGACGTACGCGACGCTCCAGTGCGCGGGACCAAGCACACGGAGAAACGTCTCCGGATGCATCGTGCCGGCGCCCACCTCGACGTCGAGCGGCTGCTGCAATGCGCACCCGCGCGAGGCCCAGAATTCGGACAGCTGGAGAATCAGGCTTTGGAACGTCACGATCGACACGGAGAGATCGAGAGGACACAGAGAGGATCCGCCACAGAGACACTGAGACACGGAGCCTTCGATCGCTCGATCGGCGATCGGCGATCGCCGATGTGAACCCTCTGTGTCTTTGTGTCTCCGTGGCTGATCCGTCTCCGTGTTCTCATCGACCTCTGTGTCCTCCTCCACTCATCTCCCGCAACACCCGCACCGATTTCAGATCTTTCTCCAGGTGCATCGCCATCAGCGCGCGATGCGACGCCTCCAGCTCCCGCAACGCGCCGTCCGATACCGTCACGTCCCCAAGACCGAACGGGCTCAGCCCGCGAGCTTCGCCGAGGAACGCCCGCGCCTCGTCCGACAAATGCGGATCGGCCGCGTAGACGCCCTGCAGCCGCAGCAGCCAGTACTCGAAGTAGCGCGCCAGCGGCTGAATCGGCACGCCCATCGCGATCGCATCGACCATCGACGCCCCCAGCCGGAACAGCGTCTCGTTCGGATCGGCCTCCTGCGCCCACTCGTCGATCAGCTCGGCGAAGTACCCGACATATCCCAGCGCCTCGCCGTCGACGGCCGACAGCGGCGACCTCACGGGCTCGACGTAGTCGAGCCGGACGAGATCGCGCCGCTCGCGCTCCATGTACCCGACGCGGCCGTGGGTCAGCGGCTCGAGCGCGCCGCCGAACCGGCGTCGGCTCTGCCGCGCGTTCTTCGCCACGCCGCGCTTCTTCCCGCGATCGCGCGTCAGGAACACGACGAGGCGATCCGACTCACCGAGCTTGTAAGTCCTCAGGATCAAGGCGTCGGTGGTGTGGAAAGGCATTCAGAGGCGGGTTACAACTTTACTACAGCCCGATATCCTTCAGTACGCCGTCGTCCTCCCGCCACTCCGACTTCACCCGCACGTGCAGATCGAGAAAGACCCGGGTGTCGAAGAACCGCTCGAGGTCCTCGCGCGCCGCGATGCCGATGCGCTTGATCATCTCCCCGCCGCGACCCACAACGATGGGCTTCTGCGATTCCCGTTCGACGACGATGGTGCAATACAGCTTCAGCAGACCCTTCTCGCTCCCCGGCTCCTCGAACCGATCGACCACGACGGCGCTCGAAAACGGAATCTCCGCGTGGGTGAACTGCAGCAGCTTCTCCCGGACGATTTCCGAGGCGAAGAAGCGCTCGGGCTGATCGGTCAGGTAATCGGCCGGATACCGCGGCTCGCCTTCCGGCAGGCGGTCGATGAGGGCGCGCTCCAGCCGGTCGACGTTGTCGCCGGTGCCGGCCGACACCGGCACGATCCCGGCGAAGCTTCCCCGCTCGCTGTACTGCTGCATGATCGGCAGCAGCCTCGACTTCCTGATGAGGTCGATCTTGTTGAGAATCAGAAAGACCGGCGACGTCACGTTCTTGACGAGGTCGAGCACGAACCGGTCGCCCTGGCCTGGCGCCTCGGTGACGTCGACGACGAGACCCAGCACGTCGACCTCGGGGATCGTGTCGAGGGCGGCGTCGACCATCCGCACGTTCATGCGGTGCAGCGGCCGGTGAATCCCCGGCGTGTCCAGAAACACGACCTGCGCATCCGGATAGTTCCTCACCCCGAGAATCCGCGTCCTCGTCGTCTGCGGCTTGTCGGAGACGATCGCGAGCTTGGTGCCGACGAGCCGATTGAGCAGCGTCGACTTGCCGGCGTTCGGGCGACCGATCAGCGAGACGAAACCTGCCTTCATGAGCAACGCTCAACCCTCATCTGTCAACTCTCAGCGACGCTGAGAGTTGAGGCTCGAGAGTTGCCAGGCGGGCCATCACAGCGTCTTCTCACCGGCGTGCTCTCTCACTTCGGCCTTGATCATTCTGACCTTGTTGATCCGCCGGCGCTCGGCGTCGATCACTTCGACGCTGAGACCGTCGATCTCGAACCGCTCGCCGACCGCGGGGACGCGCCCGATGTGCGACAGCAGATATCCGCCGACCGTCTCGAAGCCTTCGCGCTCGATCTCGATGTCAAGCCGCTGCGCGACCTCGCCGATGTTCACTTTCCCGCTGAACACGTACCGGCCGTTGCCTTCGTCGACGATTGGCTCGGACTCCACGTCGTACTCGTCGCGGATTTCACCGACGATCTCCTCGAGCAGGTCCTCGATCGTCACGAGGCCCGCGGTCCCGCCATATTCATCGACGACGATAGCGCACTGCGTCTGCTGGCGCTGAAACTGCTTCAGCAGCTCCGGCACGCGCTTGGTTTCCGGCACGACGACCGCCGGCCGCAGCAGCCCCGCGATCGGACGCGCGTCCTGGGTGGTGCTCAACGTGACGAGATCCTTGACGAAGATGAATCCCGCGATGTTGTCGAGCGAATCCTTGTAGACCGGAAACCGCGAGTACTCCTGTTCGCGAAATAACGCGCGCACGTCGCCGACCGTCGCGGTGTCGCGGATCGCGACGATGTCCGGGCGCGGCGTCATCACTTCGCGCACGAGCGTGCCGCCGAAATCGACGATGCTCTGGAGCAGCCGGCGCTCTTCGCCTTCGATGAGCCCTTCCTGCTCGGCCGCGCCGCTGTAGGCCTTCGCCATCTCGTTGGCTTCCTCGGTCGCCTCGTCCGCCGTCGGCGGTGGCCCCCCGCGCCTGATGCTCGGCACGATACGCACAATCCAGCGCGTCGTCGGGCCCAGCGCGCGCCCGATCGGCGCGAACGTGGGCAGCAGCACGTCGAGCACACGCTCGGGATCACGGCCGACGATGACCAGCGGCAGGAGGAGCTCGCAGAGCAGGACGAAAGCGGCGAGCGACAGCGCGACCATCGAGAGCCTGTGCGCCTCGTCGACGCCAATGCCGCGCGCGAGCAGCGCGGTGGCCGCGCCGGTGACCAGCCCGAGCAGCAGGCGGATCGGAATGAACAGCAGCAGCGGGTCGTCGAGGTACGTACCGAGCGCCCCGGGGCGCCGGCTGCGCTCCGCCACCAGGCGCAGCGACAGCCGCATCAGCGCGCTGAATCCCGCCTCGATCGAGCCGAGGTACACGGCGGCGCACGCGAGAAGGAAGACACTCAGCGGGATCATCGGCTCGCTCGCTCGATCAAGCCTTCGCGCAGGCCGCCCTTTCGGCGCAGGCGGCGCTCGATGCGCCGCATCCTGCCGTTGTCCCGATCATGATCGTAGCCGAGCAGATGCAGCAGGCCGTGCAGCGCCAGGACCCTGAGCTCGGTGAGCTCGGAGTGGCCTGCTTCGCGTGCCTGCCTGCGCGCGACGCCGCGTGAGATGACGATGTCTCCTAAGAAGGGACTGGGGGCTGGGGACTGGGGACTGGGGACCGGAGGCTCTCCCACGCAGGGGCTTGGGACTGTGGTTGTGGAGCCGAAGGTCTGCCGCGCCGAAACACGCGTCTCCTGCGGGCGAACAGGACGCCGGGCCTGGCGCGCCGAAGCTCGCGCGTTGTCCATGCGAGCGAAGGCGGGAAACGACAGAACATCGGTTGAGTAATCCTGGCGGCGATACGTCCGGTTCAGGGCGCGGACGCGGCGGTCGCTCACGAGCGCAACGCTGACGAGGCCGCGCGCGCGCGCCGGCGCCAGACGCGCGAGCCACGAACCGAGGCCGGCGGCACGAACGGCGCGCCCGCGCTCATCGGAGACGCGCACGTCGAGTCTGCCTCCGTCGCGCCGGCCTGGCTTCCGCCTTCGCGGATGCTTCGGCGGACCGCCGTAGCCTTGGCGGAGGCTGGTCGGCGGCGCCGCCGGCGCTCGCCGACGGGCGGTTCGGCCGGCGGCGGGTCGATCCGCTTGGGGCATATCGCTCATGCTCGTGGTTCGATCGGCTCACCGCGAGTGGCGTCCCCTCGAACCGCGCCCGTCGTCCCACGAATCTCCTCCGAACGAGCGTGAGGCTCTCGAGGCGTCGGCGGACGAGCCAGCCCTCCATTCGAGAACGCTTCGTACGCCTTCACGATCTGCTGGACCAGCTTGTGGCGCACGACGTCGCGATCGTCGAAGTAGACGAAGGAGATGCCGTCGATCGCGCCGACGACCTTCATCGCCTCGACCAGTCCTGACATCCGGCCGGCCGGCAGATCGATCTGGGTGATGTCGCCCGTGATCACGGCTTTCGCGCCGAACCCGAGGCGCGTGAGGAACATCTTCATCTGTTCGGTGGTCGTGTTCTGCGCCTCGTCGAGGATGACGAACGAGTCGTTGAGCGTGCGGCCGCGCATGAACGCGATCGGCGCGATCTCGATCGTGCCGCGCTCGATGTAGCGCGCGACCCGCTCGGCATCGAGCATGTCGTAGAGCGCGTCGTAGAGCGGGCGGAGATACGGGTTGACTTTTTCCTGCAGATCGCCCGGCAGGAACCCGAGTTTCTCGCCCGCCTCCACCGCCGGCCGCGCCAGGATGATGCGGCTGACCTTCTTGGCGACGAGAAACGCGACGGCCTGCGCCATCGCCAGATACGTCTTGCCCGTACCCGCCGGGCCGATGCCGAACACGATGTCGTGCTGCTCGATCGCGTCGAGGTACCGCCGCTGGTTGACCGTCTTGGGCGCCACGCGGCGCTTCCCCGCCGCTGTCAGGCTGCCCTTGAGAAAGTGATCGCGGAGATCGACTGCATTGTCCTGCGCGACGAGATCCGACGCCGTCTTCACGTCCGCGTTCGACAGCTTGAACCCATCGCGCAGCAGCGAGGACAACTGCCCGATCACGCGATCGACTCTGTCCAGGTTGGGTGGGTCGCCTTCGACGAGCAGGTCGTGGCCCTGCGTGCGGATGCGGACGTTGAACAGGGATTCGAGGCGTTTGAGGTTCTCGTCGTAGGAGCCGAACAGCGTCTCAATCCCTTCTTCGGGGACGGTAATGCGCTTCATCAGACTCAATTCTGGGTCTTCAAATGGAGCTCGCGCAACTGTTTCGGGTCGACCGGCGAAGGCGCCCCAGCCATGAGATCGACGGCATTTGCCGTCTTCGGGAATGCGATCACCTCGCGGATGGACGCCTCGCCGGCCAGAATCGCCACGATGCGGTCGAGGCCGAGCGCGATGCCGCCATGGGGCGGCGTCCCGTACTCCAGCGCCTCGAGGAAGAAGCCGAACCGCAGCTTCGCCTCCTCGCCGGTGATGCCGAGGCACTGAAAGATGCGCGCCTGCAGGGCGGCGCTATGGATACGCACGCTGCCGCCGCCGATTTCGGACCCGTTGAGCACGAGGTCGTACGCCTTCGCCCGCACCGCGCCGGGATCGCTCTCGAGCTTCTCGATGTCCTCGTCGAGCGGCGCCGTGAATGGATGGTGCATCGAGTACCATCGCCCGTCTTCCGCGTGGTATTCGAGCAGGGGGAAGTCGGTGACCCACAGAAACTCGAAGGCCTCCGGGTTCAACAGGTTCTCCCTCTTCGCGATCGCGAGGCGGAGCTGACCGAGCAGCTTCGACGTGCCTTCGGCGGGACCGGCGGCCATCAGCAACAGGTCGTCGGACGTGGCCTTCACGCGGTCGAGCGCCGGGCGCAGCGTCGCTTCGCCGAGCGACTTCACCGAGCTGAGCGGCGGCTCACCCGGACGGGCCCAGATCAGCCCGGAGAAGCCCATCTGCCTGGCCTGATCGACGAGCACGTCGAGCTGACTGCGCGAGTATCGGTTGCCGCCCCGGACGGCGAATCCGCGCACGACGCCGCCGCCGGCCACGATCTGCTTGAAGACGCGGAATTCGGCGTCGCGGAACGCCTCGGAGAGGTCGTGAATCTCCATGCCGCACCGCAGGTCCGGCTTGTCCGACCCGTACGCGGCGATCGCGTCCGAGTACGACATGCGGCGGATCGGCAGCGGGACCTCGCGGCCGACTTCCTTCAAGATCTCCGGCATCAGCGGCTCGATGAGACCGTAGATCGTTTCGGGCCGCGCGAACGACACTTCGACGTCCACCTGCGTGAACTCGAGCTGACGGTCGGCGCGCTGGTCCTCGTCGCGGAAGCAGCGGACGATCTGGAAATAGCGGTCGGCGCCGGCGATCATCAGGATCTGCTTGAAGATCTGCGGTGACTGCGGCAGCGCGTAGAACTCGCCCGGGTGCACGCGGCTCGGCACCAGAAAATCGCGCGCGCCCTCGGGCGTCGACTTCGCCAGAATGGGCGTCTCGACTTCCCAGAAGCCGTTCGCGTCGAAATATTTCCGGATCGCGATCGACACGCGGTGGCGCAGGCCGATGTTGTGCTGCAGCCTGGGCCGGCGCAGATCCAGATACCGGTACCGGAGCCGGACGTCTTCCGACACCGGGCCGTCTTCAGCAATCTGGAACGGCGGCGTCTTCGCCTCGTTGAGCAGCCTGATCTCCCGCGCCAGGATTTCCACCTCCCCCGTCGCCAGCTTCGGGTTCACCGTGTCCTCCGAGCGCCGCTGCACGACGCCGGAGACCCCGATGACGTACTCCGAGCGGAGCCGCTTCGCGACGGCCATCAGCGCCTCGTTCTCGCGCACGACCACCTGCGAGACCCCCTCGCGATCGCGGATGTCGATGAACGCGACGCCGCCCAGATCACGGATGCGGTGCACCCATCCCAGCACGATGGCTTCCGCGCCGACATCGCTCGCGCGCAGCGCGCCGCACGTATGTGTTCGAGTGAGATCGCCTAACGGTTCAGACATGCGAATCGGTTCTACATTCAGGGTTCACGGCTCAACGTTCGTTCCCGGTTCCCGGTTCTCGGTGCTCGGTGCTATGTTCTCGGTGCCGGGTTCCGGGTTCCAGGTTCAAGAGCCGCGCGATGACCGCCGGCGCCTGATCGCGCGGGACGGCCTGCTGCTCCCTCGTGTGCAGATCGCGGATGCTGACCTCGCCTCGGGTCCGTTCATTCTCCCCGAAGATCGCCATGATTCCCGCGCCGCGGGCGGAAGAGTACTTCAGCGATTTGTCGAACTTGCGGCTGCTCTCGGGAAACACATCCACTCGAATCTTCGTCGCGCGTAATTCCGTCGCAAGACGCAACGCCTCCGCGCGCGAGTCGTCGTCCATGAACGTGATCACCGCGTCGATCGAGCCCTTCGCCACCGTCGGGGGGAACATCCCGCGCTCGCTCATGACCACGATGATTCGCTCGAGCCCCAGGGAAAACCCGCAGGCCGGGACGTCACGGCCGAGGAACATCCCAATCAGATTGTCATACCGCCCGCCGCCGCCCAGACTGCCGATCCCCTCGACCGCGATTTCCATGATCGCGCCTGTGTAGTATGACAGGCCCCGGGCGAGGCTCGGATCGATCCGAATCCGGCCGGCGGCAGACGTGGACTCCGCGAGCCCGACGATATCCGCGAGGTTCGAGACCGCTCGGTGGTCGCCGAGCACGTCTGTCAGCCGCGCCAGCGCCTCATGGGGCAGCGGCAGCGCACCCGCGCAGAAATAGGTCATCGCCTTCGCGGCGGCCGTCTCGGGAATGCCGCGGGCGGCCAACTCCTTCCCGACTCCCTCCGCGCCGATCTTGTCGAGTTTGTCGAGCGCCACCAGGGCGTCACCGTGCTGTGTCGCCGGAACGCCCGCCGTCTCGAGCAACGCCGCCAGCACCCCCCGGTGGTTCAGCCGGACGGTGAAATCGTCGAACCCGAGTGTCGTCAGGATCTCGCTGACGGCGCTGAGGATGTCTGCGTCGACGACCGGCGACGTCGATCCCATCGCGTCGATGTCGCACTGATAGAACTCCCGGAAACGCCCGCGCGCGGGCCGATCCGCGCGCCACACGGGCTGAATCTGGTAGCGCTTGAACAGCCTGGGCAGCTCGTTCCGATACTGCGCGACGACCCGTGCCAGAGGCACCGTCAGATCGTAGCGAAGCGCGAGGTCCGCCTCGCCGCTCGACTCGTGCTCGCCGCGCTTCAGAATCTTGAAAATGAGCTTGTTGCCTTCATCGCCGTACTTGCCGACGAGCGTCTCGATATTCTCGAACGCCGGCGTTTCCAACGGCTCGAACCCATAGCGTTCGTAGACGCCGACCACCACGCCCATCACGTGTTCCCTGCGTCGAATGTCGTCCGGGAGGAAGTCGCGCGTTCCGGCTGGAGGTTTCGTTGATTGCTTGTCGGCCATCGTGTCGGGGCAGGCCTCAAGGCCTGCACTTCCGTCAGGCGAGCCTGAAAGGCGCGCCCTGCATCTCAAATCTTCGTGCCGCAGCTCGTCGCGGACCCTGCGTTCATGTAATCCAAGCGGTATCCCACGTAACGGTCGGCATACAGCTGAATCTCCGCGATCTGGGACTGCGTGAGCAGCCGCCTCACTTTGCCCGGACTCCCCATCACCAGCGACTTCGGCGGCACCTTCATGTCCTCGACGACGAGCGTGCCGGCCGCGACGATCGAGCCGGCGCCGATGTGCGCGCCGTTCATCAGAATCGCGCCCATGCCGATGAGGCACTGGCTCTCGATCGTGCAACCGTGGATGATCGCCGCGTGCCCGATCGTCACGTTGTCGCCGATACTGGTCGGATGCGTCGCGGTCATGGCGTGCACGACGGTGCCGTCCTGGATGTTCGACCGCCGGCCAATCCTGATCCAATGCACGTCACCCCGCACGACGGCACACATCCACACACTGCTCTCGTCCCCGATTTCGACGTCGCCGATCACCTGCGCGCTGTCGTCGATAAAAGCCGTTGGGTGGACACGCGGAAGCTGGCCGCGGTAAGGGCGAAGCACTAACGAATTATACCGGTCGAGTGGGCCGGGTAGGTCGCGTGGGCTGGGTGGGTCGCGTAGGCTGGGTGGGTCCGGTGGGTCGGCTGGGTCCGCTAGGCCGGGTGGCCCGACCCCACTCGACCTACCCCACCTACCCGACCTTTTTGACCTACCCGCCCCAGCCGACCTACACGCCCAAGTCCGCGCGAAGCCCAGCATCGGATCGGTGCGCGGACGCGGGCGCGCGCTCAGGTGATCGGCGGCCTCGGTCAGCGCAGACGCTCCTGCGCGGCTCGTCTGATGCCGGCCGGCGTGTGCGACCCGGCGGCCAGCCGCGCGTACTCGCGCTGCGCTTCGGCCCGGCGTCCGAGCCGCTCGAGAATGCCGGCAAGGTCGAGCCTCACGTCGTCGTCGTCGGGCCGGCGCGCGAGGGCGCGCTGGAGCGCGGTAAGCGCCGGTTCGAGCTGGCCGCGAGCCAGGAGGAGCGCACCGGCCGCCGCGTGCGCGTCGGGGCTGTCGGGTTGGAGTGCGAGGGCGCGCTGAATCTCCGAGCCGGCATCGTCGAAGCGGCGCGCGGTCACGAGGACGCGGGCCAGACCGACGCGAAACGCCACATTGTCGGGAGCGATCTCGACGGCCGCGCGCAGCTCACCGATCGCCTCGTCGAGGCGGCCGCGCCCCGCGAGCAGGCCGCCGCGAAGATCGTGCGCCTCGGCATGCCGGGCATCGATGCCGAGCGCCGCCTCCTCTTCGGCGAGCGCGCGCTCGGTCTCGCCGAGCCGCGACAGACACACGGCGATCCAATGGTGCGCGTCGGCGCTGGACGGCACCGCCTCCGCATACCGGCGATAATCCGCGACCGCCTCGAGGTACTTGCCCTGTTCCATCTCCGCGCGAGCCAGGACGACCATGGCGAAAGCATTCGCGCGGTCCGCCGCAAGGACGGCGCGCGCCGCCGATTCCGCCTCGGCGAATCGTCGCTGCTGGATCGCGGCGTTCGCGCCGCGCAGGCGATTGAAGACGCCAATCATCGCTTTGGGGTCAGGGCGGCCGGCGTCGCCGGCTGGCGGGGACTCCACGGCCGCGCCGATGTAGCCGAGCGCCGCCAGCTTCTGCGCGGTGTCGCGATCGATCCTGCCGGGCGCGACGTGACCCTCGCTCCCACCGGTCAACACGCCGAAGGCCTGCCTGAGCGCCGTCACGCGTGCCGGCTCGCCAACCGCGAGGTTCGTCAGTTCCTGCGCGTCGCGCGCCAGGTCGTAGAGCTCCGGCGCCGGCGCGTCGATGAACTTCCAGCGCTCCTCCTGAATCGATCGGAGGGCCGCCCAATTCATGTACAGGCGGGGAAAGTACGTTTCGCTGTACGCCGAGCCCGGCCCGTCCCGTTGCCCGTCAACGAGCGGCAGCAGGCTCTGGCCCTGCGCGCCGGCGAGCCCCGGCAGACCGGCGGCCGCCAGCAGCGTCGGCGCCAGATCGATGCTTCGTACGAGCGCCGGCACGCGCCGGCCGGCCGGCAGCCGGCCGGGCCACCAGAGGATCATGGGCACGCGTACATCGCTCTCGTAAACGAACATACCGTGCGTGGCCTCACCGTGTTCGCCAAGGCTCTCGCCGTGGTCGCCGACCACGGCGACCAGCGTCGACGGATCGGAATCGGAGCGGCGCACGCGATCGATGAGCGCCCCGACTACCCGATCGTCGAAGGCAATCTCGCCGTCGTAGGGCAGGTCGGCGAACGCCTCGCGGAACGGCGGCGGCGGGTCGTAGGGATCGTGGGGATCGTACAGATACATCCAGATGAAGTACGGACGATGGTCCTCTGAGCGCTCGCTCAGCCAGCTGTCGACCGCCGCCGCCGTCCGGTCCCCGCGCCGCTCGAGCCCGACCCCATCGTCATAGCGATCGAATCCGCGCGCGAGGCCGTACCGCCGATCGAGCACGAACGCACTCACGAACGCCGCCGTGCGGTATCCGCCGGCGTGCAGCGCGGTCGCCAGCGTCGGGATGCCCTCGCTCAAGGCGAAGTTGCCGTTGTTGCGGACGCCGTGTGCGAACGGATAGAGACCGGTGAAAAGGCTGACGTGCGCCGGGAGCGTGAGGGGCGCCGCGGTGATCGCGCGCTCGAAGGTGACCCCCTCGGCCGCGAGCCGGTCGAGGTGCGGCGTCTGCGCCCGTCGATCACCGTACGCGCCGATGTGGTCGGCGCGCGTCGTGTCCAGCGTGACGAGGAGCACGTTCGGTGGCGCTCCTCGATTCGCCCGCAGGGCGACCAGGATCGCGATCAGCGCGAGTACCGCGGTCGCAATTCCCCAGGCTCTACGGATTGCTCGACCTCCTCGGCACCTGCGGCACGATGGCGGGAAGATTCGCCCGGCGCAGCATGTCGTTGAAGGCGGCGAGATCGCGTGTCATGACGTCCCCGATCTGGCCTTGAGACCGCTTGAGGCGATCCTCGAGGTCCTTCTGCACCGCCACCTGCTGGTTGGTCGGCTTGAAATCGCCGCTCTGCAGACCGTTTGCGACGTAGCTGAACTTCTGCACGAGTTTCGAGCCGAAACGAACGCCGTCCTGTCCACGGCCGGTGGCACGCAGTTCGACGAGCTGGCCCTCGACAGCGGCGAGCTTCTGATCGAGCTCATCGGCCGCCTTCTTCAGCTCGGCGTCCTGCGTCAGGTTCTTCAGGTTGTTGATCTGCGCGCGAATCATCTCCGCGTTGTTGATTGCGTCAACGGTCGCATCGAGATCGCGGCGAACGCTCGAGAGGAACAGCTGCTGCGCCGCGATATCCGCTTCCGTCCCGGCGGAGTGCGGATCCTTCAGCACGCGCAGTTGCTGCGTGTAGTCGCGTCCGGCGACCGACAGCTTCACGGTGTACGTGCCGGGCGCCTGCAGGATCGCAAGCCCGCCGCCGCCGGCGCCGAATCCGCCTTCGCTTTCGCGGAGGCCGTCCGGGCCGACGCGGATCTCCGGCGCATAGAGCGGGCTCGTGCGAAACGCGACGCGCCTCGACGCCGTGTCCCGCAAGTCCCAATATACGCGATGGAGCCCCGGCGTTCGCGGACCGTCGAGCGTCCGGACCGTCTGGCCTTTCGCGTCCTGAATCGTGATCGTCACGCTCCCGCTCGGCGCCGACTTCAGGTGGTAGTTGATGCCCGCCCCGTACGGAGCGTTCTCGCCAATGGTCGGGTCGTCGTAGGGCGTCGCCGGCGAGGTGATCGCGCGGAACCGATATGCCGGACGTGGCGCGAAGAGATGCGCGTCGGCGTTGAGCACCTGTTGCGTCAGCTCGCGCAGCGGCGTGACATCGTCGAGAATCCAGGCGCCGCGCCCGTAAGTGGCAATCACCAGATCGTTGAACTGTTCCTGCACCACCAGCCAGTAGACCGGCGCGTGCGGCAGATTCATCTGCAGCGGCTGCCAGTTGTCGCCGTCGTCGAACGACACGTACACGCCGTTCTCGGTGCCGAGATACAGCAGCCCGCGCTTGACCGGATCTTCGCGGACGCAGTGCGCGTAGCTCAGCATCGTGTGCGGGATGCCGTTGGTGATCAGCTTCCACGACGCGCCGAAGTCCATCGTCTTGTAGACGAACGGATCGCGGTTGTTCACCTGATGGAAATCGACGGTGATGTACGCGGTCCCCGTATCGTGGCGCGAGGGCTCGACGTTGCCGACCGTGCCCCACGGCGGCAGGTTCGGAATGTTCTTCGTGACGTTGGTCCACGTTTTCCCGCCGTCGCGCGTCACCTGCACGAGGCCGTCGTTGGTGCCGACCCAGATGACGCCCGCCTGCTTCGGCGATTCGGCAATCGCGTGAATGACGCTGCCGTACTCGACGCCGATGTTGTCGGGCGTCAGGCCACCGGAGCTCTGCTGCCGGCTCTTGTCGTTCAGCGTGACGTCGGGACTGATTTCCTGCCAGCTCTGGCCGCCGTCAGTCGACTGATGCAGGTACTGGCTGCCGACGTAGATCTTGTTGTGATCGTGCGGCGAGAGGTGGAACGGCGCGTCCCAAATGAACCGGTATTTCAGCTCCGACGCCGGTCCGTTTTCTTGGTCGGGCCACACTTCGACGTCCCGCATCTGGCGCCGGCTCTCGTCATAGCGGACGACGATACCGCCGACGGTGCCGGAGCCGGAGGCGGTCGACCAGATGATGTTCGGATCCACCGGATCCGGCGTCGCAAACCCGCTCTCGCCGCCGCCAATCGAATGCCACATGCCGCGCGGGATGGCGCCGCCACCGCCGCCGCCGCCGCGGCCTCCACCCTCGCCGAGTCGGCTGTTGCTCGGCCCGCGGTACGACGGACCATCCTGCTTGTTCGTGTACAAGTAGTACGGAATCTGGTTGTCGACCGTCACGTGATACAGCTGCGCGTTCGGGAGACGCTGCTTGAGCCAGGTCCGCCCGCGCGTCTGCGAGATCGAGACGCCTTGATCGTGGCCGACGACCATCCGGTTCGCGTTCGTCGGATCGATCCACATGTCGTGATGATCGCCGCCGGGTGCCTCCTGACCCTGCTGCGTGATGAGCGTCGCGCCAGCGTCGATCGATTTGCTGAACGATGCGTTCAGGTAGTACGTCTCATTGTCGTTGTCCGTCGCAACGGCCATTCGCGCGTAGTACGCCGTCCGGCCCATCGCATTGCGATCGGTGTTGATCATCCGCCAGTTGTCGCCGCCATCGTCCGATCGCCAGAGCTGGCCACGTTCGGTGTCCTGGCCCTTCCAGGGTACGCCGTCGCCGGTCTCGATCAGCGCATAGACGCGGCGCGGATTCGACTGGGCGATCGCCGGCATCACCTTGCCCACCGGCTTGGCCGGCAGCCCGTGCCCAGTGAGCTTCTTCCATGTCACGCCGCCGTCGCGCGACATGAACAGCCCGCTGCCAGGGCCGCCGCTCTCGCGTCCCCAGGTGTGGATCTCGAGCTGCCACATCCCGGCGAAGAGGATGCGCGGATTGCTCGGATCCATCGCGATCTCCGAGCAGCCGGTGTTCTCGTCCACGAAGAGCGCGCGCTGCCACGTCGCGCCGCCGTCGGTCGTCCGGAATATGCCGCGCTCCGGTTGCGGGCCGTACGCGGTGCCCAGCGCGCATGCGAGGACGATCTGCGGGTTCGCGGGATCGACGATGACGCGCCCGATGCGGCCCGTCTTCTCCAGACCCATGCGGGCCCAGGTCTTGCCAGCGTCCGTCGACTTGTAGATGCCGTCACCAATCGAGATGTGACTGCGAATCCACGCCTCGCCCGTGCCCGCCCAAACGATGTTCGGATCGGACGTCGCGACGGCAAGCGAGCCGATGGACTGCACCGGCTGGTCGTCGAAGATTTGCTGCCAATGCACGCCCGCGTCGGTCGTTTTCGCGATGCCGCCGGACGCGCTACCGGCGTAGTACACGAGCGCGTCGCCGGGGACGCCGACGACCGCCGAGATCCGGTTGCCCTCTGGTCCAACGAAGCGCCAGCGCATCCGACCGTAGACATCGGGACCGGGCCGCGCGGGCTGACCCTGCGCGATCAGTCCGCCGCCGAGCGGCAGGAATGCGACGACGACGAGAAGCAGCTTCTTCATGATGCCAACTCCCGGCGGCTGACTGAAGCCGTGTGCACGACGCCTTAGCGCGAAGGCTTCAAACGGGCGAACGACGCTCGCTTCAAGGCTTCGCGCTACACGAACGTGCAAGACGCACTAGAACTTGTAGGCAAACGTCACCTGGAACGCGCGCGGCGGATGCGGTTGAACACGTTCAGATACGTCGAGCTGTAGAGCCGGTTGGCTCCCGTGTCCCACTGCGTGTACGCACCGGTGTTGAACGCGTTGAAGACGTTGAGCGCCGGCTCGAAGCTCTGATTCCCGCCGAACGTGAAGACGCGCCCGACCTTGAGCTGCAGGTAGCGCGCCGTGTCGTTGATGGTTTGTCCATCGGCGCGCGCGGGATTTGCCGCGCACGGCA
>QHWJ01000358.1 GCA_003222535.1 Acidobacteriota bacterium | reverse complement strand
CGGTATGGGCGCAGGCTTCGTCGTGGCGCTGGGCATCACACCTCTGTTCCGTGGACTGCTGTTCGGCATCTCACCCAGCGATCCACGCGTGTTCGCGCTCACGCCGATCGTTCTCGGGACGGTGTCCACGTCGGCCGCCTGCCTGCCGGGGCTCCGCGCCTCGCAGGTGAATCCGATCGTTGCCATGCGCTCGGAATGAGGGCCGAACGCAGCCGGACTTTGATCGCGGGCTGTTGACACGCGAGGAGAACACCCGGCGGGATCACGTGGTCAACGTCGTGCTTGACGCAGGGTTGGGGACCGCCTAGCATGGCTCGCACCAGGAGCGTGTCCGAGAAATGTGAACACGCTCCCAGGCCGGCTACGCCGGGCGAAAAACGGCGCGAATTCGCATATCCTTCCGCGCGAAGCGCGGCTACTAAGACAGCTCCTAGCAGGCTGCTGAAAAAAGCCAGCCTGAGGGCAAAGGGCTGATGGCTGAAATGCGCCTGTTTTAGCCATTAGCCCTCAGCGCTTAGCCCTGCAGGATGCGTTTTTCATCATCCTGCTAGAGGCCCAACCGGCGAAAACCTGCTTCGTTCGCTGCGACATAGGCTTTAGAAGATGTCCAGTCCGCCTTTTTTCTCACGTCGATCGAATCCGTTCACCCGCTGGAGGGAGATATGCGGTTTCCTGTTCTCCGCGTCGGTCATCTGGCGGGACTCGCGCTCGTCTTGATGTTGCTTCCACGGGCTGCGGCGGCCCAGAGCGCGATCGCTGGACTCGTGACGGACAGCAGCGGCGCGGTCTTGCCGGGAGTCACGGTTGAAGCGTCGAGTCCGGCACTGATAGAGAAAGTGCGGACCGCCGTGACGAACGCCGAAGGGCGCTACAGCATCATCGATCTCCGGCCTGGCGCGTACGTGATGACGTTCACTCTGCCGGGGTTCAGCACCCTCAGGCGGGAAGGTCTCGACCTGGGTGCGAACGTGGATCTTCCCGTGAACGCAGAGTTACGGGTGGGCGCCGTGGAGGAAACCCTGACGGTGTCGGGTGCCACGCCGGTCGTGGATGTCCAGCAGGCATCACAGCGCGCGGTGCTCACGCGCGAAGTGCTCGACGCGCTCCCCACCGCGCGGACGTTCCTCGACGCCGGCGCCATCGCGGTCGGCGTCAAGATGACGGCGCCCGATCTGGGCGGCACCGCCCTGGGGCAGGGGGCTTACCTCACCGTCCGGGGAAAGAGCAGCGGTGATGATTCGGTGGAAATCGACGGCATCGACATGCGGATCGCCAACGGTGTCAGCCAGTCCGGTTACAACAACTTCGCCATGGTGCAGGATGTCAGCTATCAGACGAGCGCCATTGCCGCTGATTCGCCCGGCGGCGGCGTCCGCATCAACATGATTCCGCGCGACGGCGGCAATACGTTCCATGGGGACTTTTATCTCGGTGGGACACGACACAGCTTCCAGGGCAACAACATCACGGACGATCTGATCGCCCGGGGTCTTCCGACCGCCGACAGCCTGCAAAAGATGCTCGAGGCGACCCCGGCGTTCGGGCTTCCGATTGTCAGGAACAGACTCTGGTTCTTCGGCTCGGGCAAGTATTTCGACTACGTGGCGCATCCGGCCGGTGCGCACTACTTCGCCACCAACGAACCCGGCTACACCGAGAACATGCTGAACAATCTGTCGGGCCGGCTCACCTGGCAGGCCACCCCACGGAACAAGATCGCCGCGTTCATGGACAAGGCGTTCAAGACGCAGCGGAAGACCGCGGTGTTCACGCTTGGCGCGAACACCACGCCGACCGTCGATTGGGGCTCGGCGGTCTCTGACAACGACCCGGGCAACTTTCAGCTCGGGTACCTGAAATGGACGTCCACGGCAACGAACAAGCTGCTGATCGAAGCCGGTCTCGGGTTCAACATCTTCCATACGGTTTACAACAATGGTCTGGCGGGGCAGCTGCAGCCCCGCGGGAGCGCGGCATGGTTCGCCAGCGCTCCGCATCAGGACCTCATCACGGGCACCATCAGCGGCGGGTGCTGCGCGAGCCCGATCACCGCGCGTCAACCGGCCCATGTGTTCTCGACTGCGGTCTCGTACGTGACGGGGTCGCACACCGTCAAGGCCGGCCTTCAATACAGGACGTCGAGGTATGTGACGATCGGGTCAGGCACAAACGGCGACCTGGTTCAGCAGTACCGGAGCGGTGTGCCCAGCTCCGTCAGCGCTCAGCCGTCGCCGTACGCCTCCGGGCAGTTTGCCGACGAATGGGCGCCCTACATCATGGACGTGTGGAACATTCGTCGTCTCACGGTCAGTGCAGGCGTCCGCTTCGACGAGTTCTACGCCGGGACGGAAGCTCAGAACCTGGGGGCCGGTCGGTTCGTGCCGGCGCGATCGGTGTCGGAGCTGCACCCGCTGCCGAGGTTTTTCGACGCCGCCCCGCGGATTGGCGTCGTCTACGATCTCTTCGGTAACGCCAAGACGGCGCTGAAATTCAGCGTCAGTAAGTATTCGACCCAACTGTCGGCGCTGTCCGTGCTCGGCTTCAACCCGATCAGCTCGACCGGCGACACGCGGACGTGGCTGGACTGCAACCTCGTCCCCGGCACGTCGACGTGCTCGTCGACGATTCTGCCGACCAACGGCGACAACATCGCCCAGGACAACGAAATCGGGCCGAGCAACAACCCGTTGTTCGGCTCCGCGGTCGCGGCGGTCCCCGATCCGAACCTCAAGCGCGAGTACACCTGGGACTGGTCGGCCAGCGCGCAGCACGAGCTCGCGCCGGGGGTCTCGGTCCTCGTCGGCTGGTACACCACGCGCTCCTACAACACGCAGGCAACCATCAATTCGGCGGTGACGCTATCGTCCTATCTGTCGATTCCGACCGTCAACCCGGTCAGCGGCCAGCCGGTGACCATCTTCAACCTCGACCCCGCGTTCCAGGGCAAGGTCGCGAACATCGTGCGGAACTCCGACATCAACCATCGTGACTACATGGCGTACGAAGCGAGCATGCAGGCGAGGCTGAAAGGCGGAGGGACGCTGCTTGGCGGCTGGGCGCTGGAGCGGACGAGAACCGTCACGTGCGACACGACGAACGCCAACGCGCTCTTCTACTGTGACCAGACGGGCAACCTGTCTCAGAGCATCGGCACGGTGAGCATCCCCTGGCGGAACGAGTTCAAGCTGGCCGCCACGTATCCGCTGCCGTGGAGCATTCAGACCGGCCTCTCGTTGTTGAGTTACCCTGGACTGCCGCTGACCGTCAACTGGGCCGTGCCTCTCGCTACCTTGATCAACAAATCGGCAACGGTCACGATTCCGGTCATCGCGCCCGGCACGAGTTACCTGGAGCGGTGGAACCAGCTGGATGTCCACGTCACACGGGAAATGAAGACGGGACGTCTGGCCATCAGGCCGACGCTGGAGGTGTTCAACCTCCTCAACACGAGCGTCGTGCTCGGGCAGAACATGACCTTTGGCTCCGCCCTGGGACGGCCCACGAGCACGCTGCAGGGCCGGCTCATGAAGCTGTCCGCCATGATCAAGTTCTGATATTACTTCGGTTCTTTCTTCGTGGTCACCCCGAATACGGTCTCATCAATCGCGTTGCCTTCGGCGCAGGCGTACTCGTAGAGCTCCGTGCCGGCCGGGTATCTCTCGAACGCGGGGAACGCCATCGTCCAGGGTCTCGTGAAGACGGCCGGATCCTCGACCGTGACCCGGTAGTCGATGGTGTTCCTGTCAACCGGCGTGTAGCGCTCGACGATGTGCATGGCGGAGGTGTGGATGGCCGCACCCCGTGCCACCCAGGTTTTGTCGTTGAAGTTGGCGACGTCGACCACGAGCGTATTCCCCTCCCAATGGCCGCGCGCATCTCCCATCCACAACTGGATGCCGGGATCCGGGTGCGGACTCCCATCGAGCGGCACGACCTGGTACAGATGGTTCCACTCATAGAAGAAGGCCACGAAGCCCGGACCCTGGAGAATCTGGTAGCCGCAGTACGCGCACGGTGTCGTGACGCGCGGTGAACCGGCCGGCAAACAGCGCACCCGGTGGTCCAGGTACTCCCGTTTGATCTTCACTTCGGGGTTTTCGCCCTGATGTTTGTTGATCTCCGTGTTCAGCGCCCGCGCCCAGGGCTGATACGGAACTCTCCTGTCGGGCGGGTCGACGACCATCGGCGTGGTGCCACCCATCGGGACTTCATACCAATGTTCCGGACCGGCGCCGGCATCCACACGTTTGCTCCCGCTCGGCGCCGGCGGCGCGCCTTCGGGCGGGAGCGGGGCGCGAGCTTCGAGAGGAAACATTGAAACGTTCTTGTAGGTCCCCTGAATGTCCGGGTCGCCCCAGGGCGTGCGTGGCACCGTATACGGCTTCCCGGCGGACGGAGGCGCGGCGGGCACCTTCGTTTGGGCCACGGCGAGGACCGGCGCGAGCGACATGCCGGAAATGACGCAGGCCACGACACGCATTGAAGCGGGCAATCGGTTGCGCACCTGAACCTCCCGTTTAGGGCCCTTACTTCCTGGTCTTGACAAGCTCGTCGATGGAGACATGCGGCTCCCGGAACTCGAGGCACACGTAGTCGAGCAGCCGGATGTTCTTCTCCTGCCGGCGGTACAGCGGCATGCTCATTTTCCAGGGGCGCGTGAACACCTTGGGGTCTTCAATTGTCGCTTCATACGAGATGATGTCGGCCCCCGTGCGCGTATACCGTTCGATCACGTGCAGCGCATCGCTGTGGAAATTGCCGGCCTGATCGAACCAGGTCTTGTCATTGAAACCTGTCACGTCGACGACGAGCGTTTCTCCTTCCCAGTGTCCGCGCGAGTCCCCCATCCAGAAATCATCGACGCCGGAATGATCCGTTCCATTCGTGTAGATGAGGCGGGAAGCGTGATTGTACTCGTAGGCAATACCGACATGGGTCGGCGTCTGGACGATCTGCAACGGAAACGGCATGTAAGTAATCCGTGGCACACCCGCCAGGAAACATTTCCGCAACGGATCCTCGGTGAGCCGTTTTTCGAAATTCTCCTGCTTCTTCGCCGCCGCGGCCGGCTGGTACGGGATGACGTTCCCTTCAACAACGCCGAGCCCGGCCGGCACGCCTTCCGCTGCGTTGTGCGCCTGGATGTTCCACGACGCCGTGTTCAGAACCTGCCAAATCCCGCCCAGGTCGGGTTTCCCGTCCAGGGTCCTGGGCGCCCTGTACGGCGGCGTGCCCGGGGCCTGACCGGCGGTCGGTCTCGCTGCGGCAGACAGGAGTCCCACCACGACGGCCGCGGCGACCAGACAACCTGCGAACCGAGCTCGCATCCGGATCAACTCCTTCGGTGGCGACACGCCGGGAGCCCGTCTGAGTAGTGCCTCACGGGCTCCTGGCACCCGTGCTTCGCGCGGAACGTCTTGCGAATTCCGGCCGTTTTTGCCGGCGGAGCCGGCCTACTAGGAGCGTGTTCACATTTCTCGGACACGCTCCTAGTGTGGAGCCGTCTTCGAATCGCCGGCCTTCCGCTTTTCGACTTCGGCCTTGAAGTCGGCATCGCTCAGGTAGCTGATGTTGACCCAGGCGTGGGCCATCTCGTCCACGGTGCGGTCCCCCCAGCCCACCCACTGGTTCGGGTCGGGATTATCCTTGTTGGCGACCGTATTATCGTGCCACGCCGTGACGTGCAGCACCGTCCCCTTCGGGAGCAGCGGCGTCGCTTCGTCGGCGTAGACGTAATTGTTCATCCAATAGAACGTGAAGTTCCGGACGAAACTGAGCATCTGCCTCGTGCCGTCCGGCAGAATCGCTTCGAGCGACATGGCCTTGCCCCGCAGGTGCATGTGCGGCTGGAAATTCTCGACCCTGCCCGCCATCTTCATCACCGAGAAGTTCTCGGTGACCGTAATCTGATTCGGCGGAAGGTCGAGCTCCAGACCGTGGCTCGCCATGAGCGCCGTCAAGACCTGGCGATACTTCGGTTGCTGGGCCTTTGGATACAAATAGACGCCGAGCTCGACCGAGTCGCTGATCTCTTCGCCGACGGCATGAAGGTGCACTTCGAATTGAATCGACGATCCCGGCAGCAGCAACCGCCCGCTGTCGGGGCGCATGAGCTCACCCTGTTTTCCGACCGACCACTCCATGAACACACCGGCGCCGACCGGGGAGTCCGAAGGCTCCTCCTGCTGGAGATACCCCATGGCGTGATGGATGATCCGGCGGCCCTTGACCGTCACAGGCCGCATTTCGATGGCCCGCACCCAACGCGGCTCGGTGAGCCCAATCGGGACGGTTGGCCGGAACCACTTGTCCTGCGCCTCCGCCGGCATCGTGAACGGCTCCGATCGGATGATCAGATCCGGAGGACCTCCAAACTGCTTCGCAAAATTCCAGACGGATTCAGCGGGCCATTGCTTCGGCGCGGGCATGTCCGTCGAATCGCCTTTCGGCATGCCGGCGTCGACCCAGCGGACGATTGTGTCGATCTGGTCGTCGGAGAGCGAACGATCGTTCTGAAAGTGCTGAATGCCGACGGTCCTGTCGATGTGCCACGGCGGCATCTGGCGCGCCGAGACACGCGCTTTGATGGACCGCGCCCACGGACGCGCTTCCTCATACGTCACGAGCGACATCGGTGCGATGGAGCCCGGCCGGTGACAGGATTCGCACTTGTCCTGGAAAATCGGGGCAACGTCTTTCGTGAATGTCGGGTTCGGCACGGCCGCGCCGCCGCCGCGTCCCTCCGAGGCTGCCGCAACCGGTATCACCGGGCCGGCCACCACGGAGAGAGCCAAAATGCCCGTCGACGCCCATCTATGATTCATCGCGGCACTCCTTTGCCAACACCTGTTACTGACCGCTCGGGCCCTGTCTGACCGTGACTTTTATCAGCGCATTGGTCCAGCAACACTGGAAGCCGGTGCCGCCGTCGCCAGACGAGTCGTTGGCCTGCGCGCGGAGCACGTACTCACCTGGCGCGCTGAAGGTCGCGGTCGTCGTGGCCTTCCCGTCTGCCTTGTCGATGTCCGGCCTGGCGTTCGCGAACGTGACCTGGCCAGGACCACGAAACAGGCTCCATACGATCGCGAGATCGGGTGCATGAGGTCCCGGCGGTGGCGGCCCCGCCCTTTTGGCGGGCTTGTCGGTCGCCCACACCGTCAACGTCAACGGCCCGGGCAAGGTCGCGCTCAGCGATGTCGTGATTCCGCGCGGCGGACCCGTATGAGCCGGACCTCCCGGCTGGAATCTCAACACGGGAGGCGTGTTCCCCATGGCCGCGTCTTCGAGTGGCTCGACCTTGTAGTCCTTGATGACGCCCATCGGGACCGACATGGCCTGGCCGTTGGCGACGATCGTCCACGTCAGCCTCTTGTTGCCGAAATCTTTCGGGACGTTGACCGTGAACACGCCCCACTGGCGGCGGGCCAGAAAGTGGGTGGGCTGGCCCTGGTCCGGCCCTCCTGGTTCGATTCGATTGTTCGGCCCGACCGGAATGTCGAGAACCTCGGTCTGGTTCCGATTGTAATAGCCCAGGAGGAGATCGAAACTGCCGTCAGGGTTCGGGTACCATCCCTCGAAGGCGGGCGTCACGCTTTGACCGCTGCGCGCGCCAGGCTCCAGCGGCAACACAGTCTGCGCACGCCCCACCCCGCCGGGCAGCGACGTGAGGGCAGCGACTGCAACCGTCAAGCTCGCGAGGGCCGACCGACACCGGGACATCGACACTCCCCTGTCTTCCTACTTCGGGTCCTTCGGTTCCTTCGGGTCGCCAGGCGCGCCGGTACCTGACGAGCCGACAAAGAGCTTTTTGCCGTCAGGGAACGTCAGATCGCGGCCGTTGGCCGACATGCTGCCGTTCTTCGCGAGAAAGCCCTCGACGACAATTTCCGTCCCGACCGGGAGAGAATCTCTCCGGAACCCGCGTCTGAACATCGCGTTGGGTGCCCCGGCCTCGACCCGCCACGTCACGACCTTGCCGTCGGGAGATTTCACATCCAGCGTGATCCACGCGTGGGGATTGATCCACTCCATCTTCGTGACGGTTCCCTTCAACGTCACGGGTCTGGTTCCGTCGTATTCCGCATTGAAGGAGTGATGCGCCAGCAGCGGCACGGTGGCCGAAACGAGACTCAGCGTTCCAGCCACCACCAAAAGCTTTGCTTTCATCGGGCTATCTCCTGGAGAGTAGCGGAATTATACCTTCGCCGGGAGCTGACTCAAAGCACGCCTTCAGGCGTGTCTATATGGCGCCGCGTCAGATCACGCGCGCAGCAGAGGTCCTGGCCGCGCGATGAATCGGTGCGTGAAGGACATCAGACATCCCCCTGAGCCTGAGTATCATCGGATCATGCGGCGACAGGTCAAAGAGCAGGCTGCTCGCGCCGGATGCCCTCGCGTTCGCGAGTGCGGCGCCGAACACCAGCCCGACGGCCGATAGAATAACGAGTTCTCTGAGAATGAACATGATCCGCGTCAACATGCACGAGGCCAAGACGCGGCTCTCCGAGCTCGTCAAGGCCGTCGAGGAGCGGAACGAAACCGTCGTGCTCTGCCGCGACGGCCGCGAAGTGGCCGAAATCCGCCGCCGTGTCAAACGGCGTGCGGCGCGCAATCTCACACCCGATCCCCGCTTCCGGGTGGAGCCGGCGCCCGGCTACCGTCCGGCCGAACCTCTGACCGAGGACGAGTGGCCCGATACGTTGCGATGAACGTGCTCCTCGACACGTGCGCCCTGCTGGCACTGGCAGGTGGTGAGCTACCAGCGGGCGCCGCGGGCGCGTTACGGAAGGCACCCGAGGCGTATGTGTCTACGTCTTCGGCACGAACGCGAGGAAGCGGCGCGGGTTGTCGACCAGAATCTTGTGAAGGGTCTCCTCCTTCACCCCTGCGTACCGCAGCTTCGGCACGAAGACCGTCAGGACCGTCGAATACCCGGCGCCCCAGTTGCTCTTGAGATCCTGCACGCGGCCCAGATCGGAGGAGAGCAGCACCTGATCCTCGTAGCCGGCATCGATGACAGCCTTGACCAGCGTCACTCTCATGGCGTCGGTCTGCTTCGGCGCGTGCGGCAGGAAGTGGCCGACCGTATCGAACCCCAGGAACACGCCGCGTTTGGCGATCTTCTTGTGCAGCTCCGCCCGCGGGTCGTCCAGTATTTCTGACAGGTGCCCGATACAGAGTTGCTTCGGATTCACCTTCTCGGACTCGAGGATCTCCAGCTGCTCCAGTGCGCACGACGGACAGCTGTCGTGCGGGGTATGAGTGAAAATCGGCAAGCCGGTGCGGAGATGCGCCTTGCCGACGGCCCGCAGCACTTTCCGCTCGTCGGGACGCATCGTGTTCGACGTGCCGATCTCGCCAAACGCCCCCCACCGTTGGGCATTGGCATCTCGAGCAAACTGCTCGGCAATCTGATCCACGGTCATCTGCGCGACCTGCGGTGGATATGCCGTCTGCAGATTGTCGAGATCCTGGAAGTATCCGCCGGCCACGACGACGTGCACGCCGGACCGGGTCGTGATGGTCCTCAGCCTCTCCAGCGCGGCTTCCTCGCGCCGACCAGTGGCGGCGTCCACGATGCAACTCAGGCCCTGTTGGCCGCTCGCCCTCAGCTCGTCGACCAGGACGTCGACATTCCCCCCTGCAGTCAGGTGCTCGTGCATCAGTGCCGCACCCGTTCCCACACCGTCCGGCGGCAGGTCTTTCAGGATGGTGCGGATGATCGCGCCTCTGGGAATGGTCTGCGTTTGTGCGTCCCCCCGCAGAGCCTCGACAAAGCCGAGCCCCGCGCCCAGACCGAGCAGGCCGATCGCCTGACGGCGGCCGAATCGCGCTGAACGAAAATCGCGGGTGGTCATTGTGATTCTTCGGCCGGCCAGCAGCATACACTCAAAATGCAGTCACCGGGAGCTCATTGGCTTACGACATCATCGGCCCAGCAACGAGAAGGCCTTCAGCGATGCCAGCCACGCAGCTAAAGTCGCGGCGTGACGGATGTAGCCCAGGTTCACCCACTGTCGCGCTTTCGCCACGGCCTCGGATCTCGCCGACGCCTCGTCCTTCATCAATCTCAGCATCGTCGGAATGAAGTAGGCGAAGGTCATCGCTCTATCGACCAGAGCTGCGGCGATTGCTCCCGACCACCAGGGGCGGACGACCTCCGGAGTCCACCAGACAACGACGAGACTCGCGAGCGTCAGCAGCGTCAATGGCACGGTCGTGACGAACGCCCAAAACCGCAGGCCCACGTTTGCGTCACGGGCCGCCTCGGCGTTCCAACGATACCCCGAGCCCCCCGAACGACTGAGCCATTGTGGGACGACGATTCGGCCCTCGTACAGACCGGCGCCGAATGCGATGCCCAGGTTGATCACGAACAGCCACAAGACGACGTGCGCAATGGACTCCATCATTCATTGCCCAGTCTGAACGCGAGTAACTCGCCGGTATAGTTGCCGCCGCTGATCGCCACCACGATGTACTGCTTGTCGTTGACCATGTAGGTCATCGGCGACCCGGTCTGCGGAGCGGGCATGTAGACGGCGCCGACTTCCCGTCCGGTCGCCTTCTCGTACGCGCGAAGCATCGCGCCACGCTGACCGGACGGCGTCGTGAAGGTGCCGCCCTCGCCGGCGATGACGAGCGTCCTGGTCACCAGCGTCCCGATCCGCCCCGGACGGCCGGTGCGCGGGATGTTCAGCCCCTGAAGTGCCGCGTGATTCCGAATAGTGTCGGGGGTTTCACCGTGCGCGATCTGCCAGACGATCTCGCCCTTGTTCAGATCGATGGCTGTGATGCGGCCGTAGGGCGGTTTCACGAGCGGGAGGCCGCGGACATTCAGAGTGAAGAGAGCCTCGATACCCGCACCGCCGCGACCGGTTGCCGGGGCCGCCGGGTCACCGGCCAGGCCGGAGATGTAGTTCATGTCCGACTTGCCGTTCGGAGGCACGAGGCCGTTCCCGTTTATCGCCGTGTTCGAAAAGATGTAGAGGATATTGGTCCCGGGATCGAGCGCGCCGCCCTGCCAGTTGGTACCGCCCGTCATGTTCGGCAGCATCAGCGTCGCAAGAGGACCCTCCCATCTGCTGACGACGGCGGGCGTGAAGATCGGCCCGAGCCTGTACTTCGAGACCAGCTTCACGGCCTCGGCTTTGAGCTCGGGCGTGAAGTCGATGAGATCGTCGAGCGAGACGCCTTGCCGATCGAACGCGGGCGGCCTGGTGGGGAACGGCTGCGTCGCGGATGTCTTTTCGCCAGGAACGTCGGACTGTGGCACCGGCCGCTCCTCGATCGGCCAGACCGGCTGCCCCGTGATCCGATCGAACACGTACACCCATGCCTGCTTGGTTGGCTGGGCGACCGCCTTGATCTTCCGGCCGTTCACCGTGATGTCGGCGAGAATCGGCGCGCACGGGATGTCGTAGTCCCAGATGCCGTGATGAACGAACTGGTAGTGCCATTTGCGCCGGCCGGTTTTCAGATCAACGGCGACCAGGCTCTCGCCAAACAGACCGTTTCCCGGCCGATGTCCTCCATAGACATCGTTGGTCGGTGTCTCAACCGGGAGATAGACCAGTCCGAGTTCTTCATCCACGCTGATCTGTCCCCAGACGCCGGTGTTGCCCGTGTACGACCACGAATCATGCTGCCAGGTCTCGCTGCCGAATTCTCCGGGACTCGGGATGGTGTGAAAGATCCAGAGGCGCTTTCCCGTTCGCACGTCGAAGCCGCGAACGTAGCCCTTCTCGTTCCGCATGCTCTTCGGCGTATTGCCCTGCGTATGCGCGGCGCCGACGATGACCACGTCGCCGGCGACGACCGGCGCGGCGTGATAGCCGATGTCTCCGGTCACCAGATCCATCTCCTGATCATCGTCCTGCTTCAAATCGACGATGCCTTTGTCGCCGAAGCCGGGGACCGGAACGCCGGTCTTCGCGTCGAGGGCCACGAGACGGTAGCCCGGCGTGACGTACAGGATTCTGGCGCCCCTGCCATCGGTCCAGTACGCGAGTCCCCGGCCGGAGAGCCTCCGGGGCGCCGCCTCGCCGCGGCGGCCTTCCTCTTCGCTGTGCATCCACAGCATCTCACCGGTTGCGGCGTCGAGCGCCACCGCGGCGCGCCTGGTGCCGCCGGTCGTGTAGAGCACGCCGTTGACGGCCAGCGGCGTCGATTGAAGCTCGAATTCGGGCCGAGGGCCCAGGTTGTCGGTTTTGAACCGCCACGCAACCTGCAGCGTGTTGAAGTTCCCGGCCGTGATCTGGTCGAGCGGCGAGTAGCGCGTGCTCGCGAGATCTCCGCCATAGGTTGGCCAGTCCGCGCGTCTTGATCCGGACTGCCCCGTCGCCGGCAGCGTCGCCCACAAGAACAGCAGGAGCAACGGACCCACTCGCGTCACAATACGACACAGGCTTCGCTTCATGCCGCCCCTCCAGACATCTTCTAAAGCCATCTTCTGGCGAAATGAAGCAAGTCTTTTCAGATGAGGCTTTAGTAGCTCAGTACTCGATTTCACAATTACGCTGACGTATTTCGTGACGGCGATCGGCGCCTCATGTCAGAAATACGACGACATATTTGGCCACAGAGACACAAAGACACAGAGAAGAAGACGCATCAGGTAGCGCGCTCGACGCGGCGCCGCGCAGCGGCGGGCGAGGCGTTCTCAGTGTCTCAGTGTCTCAGTGTCTCCGTGGCTTGTCCAAATCAATACGCCAGCGTAATTACGAAATGCTGTACTTAGTACTCGATTTCACACGTGTACTTAGCTACCTGCCCTCACGGTTGTGGGATCTTCAGCCCTGGGACTATCGAGAGCTCGAGGTACGACGGGTGATCCGGATCGTGAAGGATCGTCTGCGTGGCGGTGACGATGAGCGCGTCGGTCGCCGGGTCGTTGCCGGTGTTCTGGTTTCTGGGAAGGTGCGGGAAGTTCGAGGACGAAATGTCCAGACGAATCCGGTGTCCCGGCTTGAAGATACTTCCGGTATATCCCAGGTCGATTTCGTATTCGTACGCGTCCCCGGGCTCGATGAGCGACGGCGCCGACTTCGATCCCCGCCGAAAACGCGCCCGCACGACGCGATCGAGCAGATTCTGCGCGAACCCATCCGGGTGCACGTCGACGAGCTTCGCGGTGAAGTCCGTGTCGCGCGCGGACGACTTCGCCCAGAACCTGACCCTGGCCTGCCCGACGACGGCCAGTTTGTTCGTGAGCGGCGCGCTCGTGTAGACGAGCACGTCGTTTCGCGCCTCGATCGTCGATTGGTCCTGCACGCCCGAGCCGAAGTACGAGCCAAGTGTCAGGCAGCAGAGGCCTCCGCCGAAGGTCGTCACGGGCTTCCTGGGATCGTAGACGAACGTATCGCCGGGCCCCTCCGATCGGCGCGTGGCATCGAGCACGCCATCTCCGCGGGCGGTGTTGGCGTGACCGCCGCTCTGAAGATTGAACCGGCCCGGCTGCGTGCCTGGCAGCGGGAACGTTTCGCCCGTCACCCAGAAGCCGCCCATTTGCGTGCCGGTATCCGGCGGGATCTGCACGAAGAGTTGAACGCGAGCTTCTCGCTCGAGACCGTTGTCGGCACCCTTGAGGTAATGGTCGTAGAACCGAAGCTGGAGCGCCTGCACGTTGATGTTGTGCCCGGAGCTCAGGGTCATCACGCCGAGTCCGCCGTGCGCGCCCGTTCCATCCATGACGAGCCTCGTGCCGCTGCGGGCGATCCCGGATCCGCCTTCCGCGCGCATCCCCTGGAAGCTCCGCACCGAACCGATTTCGAACAGATCGTACCAGCCGCCGGAAACCATCGCCGGAACGGTCACGGCGCCGAAATGGCGCTCGACGTCCACGATGGCCCAGTAGTCGTCGTAGTTCGGATGCGCGAGCCACTCGTAGTAGTACGGCGCGAGCGTGCGATAGTCCGGAAAGCTCTCCAACGGAATCTGCGAGACCCAGTTGGTGAAGATCCGTTCCTTGTTCCGGGCCAGGTACTCATCGGACGCCTTTCGCGCTTCGCCGGGCGCGGTGCCCGTCGCGATCAACTGACGCCGGTACGCGTCGGGCGCGAAGAAGCTCAGGGTCCAGCTCTGAGCAAACCAGAGGTCGAAGACGCCGTTCACGTACGTCCACTGGTCGTGGTAATCGGTCGCGGTCACGGCGGGCGCAATGGCGAAGAGGTGAGGCGGCGCTGTCAGCGCAGCCTGCCACTCGGTGACGCCGAAGTACGAGCTGCCGGTCATGCCGACCTTGCCGTTGGACCACGACTGGGCCGCGGCCCACTCGACGGCGTCGTAGCCGTCGGCCTGCTCCTGGAAAATGGGACGGAACACGCCCGGCGATCGAAACGTACCGCGGACGTCCTGCGTCAGCCCGACGTAGCCGTGCTCAGCCCAGAACGCCACCGACGCGCTGATGCCGGCGAAGCACCCGTGCCCGAGCCGCAGGCCGTATGGCGTCCGCTGCATGATGACCGGGTGCCGCCCGGGCGTTGCCGGAAGGTAGACGTCCGTCGCCAGCAGCGTGCCGTCGCGCATCGGGGCGTATTCCGTATGGCAGGCCACGCCGTTTTTCTGCACGGTCCCTTCGCGCTCCTGCCCGGGAGCCTGTTCCCATTTCTCGGATACGCTCCTGGCGGCCGCGCGTCTCTCGACGCCCGATCCCGCGGCCAGCAGCAGCGCGGCGAGACCGATCAGACATCTTCCAAGTAACGAAGGTTCGTGTACCGAGCGCTCGTCATCGCCCGGCGGTTTCAGGCGAGGCTTCGTTCCTGACGACCGCGTACGGAGACGCATCGAGAACGGGTGGCAGGTGTTCAGCGGCCGCTCTTCTTCTTCTTCGCCGCTCGTTCGGTCTTCTTCGCCGCTTCCGCGGCGGCTTTTTCCCTGGCCCGAGCTCCCTCGAGCATGTTCACCATTGAATAATTCCCCTCGTGACAGGCGTATTCGAACATCTGATAGCCGTCGTCCTTCGTGATGGGAATATCCATCGTCCACGGTCTGGTAAATGCTTCAGGATCGTCGAGCGTGACTCGATAGTTGATCGTGTCGGCGTCCACTCGCGTGAAGCGTTCGACCAGATGCTGGAACCTGCCGCCTCCCCTGTATGGCCCGGCCGGCTGCTGGTTGCCCAACGTCTTCTCGGAGAAGTTGGTCATGTCGACGACAAGCGTGTCGCCCTCCCAGTGACCGCGCGAGTCACCCCACCATTGACGGATGGCCTCGTCGATATGCGGACGCCCGTCCAGAGGGATGATGCGAACGTCGTGGATCACCTCGTAGACCATCGCGACGTAATCAGGCGTCTGCAGAATCTGAACCGAGTTGTTGTAGCCCAGAGGGACCATCACGGTGGGATAACCCTTGGTGATACAGCGGTCCCACAAATCAAAGTCCAGCCAGGATGCGGTACCTTTGCCAAACCGCTGCGATTCCCATTCCTCGGCCCTCTTCCTCATGTCCGCCCTCAGCGGAACGATCCCGTTCGGCGGATCCACGACCAGCGACGTGCGGCGGGACGTTTTCCCCCGCTCGTACCAGTGCTCCGGACCGTCGCCGGTGTCGTCAGGCGCGAGCTTGCGGCGATCGCCCTTCTCGTCCTTCGCAGCCTTCTCGGCTTGCTTTTGTCGCGCCGCGAGCTCCTCGTCGGTCAGGAACTGCCTCTCTCCGAATTGAGCGGGCCGTTCCACGGGGACACCGACGTTGTCGTTGCTCGTATAGATCCCCTGCAGGTCCGGGTGGCCCCAGGGCGTCCGCGGCAGAGTCCAGGGTTTCTTCGCCTCAACTGCCGTTGACGCGGGCGGCTGGCCCTGAGCGGCGACGGGCACCGCCGCCGGCGAACCTCCCGCGATCTCGAGCACGAGACATCCCATCAGGGGCAAAAATCGCTCGAGCATGTGAAACACCTTCATCATTTCACCGGCTTCCTGCGCAGATGCCCATAGAGCAGCTCTTCGGCGAACTCCACGCACTTGAACTCCAGCAGCTGGGCATTCTTTTCCAGATGACGATACAAGGGCATGCTGATCTTCCAGGGTCGCGTGAACACCTTCGGGTCCTCGATCGTGGCTTCGTACAGCACGGCATCGGGAGTGATGAGCGTGTAGCGTTCGATCACGTGCAGGCTGTCGCTCGCGAAATTCCCCGAGCGGTCGAACCACGCCTCGCCGTTGAAGCCGGTCACATCGACGACGAGCGTGTCGCCGTCCCAGCGGCCGCTCGACTGCCCCATCCAGGAATCGACGGGAGCCGGCTTCAGCTGGGCCATGCGGATCACGCGAGAGGCGCTCGCAAATTCATAGCTGATCAGGATCGCCGCGGGAGTCTGGATGATTTGAAATGGAAAGGGCTGGTATGTGGCGCGCGGCACACCCGGCAGGTAACATTTGATCTCCGGGTCCGCGGTCATCCGCTTCTCGAAGTTCTCTTTCTTCCTGGCCAACGCCGCCGGCCGATACGGAATCTCGTTGCCCTCCACCACGCTGAGTCCGGGGGGCACTGCGCCGATCGCGCCGAGGTCCGGACGTCCCGCTTGCGCGGCGTGGGCCTGAAGATCCCAGTCTGCCGTGTTCTGGGCCTGCCAGATGCCGTTCAAGTCGGGCTTGCCATCGGCTGTGCGAGGGACGGTGAACGCACGCGTCTGAGCCGCGGACGGGCTCATCGATGGCGAAAAGACAGCACCTGCAGCGATCGCCGCAATCGCGATCAGCCCGCCTCCGAGCCGGTTTTGCATTGGGGGGGAGACCTCTCTTGACCCCGCGCGGTTACTTCTCGGGTTTCTCTCCCGGAGCGCCTGTGCCCGACGACCCCACGAACAGTTTTTTCCCATCGGCGAACGTGATGTCGCGACCGTTCGCCTTGTGTGATCCGTTCTTCGCCTGATAACCCTCGATGAGAATCACCGTTCCGGCGGGCAGGGAATCCTTGGTAAAACCTCGCCGGAGGAGCGCGTTCGGGGCGCCGCCTTCGACCATCCAGACGACCACCTTGCCGTCCGGGCCTTTCACCTCGATGTGAATCCAGGAGTGGGGATTGATCCACTCCATCTTCGTCACGGTTCCCTTCAACGTGACCGGCTTCTCTTTATCGAATTCAGCCGCAAAGGCATGATGCGCCGATACCGATGCGGCGGCGAGAACCAGAAGGCCCGCGGCCATCAGGAGGAATGACTCTTTTCGCATCGGACACATCTCCCGGCTCGGAACGTATCGTAATTGGCCAAATATTCGAAGTCAACCGGCATCGCCGTGTCATCGCTCTCGTCCCCGCGCATTTTTGTACGCGTAGAGTCGATCGCGCCGCTCGCACGCACGTCGATTTGCTCGCCGGCGTCGAAAGGCGCGTCGCGCGGCCGGCCTCATCGCAAGATCGCAACATCGACGAGCTCTTGCGAAAGCTTCATCCAATCACCGCCGTCGCTTTCATGGCGCGCACTCTCGCACGAATTGTGTATGCTTCCGGCCAGTGTCCCTCCTCGGTCTCTTCCAGTGGCTGGCCGAGACACGCGCGAGCGTGGCGATGGCCGAATCGCTGTGGGCGTTTCCCATCGTCGAGTCGGTCCACGTTCTCGCGCTGTGCCTGTTTCTCGGAATGGCGACGATTCTGGACCTGCGGCTCCTCGGTCTCGTCATGCGCGATCTGCGGGTGTCGGAAGTCGTCACGCGGCTTCTGCCCTGGACGGCGGCAGGCTTCGCGGTGATGGTCATCAGCGGCGCGTTGACGTTCTTGAACGCACCGGTCAGGTACTACGAAAACATTTTCTTCAGGATCAAGATGGTGGCGCTCTTATTGGCGGGCTTGAATGTGTGGGTGTTTCATTCGGGGATCTGGCTCGAGGTCTCCGATTGGGATCGGGACGCCGTCGCACCATTCAGGGCGCGGCTGGCGGGCGTCCTGTCTCTCGTGCTGTGGGCGTGCATCGTCGTAGCGGGTCGAATGATCGCGTATAACTGGTTCGACAAGGTCGCGAATTAGAAGGCAGGCCTCCGCATGTCCCTGTTGCCATTCTTTCAATGGTGCGAAGCCTCGGCGGTGGGCACTGCGATACGCAATTCGCAGTGGTTGTTTCCGGTCATCGAGGCGGTCCATCTCCTCGGGCTGGCGCTCATGGGGGGAGTCGTCCTGGTCGTTGACATGCGCCTCATGGGTCTGGGGGTGCGGCGCAAGCCGGTGGCGGCCCTTGCACGGGAGATCGAGCCGTGGCTGATCGGCACGCTGATCGTGATGCTGACGACGGGGCTGCTGTTGTACACGTCGGAGCCCACGAAGCTGTACTACAACGGCGCGTTTTGGATGAAGATGTGGTTCCTGGCCTCGGCGATCATCTATACCTTCACGGTGCGTCGCACAGTGCTCGCGGCCGATGAGACTCGCGTCAGCCCGGCGTGGAAAACGCTGGTGGCGCTCATCTCGATCACGCTGTGGGCCGGCGTGGGGATCGGGGGACGCGCAATCGGATTCTACTGAGCACACGACGCGTGTCACCACGGGCTGATAAGTACTCGAGTTCACAATTTCGGTGACGTATTTCGTGACGGCGATCGGTTCCCCATTTCAGAAATACGACGACATACTTGGCCACAGAGACACAAAGACACAGAGAAGAACACGCTGCAGGTAGCGCGCTCGACGCGGCGCCGCGAAGCGGCGGGCGAGGCGTGCCAACCGCAAACGAACGACCACTGGACCGTGGCTCGGTCGTTCGTTTGCGGTTGGCACGCCTCACGGCTCGGCCTGCGGTGCAGGCCGACCGCGTCGAGCGCCTCTGTGTCTCAGTGTCTTCTATGTCGGGCCGCTGTCAAGCTCCCCTTCTAAGCGACGTTCTTCGTTCTTCGTTCTTCGTTCTCAACGAAGACCCTCGAATCCTGCTGCCGCCGAAGCCGGCCCCCCGCCCAAGAGCGGGGCCGGCGTAGGCGGCCGCCGAATGAGCGTGGCGGCGCGTCCTTCGCGACACCCGGCAGCAGCAGCGTCCAAGCGCTGCGCTGCTGTCCGTCCTCTCCTCACGCGGGTCTGGGTCAAAGCCTGGGGTTCGTGACCCAGCGCTCGTCTTCTATCCGGGCTCGCGCGGATCGCGCGGCCCCCAGAGACTATTCAGTCTCAATCCAGACACGAATGCTGCAACACCTTCTCCGTGGCGGTCGCTCGCCTGGAGCGGCCCTACACACTACCGTGCGCAGCGCGCGTGAGCGCGTCGATCCGAGCCTACGCGACTGGTCGTGCCCCTTTCAGGATGGCGCCCGCGGGAACCACGCCGGTCGTGACATACCGCCACAGCGCAATCACGAGCTTGCGCGCCACCGCCACAATCCCAATCCGGCGCGATCGCTTCCCTTTCCCGAATTGCTCGCGGTACCACACCGTGAGGGCGCTGGCGGGTTGCCAGCGCACCCAGTTCCACGCGAGCTGAATGCTGATCGACTGCAGCCGGTTATTGCCCGCGCGACTGATCCCTTGCTCCCGCGCCGACTCCCCGCTCTCGTAGGGCGTCGGCGCAAAGCCCAGGAACCCGCCGATCTGCCGCCGATTCTGGAACGCGCGCCACACCAGGCCCTCGTCGAGCAAGACCGAGGCGCTCCTCGTCGCGACGCCCTTCAGCTGCACCAACTGGCGCACGGCACTCCCCGGCGCCGCGGTGGTGACGGCGGCCTGTTGCTGGGCGTCGAGCTCCGCGATCTGCCCCTTGAGCACCGCCCGGCGCGCCTCAGCCCGGGCCACGCGCGCTTGCACTTCGACGGGCAGAGGTGCCCCCGCCCAATCGCTCACGGTGGTCCACCAGCCGCTCGGGCGACGTCGCGGCAGCGTGGCGCCCCACGTCGCCAGCCAGCCCTTCAGTTGATTGGTCAGA